>JAHFBI010000049.1 GCA_023250095.1 Candidatus Melainabacteria bacterium
CTTACAGCATCTTAGATCCACGCTTGAAGGTGCAGGGATGAAAATGTCTTCGCCGAAAAGACAAATATCCACCCAGCTCGAGCCGCAGACAGAAGTGCCTGTCTCCCCGGCGACGATATCGCCCAGCCTGAGGCGCCTGAGGTCCATGCCAGCTGCTATTCTTTCCCTGAGCCTGATAGCATTGTTTGCCTCGGTGGCCCTTCTTTCCTGGCTTGGAGTAAACATGACTCCATATGCCTTTGATGAGACAAGCCGCACCCTTTTGGCCTCACCGTCCCTTCAGCATCCAATGGGCACCGATGAACTCGGGCGTGATCTGCTCAGCCGGGTCATCTACGGAGCGCGGCTGTCGCTGACCATTGGACTGGTCACGGCAGCTGTGGCGTTCGTACTTGGTACCGTATGTGGTTCGATAGCCGGTTATTGCGGTGGTGGCATCGACAGCCTGCTGATGCGAACAGTCGATATTGCATATTGCCTGCCTGACCTGCTTGTCATGATTCTTGTCGGCGTCATCGTCGGGCGCGGGACGCTGGGCATCCTGATTGCTCTTTCACTGGTCAGCTGGATGGGAACAGCCAGACTTGTGCGGGGACAGCTGCTGCAGCTTCAGCAGGAGGAATTCATCGAAGCCGCGCGCGCCTCTGGGCAAGGTGCACTAGACATTGTCATGAAGCACCTCTTGCCAAATTCCATGGGTCCGATCATTGTTGCTTTGACGTTTACGGTTCCTTCAGCCATCCTTTCCGAGTCGACGCTCAGCTTTATCGGGCTGGGGCTTTCGCCGCCAGCCTGCAGCTGGGGCACTCTCGCTGCCGACGGCTGGCGATCCTTGAGAACTCACCCGCACCTGATTGCCTTTCCCGGCTTTTTTATCTTCATGACAGTGCTCTCTTTCAATACTCTGGGAGATGGGCTGCGCGACGCATTCGATCCCCGCACGGCAGAAAGCAGGTTCTCCTGAAATTAATTGACTCCTGCCCCGGGCATATTGATTTAAAGTATCCTCTAAGCAAGAGCTCTTTTCGGTAAAGCCCCAGACGATGTCTTCTTCGCACAAAAAACCCAAGCGGGTGCCCCGTATCGGCTCGCTTCTTGTCGAGTCCGGTCTCATCTCCGCCGAACCCCTCGAAGAAGCTGCCCGCGTGGCAAGAGAGTCGAACCAGCCTATCGGCAGGGTCCTTTTGATGCTGGAATATTTGAGCGATCGAGACCTCAAATCGGCGCTCCTGAGCCAATCGCTCATCGCGCACGGGCTTGTTTCTCAAGACACAGCAATCGAAGCCCTGAAGACAGCGTCGCTCAGGCGAATTTCACTCGACGACGCCCTCAATGAAATGGGCGTGACACCGGCCATGGCGCCAGAGCGTCACGCACTCGGCGAACTTCTGCTGGCGGCAGGCTTCCTGACGAGGCAGCTCTATGATGAAGCTCTGCGCGCTAGGCAGGAGTCGGGGGTCCTGTTCGGGCGTTTTCTAGTCCTGCACGGGGCAATTACAAACGCCATGCTGGGACTGGCGCTCGAAGTGCTAGTCTTGATCAGGGAAGGGCGGCTGACGCGACAGGAAGCAGTCGCGGCGCTGACGGAAATGCGCAGCAAGCGGGTCGGCCTGTCCGAAGCGCTTGCCACGCTCGGTATCTTTGTTGGCCCGCTGAAGCGCACGAAGCTTGGTGACATACTTGCCTCCGGAGGGCTGATTACTGACAGCGAAAGCCTCGACGCCGTCGAGCTGGGGCTAGAAGAAAAACGACTGTTCGGGCAGATACTGACCCAGTCCGGAATGATTGATAAGACGTCACTGGAAGCGGCTCTATCCCTGCAAGAAATGGTGTTGAAAGGACTTCTGGACAAGGCTCAGGCCTCCGAAGTCCTGCGGCAGGTCAGTAAGGACGGCACATCCATCATGCAAGTAGCACAAGAGCTCAAATTTTTTGACGCTGATCCCGAGCAAGCGGCGGCAATCATTAATTTGCTCACGAATGCCGGATTGATTGACGATCACTCCGTACAAAAAGCCCTGGCACGGAATCAGGAATTCAAAGGCGACCCGGTCAAAGCTTTGCTGGCGGATGGAATCATCGACAGGGAGCTCTATGGGAGCACGCTTGAATTGCTGCAGCGTCTGGAGGGCCAGGAGCTGAAGATAGAGCAGTGCATCATTCTCTTGCAGTGGTGTCAGCGCTCGCGCTGCTCAATCGATGAGGCCATGCAGGAGTTGAACATGAAAGGCGTCGGCGAGCAACCTGTTCAAACCGAAATGCCGCCGGCTCAGAGTCTTCCGAGCAGGCAGGCGATCGTTTTTGACCGGCTTTGCCAAGGACTGGATCTCAGGGAAGTCAAACAACTGGTCAAGATAGGCTTATTGTTCGCCGCCTGCGGCTGGGCTGTGATTGCAATAGTGCCAAAGGATTATCAGATCTACCTGTTGTGGACCCTTGTTGTCTTCCTCTCCCTGACTCTCATGGGACTCGGGAGAGCCTGGGGCACGGGACGGCAAGCCGAG
The DNA here is from genome assembly GCA_023250095.1 of Candidatus Melainabacteria bacterium. Taxonomy (GTDB): domain Bacteria; phylum Cyanobacteriota; class Vampirovibrionia; order Obscuribacterales; family Obscuribacteraceae; genus JAHFBI01. The sequence goes on from JAHFBI010000049.1 coordinate 2,505, forward strand.
CAGGAAGCCTTGCAAATGCGCATTCAAGGTGTCCGAGCGCCGGCCAGAAAAAAGCTTCCTAGCAAAGGTGCTGGTAAGGACTCTCAGCTCTGAGATCTCATACAATGGGTGTCCGCGCTTTGGCTCCTTTGACAAGTGGTGTTCGGGAACGGTGACACAGGCTTCGACTGGCAAGATAGCAGTGCTCGGTGCAGGTAGTTGGGGCGCCACTCTTTGCTGGCTCCTTGCATCTGCAGGCAAAGAAGTGGCTCTCTGGAGCCGGGACTCTCAGAAAGTCGAGGCGCTCAAGACCAGCCACCGGATTGACAGACCCCTTCCTGTAACTATCCCGAAGGAGGTTTCGATTGAAAGTGATCTCGAGGAATGTGTTTCCGGAGCCGCAATTATCTTGCTTTGCTGCACAGCGCAAACAATGCGCCCGGTAGCTGGACTGGTGCAAAAATCCCTCAAGTCCGCGGTGTCTGCCGGTGGGGATCGTTTCAGGAGCAACACGCAGAGGATGCCGGTGGTCGTCAGCGCTGCCAAGGGCATAGAGCTGAAAACGTTCCAGCGCATGTCGCAGATACTGGAGGATTGCCTGCAAGGCCTACCCATATGCGCTCTGTCTGGACCGAATCTGGCTGCCGAAGTGTTGCAGGGACTACCCACAGCAAGCGTAATCGCGTGTAAGGATGAAGCTGTCGCACGTTTCGTGCAGGAAGCTCTCAGTGTCCCGAATTTCCGGGTTTATTCCAATACTGACATCGCTGGCGTGGAACTCGGCGGCGCTCTCAAGAATATAATTGCCATCGCCGCCGGGGCAGTGGACGGGCTAGCTCTTGGCGCCAACGCCAAAGCCGCCCTTGTCACACGCGGACTTGCCGAAATGACGCGCGTGTCCGTCGCGCTAGGAGCTCGAGCTTCAACTCTTGCCGGGCTGTCCGGGATGGGCGACCTGGTGGCCACATGCTATAGTTCGCTCTCACGAAATTATCGCCTCGGCTATCACATGGCCCTCGGTTTGACGGCAGCAGCCGCCCAGGAGGAGCTGGGAGCAACCGCCGAGGGTGTAACAACGGCCGAGGCGGTTTGTGAACTTTCGAAAACACTTGCCATCGAGCTGCCGATTGCCTGGCAAGTCGAAGCAACATTGAAAGGACTGACCAGACCGGAGAAAGCGATCATGTCTTTGATGACCCGCCCTCTGGCAAGCGAGTAAGAAAACAGCCAGAGAACTCCTTGAAAAAGAGAGGCAAAGAAAGGCAACAGAAGGTGAGAAAGTGACAAAACGCGTATTAATGCTTTCCTGGGAATACCCGCCCAGAGTGATCGGAGGGCTGGCGCGCGTCGTGGCTGAGCTGTCCAAACAGCTGCCCAACCAGGGTTTCGAAGTGCATGTTGTGACGGCGGATCATCCAGGCACCCCCGAGCACGAGCAGGACGGCAGCGTTTTTGTTCATCGCGTCAAAACGCAAACAGATGCGACACCGGATTTTTTGACCTGGGTGGCGCGCCTCAATTACGGGCTCTTGCAGTACGCCATCGAAATTCACCGCAAAACTCCGTTTTGCCTGGTGCATGCACATGACTGGATGGTTGCCGACGCGGCCTGGGTCATGAAGAAGGGCTTCGGTCTGCCCCTTGTCGCCACCATGCACGCCACCGAAGCCGGTCGCATGCATGGTCTGCACAACGACTTGCAGCGTTATATTTCGCAGATGGAGTGGCGACTGACATATGAAGCCTGGGCAGTTATCGTCAACAGCCAGCACATGCTCTTCGAGTTGCAGAACCTTTTTTCCATGCCGTCCGACAAGATAAGTGTTATTCCCAACGGCATCGATCCCGACCAGTTCAACTTCGAGTTCGATCCGCGCCCTTTGCGCAGCCAGTATGCCGCCGACTGGCAAAAAATAGTGCTTTACGTGGGACGTATGGTCCTGGAGAAAGGGGTGCAGGTAATGCTCAACGCTGCCCCTGGCGTTCTCAATGCCTGCCCTGGCACACGTTTCCTCCTGGTCGGCACCGGATATTATCTGGACGATCTCAAGCGACAAGCTCAGTCGCTCAATATTTCCCATGACGTTCAGTTCCTGGGATACGTCAGCGACGACGACCTGCGCCGTCTCTACAAGATTGCCGACGTTGTTTGTATCCCCAGCCTCTATGAGCCCTTCGGCATCGTCGCTCTCGAGGGGATGGCTGCCCAGGTGCCTGTCGTCACCTCCGACGCCGGCGGGCTGACCGACTTCGTCGAGCACAATGTCAACGGTATTACCACTTATGCCGGCAATTCCGCCAGCCTTACGTGGGGTATCCTGGAAGTGCTGCGCAACGAGCAACTGGCCGAGCATCTGCGCAGTGTCGCTTACGCGAGAGTCAGCCAGATCTACAACTGGAAAGTCATCGCCGAAAAAACGGCGGCGGTCTACAACAATGTCTTGAAGTCTTCAGCGGTCCTTGGCGCTGACGGTGTGGCATCGGCGCCAGCAGCTGGCACCCCGGCTCTTTCAAGGAAAGTGCTATCGGGACAGGAAACGGAGCGGTCCTAACAGATTGAGACCTATCAGCAACTGAGGCAGGAGGAAGTATTGATGAAGGCTGTAATCATGGCTGGGGGATCTGGAACCAGACTCAGACCGCTTACCAGCCATTTGCCTAAACCAATGGTGCCGGTGGCCAACAAGCCGATGTCCGAGCACATTGTGGCACTCCTCAAAGAGCATGGTTTCACCGACATAATTTTCACGCTCCATTACCTGCCGCAAGTAATTTCCGATTATTTCGGTGATGGATCCGATTTCGGCGTCAAGATCAAATATTCCACGGAAGAAGGACGCCCGCTGGGTACAGCCGGTTGCGTCAAGGCTATTCAAGATGAGCTTGATACGACCTTCCTTGTTATCTCGGGTGACGGTCTCACGGACATCGATCTGACCAAAGCCATCGCTTTCCACAAGGAGAAGAAATCCAAGGCAACGCTCGTGCTCAAGCGCGTGGAGAATCCTCTGGATTACGGAGTCGTCATCACTGACAACGAAGGGCGCATCCAGCGTTTCGTGGAGAAGCCGGGCGCCAGCGAGATTTTCTCTGACACCGTCAACACAGGGATATACATCCTGGAGCCGGAAGTCATGCTTTATGTCGTTCTAGGACGTGAGCAAGATTTCTCCAACGATCTTTTTCCGCTTTTGCTTTTGCGCAACGAACCGATGTTCGGCTATGTGTCCGCTGGCTACTGGTGTGACATCGGCAATCTGGCTGTCTACCGACAGGCCCATAAAGACGTGCTGGATCAAAAGCTGGACATCAATATGGGCGTCAGGCAGATCGAGCCTGGCATCTGGGTGGGGGAAGGTACGCAGATCGACTCATCGGTCAAGCTTGAGCCGCCAATCTTAATTGGTCGCAACTGCCGCATCGGCAAAGATGCACAAATCGAGGCACATACGGTAATTGGCGACAACACAGTCATACAGGAGAAAGCCTCTCTAAAACAGCCTGTCATCTGGCAAAACAGCTATGTAGGCAGCCAGGCATCGCTGCGCGCCTGCATCGTCTGCAACAACGCCACGATTCACCGTGCAGCCGAGATCCTTGAAGGAGCCGTGATCGGTGCCTCTTCCATGGTCGGAGAAGAAGCCCTCATAAACCCCGACGTACGTATCTGGCCAAACAAGTCAATAGACTCCGGAGCTCGCGTCACGAAATCCGTTATCTGGGGAACAAAGGCTCCACGCAATCTTTTCGGAGCAAACGGCGTGGCCGGTCTGGCCAATGTGGAGATCACACCGGAGTTTGCCGTTAACCTGGCCGCAGCCTATGGCGCTACCCTAAAAGGTGGTCCAGTTCTGGTAAGCCGTGATTACTGGGGTGTCAGCCGGATGATCAGTCGCGCCATCACGACCGGCTTGATGTCGGTAGGCATAGAGGTGCAGAACCTGGAGTCCATGCCCCTGCCAATCTCCAGACACTACGTGAAAACCCAACGTTGTGCCGGTCTGATCCACACCCGGGTATCGCAACGCGAACCCGGCAAAGTGAGGCTGGAGTTCTATGACAGCGATGGTGTGGCCATCACCAAAGCCATGGAGCGAAAAATCGAGTCCACTTTCTTCAAGGAAGATTTCCCACGCTCTCTGCCGTCCGACATTGGCAATATCAGCTATCCGGGACGCGTTCGCGAATATTACATGTCCGAATACCTGAAAAACATCAAAGGGCAGGTCTTCGAGCAAGACAAAGTGCCATTCTGCGTGGTACCGGGTAGCAACTACACGCGCCTTACCAAGGGTGGTGCGCTTACTACCCAGGCACCGAAAGTTGTGATTGATTATGCCATGGCCGAGACCCATGTAATTTTGCCCGATTTGCTCGGACAACTCGGCATTGAGACCGTTGTCCTCAATGCTTCCATCCGGGCACATCCACCCAGGCAGGAAGAGCGCATCGCCATGCGCAAGCAGCTGGCCGATGTGGTTCGGGCCCTCAATGCCGATCTCGGGGCTCAGATCGGACGCAACGGCGAACAGCTGACACTGGTAGACGAAACAGGCCAGATCATAAGAGGTGAGCTCCTTCTGGCGGTAGTCGCTGAGATCGTGCTTCGCGACAAGCCTGCACGTTCTATCGTTGTGCCTGTCAGCGCCAGTTCGGTGGTAGAGCGCATCGCCGCCCGCTATGATTGCAAGGTCACCAGGTGTAAAGCTTCAGAGACTGAAATTGGCAATTCTACGGCCCGGATTGACGATGCAGTACTAGGCGGAAGTGCCAACGGTTGCTTTATTTTTCCAGAATTCCAGAATGGCTATGACGCCATGTTCACCTTCGGTCAGGTTCTCGAGCATCTGACCTATCAGGGCAGAACGCTCCGGCAGGCAGTAGCGGCGTTACCGCCGCTGGTCTATCAGGTCGATTCCGTTCACTGCCCTTGGGAGCGCAAAGGGCGCGTGATGAGACTTCTGGTGGAAAAGCATCAGGACAAGCCTATGGAGCTACTGGACGGTGTGAAGATTCAGACCAGACCGGAGCACTGGATTCTTGTACTGCCTGACGCCGTCGAGCCGCTTGTGCATGTTTACGCCGACGGCGTCGACCTGCAGCACACGTCTCAAGACCTGAACGAATATACTCAACTAGTGCGCTATTTTCAGAATGCTTGATATTGTCTGAAAGCCTTTAGTCGGAGCCGGTGCCACTCCATTTTCGTAGGAGATAGTCACCTACATCCCTCAAGACGAAAACACTGCCATCTTCACCAGCGGCGGTGATATATAAGAGCGGACTTCATTATAGACAATGGGACGAAACTGCAAACACTCTTTCAAAAGCGCGCCGGGGCTCCATCTTATTCTGTCAATCTGGCACCAGTAGCAGGCAAGATAGTTCTGAAGATACTTCCTGCTGATGCCCTGAAAGTTTACGTGAACAAAATCGACAATAGAAGCGATCGCCCCTGTTATGGTTTCAGAAACAGAATCTTCCGTCCAGCCCACAGGGCTATCCGAAATCACTCGCACATACCGGTCGCCTGGAAGGAGCTTCACGAGTCCTGCCAACTCCAGCATCGTAAGAGCAGCCAGGATTGCCCCTGCTGGCATGTCTGTGAGCTCACAGATGCTGTCGAAATGAATGGCTTCAGTCGAAAGCGCTTCTAAGACTCTTCTTTCTGCCTGACTTAGCTCGCGCAAGCAAGTCGTTTCCCTAGCGCCTATATCTGCCGGTGTTGATGCATCACTGTCTTTCCCAGACTCTGAATCACTCGAAAGGTTTTGGCTGCCAGCAGCAAGCACCAGCGCCGCAGTGCTTGAATTCGAGAGCTCGTTAGAGTGATTGTCAGCAGTATCCTCACGCCATAGCCTCTCTACTGCTTCCTGCTCGGCAACGGGATGTTCTCGAGCTGGCGTCTCACGGCTGCGTCTGCAAAATATTGGTGCAAAATGCGCTGAAGATACAGTCATGGCTCCTTCTGGCATCTGGCTTTGAATGATCATCGCAAGCTTCTTAAGCATGGAAAGAGCTGAAGAATACGCGACACCAACAAGCTTATGAAGTCTAGATGCATTCAAGCTAACCCCACGCTCCAACAGCCAGATAGCAGCAAACCAGGGACGAATAAGCCTTACGCGATTGAAGAACGTGCCTGCAGTCAGCCAAGATACCTTCCCGCAAACAAGACACTTGCTCGTCCTGTCCCCAGGTTCCCTCACCATTTCGTGACTCTTACAAAACCGGCATGCCGAGCCGCCCCCAGCAATCCTTCTGCGCAACTCCTCTACACAGTCTTTATCGGTTGGAAACTGAGATTTGAACTGCTGCCAGAAGACATCGAGAGCATCCTGGCAGCCGACACTGGATCCCGGCTCTCCATCGGGACTCAAATAAACGTTGTTCATGGAATACCCTCCTGCATGTACATTTCTCTGACGACTTCCCCGAGAAAAACGTTCATTTCTATCTGGCAGGGATATGGTTGTCACTTGCAAATTAACGCAGGGACCTTGACATCAGCACCACAGGGCATTCCCAGGACAAGACACCATTCAAAAATGGAACGTCCAGCAATTTCCATTCTCCGTCTTTTAGAGCATACTAACCTGGAGTACTTTCTTGGCGCCAACAGCCGGAGACCATACCGTTTGAGCGGGAAATCATTTGGCACCAGGAGTCTCTACCAGAGATCCAGACGGATAGAACTATCCAAACACCACGCAAAACGATCTAGCAGCATGGGGCCCGCCAATTTATTCAGTCCACACCAACAGTTTCCTGGGTCACTCCGCTGAGGGCACCGGCATTGTATGCAGTCCTGAACTGACCAGCTATCCGTCGAATTGCCAGAGGACAGCACTGGCTTTGGTCTATATTTCACAAGCACAACCGGTCGTGTCCCAAGCCCGTCAAAATGGGATCACATCTTAGGATTGGCCACTCATCGATATCGAGTACAGCCCAAGGAAGCTCCTGGAATAATCATTCTCGTGCATCCTCCATTGGTAGCACTGGACACACGGAATAGCCTAACAGGGGTCATGCAGAGTTCGTCGACAAAGTAGACCCACTAAAGGCTGACCGAGTTTGAGCAATTTCGCAGGCAATACGCTAGCGCCAGAGGAGAGCACCTACCCTTCAACAACATACACGCCCAGATGTAGCAGCCCGTCGCCCCTTGCTTCTGCTGACTCAAATACACAGAAGCAGCGAGAGCGTTAAGACTCGGGATTGGAGCTTAACTTTGTCACATTGCGGGCAGAATAGAGGATGAGGGCACGGCATTTAACCTTCTTTTCATCCACATGCTGCAACAAACATCCGGTTTTTCGTTCAAAATCAACGGTAGGGCTGGTTTAATTCTCAGACAGGTGGTAAGACAGTGACAGAAGTCTGTGTGTGCCTCAATAAGGTCACAACGGCGACAGCCTACCGGAGATCAGGAGCCGACTTTTATGCCCAGCGAGGAGATGCTAAAGCAGCTGCTTGACGAATTCGTTGAGAAGGAAGCTCTTATCAACGAGGAACTGAAAGTCGTCAGCGAGCAAATCCTGGAGCTTGAGAATCGACTCGGGCAGTGCAACGAACGCCTCAAGCTGGTGTCCGTAGATCGACAGAAAGTGCTATCGATGAAGGAACGGTATGTCGATGCGCTGAATAATTTACCGGCACCGCCAGCTTCTGCAACAGGAGCAAATCCTCTCAGCAGCGAGGTCAAGGTTCAGTCGATCAAGGAGATGAAGTCCAGCCAGCCCGAAGTAAAATCAGCCTCTGCATCCGAACCAAAACCATCAGTGGCATCACTTGAGCCCAAGATATCCATTTCGGCTATAGAACCAAAAGTCGCCCGGCAACCGGCCGAGGTGGGAACCCCACCAGTTACGGAGCCAGCCAGCCGGCTGCAGCCAGAGACTAAGCCTGCGCCCCGACCTGAAGAAATCACACCACAGCCGACCGTCACTGGACCAAAGAATACATCAACAGAGCCAAAGCCTTCGGGCATATCGTCACTCTTGGGGCAGCGGGGCAAAGAAGCTCCATCGGAGCATACAGATAGTCACCCTTCAACTCAGGACTCGATTCAGCAGGCAATCGACTCCCTCGACGGCTTGACGCCAGAATCTTTGCCGGCTGCCACGGCACCTGAGAAAGACCTTTCCGAATTGCCGGCGCAGCAAGTGCCACCACCGGCTTCTCCCCTCCCAACTGCACCTGCGGCGACTCCTGCTCAAGAGTCGCCACCGACGCCAGCCGTTGACACCGGAGCGCCAGAGAGCACGGTAGTTGACCTCGGCGCGACAGAGGGTGAATCGGACGAGTCGGATAGCGACACAGTCAAGAGCATCAACGAAGCTCTTCGTAGTCTGTTCCGCTAAGTGCTGCACAAGCAAACTGACGGCGCGGTGACCATCAGATCGCAGGACAGCTATTGAGGTGCCTGTCAAGGAAAGCTGGCGGCAAGCACTGAGCCAAGAGAAAGGACAGGTGAGCACAGCCTCCCGACAAATTCCACTGCCGCCGCTGGGCTGGCGCAGGCATAAAATGGAGGTCATTTCCAATCCGTCCTGGTTTGATAACATTACCGCCAGAGCAGGCGTTTGAAGCGGAGACCATTGATGAAACAAATCACGGCGATGATGGCCGGCACCGTCATTGAAGTATTAGTGAAAGCTGGAGATATCATCTTAGGCGGGCAGGAAGTGATCATCATCGAGTCCATGAAGATGCAGCTCCCCGTCCAGGCGGAGATGGAAGGAAAAGTCACACAGATAAGAGTATCCTCAGGCGATTTTGTGAATGAAGGGGATGCTCTGATTGTTCTGGATTGACGTTCTCGGATGCCTGTCCGTTAAGAATGTCCCGACTGGAAGTCTGGATATTGCCTGGCTCTGCAGCCGCAAGAAGTTGGCAGGAAATGCTTGACAGTTTGCCTCCAGCCGTAACAATTGTGGAAGTCGGTCCTCGAGACGGGCTGCAGAATGAGAGCGAGCAGGTGGCCACAGCCGACAAGGTGAGGCTGATCGAAGCCCTAGCCGCAACCGGGCTGCGCCATATCGAGATTACCTCCTTTGTCAGTCCCAAGTGGATCCCGCAAATGGCGGATGCTCCCGCGGTAGCCAGTACCGTGAGACTGCCTCCCGGCGTCGTATCCTCGGCACTAGTGCCGAATGCAAAAGGTTACGAAGCAGCAAGGCTGGCAGGAATGAAGGATATCGCTGTTTTTATGTCGGCCAGCGAGACACACAGCCGCAAAAACATCAATAAAAGCATTGATGAGGCCCTGGCGACACTCTCCGAAGTGGTGAGACTGTCCCAGAGGGACGGAGTCAGAGTACGCGGCTATCTCTCCGTAGTGTTCAGCTGCCCTTATGAAGGCAAGGTCAACCCCGTCGATGTGGTCAAGCTCTCCGCACGTTTGTTTGAACTGGGAGTTGAGGAAGTTTCACTCGGTGACACCATAGGTGCCGCCACGCCGACAGATGTGCGCGACCTGCTGAAACTCTTTGGCAGCGAGGCAGATCGACGACGTATTGCCCTACATTTTCACGATACACGCGGCACGGCACTGGCCAATGTGGTGGCAGGGCTCGATGGCGGCATTACAGTTTTTGACGCCTCCATCGGCGGGATGGGCGGGTGTCCGTACGCCCCCGGCGCTGCCGGTAACCTGGCCACTGAAGATCTCGTATACATGCTTCATGGCATGGGCATCCAGACCGGCATAGATCTGGACAAACTCGTTGATTGCGGCGAGCTTGCCCAACAAATCGTCAAGAGAAAGCTCCCCGGGAGGTATTTGCAGGCATGTCTGTCCAATCGAGCAATAAAACTTCAGCAGGCGGCGGGGCGAGAAGCGGAAGTGACACAATGAATCCAGTTCTGATTATCGAGAAAGAAGCGCCAATCACCTGGCTCAAGCTTAATCGCCCGAGAGTGCTCAACAGTCTCAACCGTGAACTCCTGAGTGAACTTCTGGCAGCCTGTCAGTCCCTGCAGAACGATCCTGAAACCCGGGTAGTGATTGTCACCGGCTCTGGAACAAAGGTTTTCTGTGCCGGAGCGGATCTCAGTGAACGCAAGGGCATGACCCAGGGAGAGGTCATCGACTATCTCAATTTGATCCAGAGAACAATGTTGGCGCTGGAAAACCTCCCACAGCCCGTAATTGCCGCCATCAACGGCTCAGCCTTTGGCGGCGGCACGGAACTGGCGCTGGCCTGCGACCTCAGAGCTATTACCGAGGAGTCGCTCCTTCGTCTTACGGAAGTAAAACTTGGCATAATTCCTGGAGCAGGCGGTACTCAGAGGCTCTCACGCCTGATAGGCAAGTCACGAGCGAAAGAACTGATCCTTACTGCCCGAGCTCTGCCAGCACGGGAAGCCTTTGATATAGGGCTTATCCACAAGCTAGTGCCAACAGGCACCGGCGGCGATGGCGAATATCATCAGGAGCTCATGAATCAGGTGCGACTGTGGGCGCGTGAAATCGCGTCGGCTGCGCCGCTAGCCTTGCGTCAAGCCAAGTATGCCATCGACAACGGATACGATCGCGATCTGACAGCAGGGCTGGCCGTTGAAACGAGATCTTATTTGCAGCTGCTTAACACGAAAGATCGCCTCGAAGGGCTGGCTGCTTTTGCCGAAAAGCGCGAGCCCGTCTATCGCGGCGAATGATCCACCTGATTGAGTGTAAGTCGAGTCCAAGTCTAGAAAGGCGGCTTGTGCCGTGACCAGCGAGATTCCTTCAATACTTCCAAAAGACGGGCGGATCAAAGAGCTTGAGCCTGTGTCCAGGCGCAGGCACCACGCGCTGATTGAGACTTCGTCGCGCGAGACCTTGCCTTTGCCCGTCACCGGTATCGTGCTTTGCGGCGGCAAGAGTTCGCGGATGGGGCGCCAAAAGGCTTTTCTGCCGTATGCCGGCAAAACCTTCATCGAGCACCGCTTTCAATCTATGAAAAACCTCTTTGCCGAAGTTTTCCTTGTAACTAATCATCCAGATTCTTACAGCCATCTCAGCATCGATGTTGTCAGGGATATCATCCCTGATCGTGGACCGCTTGTCGGCATCCTCTCCGGGCTGCTGGTCAGCCAGTTCGATCATGCCTTCGTCATCGCCTGTGACATGCCGCTGGTCGACAATAAGCTGATGCGGCAGATGGCCTCAAGACGCTGGGGCACCGATGTACTTGTACTGGCGCATCCTGACGGGGTTGAGCCACTTCTGGGCATCTATTCCAAGCGTTGCATTCAACCGCTTGAGGAAGCCGTTTTCGCTGGCATCCGCAATGCTGCCACCTTCCTGGGGGGGGTCAACGCACGGACTTACAGGCTCCCGGAAAGCGACAGCCAGCAAGGCAAGCTTCCAGCTTACTTCAATGTCGACACGCCCCAGGATTACAGCGCCTTATTTTGATAAGGACTGAAAATATGGTGTTCGCCTGATTCAGCCACAATCCCTTAAGCGCGAAGGGATAACTAGTGGACAGGCTCCATGTATTTCACGCTGCGCCTGCCATTCTCCTCGAGAATAACTCTGTCCTTGTCGACGGCGATGACACTGAGGGAATTGACATGCTCGCCGGCACCGAGCGTAACGGCAGGCGGGCAGCTGCCTCCTGAGCGCACGCAAGCCGGGAAAGTAAGAATGACCTTGTCATCTACAACAGCAGACAAACGTACTTTCTCCGCGTAAGGCGCACGCGCCTTAGTCTTTCCCGGCGCAGGCAAAGCCGGTCGCCTCACTGGCAAAGAGCCCATCGCTTTGGGACAGACAGAAGACTCAGTCAGCGCAAACAAAGGCATAGTAGGTGGCGGCGGCGGCAGCAAAATGTTTCCCGCCTGAGGTCTTTTCTGTCTGGCGCAAGAGCGACTGTTACTGAGAGGTTCAGTAGGATCCAGTTTGCCCACAGAAGTCCTCTGGTGCACAGCCCCGGGCGAGGCAGCCCCCCTGCACTTCCTGCCAGAGCGCTCGGCGCTGTCAGCCGCCTCAATACCCCAGTCTGCCTTGCTGGAGTCAGCGGGCAAACAATCCCTCCGGATGCTGGTTCCTTTACTAGCAGCCAGGGTGGTATCCGCCTTCAGAGAAGACGAACGAAAAGGGACTTCCCCTGACTTCAGTTGCCAGGAGACAAGCATAAGACCTGCCGCAAGCAATAGTGAAGACAAACCCAGGATGATCAGGCCTGCCCGCCCAGTTTCGTGCATGAAAGCCCCCTCATTGGCGCCGGGACGGCGGAAGCTATATCGGCCGCCAGCCGAGAAGCTATTTTACAGGCTCCAGGGACTTTACGGAACGCTCGCCATCTTCTTCGATGGTGATCCCGTCTTTGTTGACAGCAACCAGGTTTATCGACTCGAATTGCTCACCGACGCCCAAGCTAATAGTCTTGGGCCATTTGTTCTTCATGGTCATGGAAGAGGGAAAGGCGAGAATGGCACGGTTGTCCATAACACCCAGCAACTTCATCTTGTCGGCGATTGTCGGTTTGGAAGGCGGCTCAGGAAGCTGGGTGAGCGGCACCCCGCCGTCGCTGCCTGCTGCTCCGCCCGGTCCTATGTAGCTGGGCGGCGGGGGCGGCGGCACAAGCGTTTCATCAATTTTTGGCGGGGGCGGCGGCACAGGTTTCTTCTCATGGGCAATCGTTGGCGGCGGTTCGAGGGGTCCGCCTGGTAGCTCCACTTTCTTGTCCCTCGGGAAAGGCAGCAAGCCCAAAACAGGCAGAGCCGGATCGACACGTCCGGCGCCGGAGCGCGAATCCAGTTGAGCCAATGCCATAGTTGTCGCGGGGAAGGGTTTGATGCCTGACGCGACAGCAGGAGTTACAACGGATCCGTCCGCGGGCGCTGGGGCGACAGCAGTATTTGTCGGACTGGAAGCCACTGTCGACTTATTGAAGGGACTGGCGGCTGGCTGCAAGGTTGTATCTGGCGCCTGTCGTGGCTGAGATGCCGGCTGCTGCCTGACAGAAGGCAAACGCATTTGCCCCCGAGCAATGTCGGTGTGAGAGCCTGACGGAGCCGCACCAGTGATAGCACTCCCCGGGCGGACAAAGGGGTTTGCCCCAGGCTGTCCCTGGCTGGTAGCAGTGGGCACGGAGCCAGGGCTTGGCAAAGCAACCGGGGTCTTCGGCCCGTTAGGACCTTGAGCCACAATGGCTGCCGGCTGCGGTCTCGGCATTGGAGCTCCTCCAGGTAGCACCGGGAACGGTCCTGCTTGCCGGTTTGTCGAAGACGGCAATCCTGCTGTCAGGGGCGGCTGTCCGCCCACAGGCAGTGGCTTGCCCCCTTGAGAGACGAGCAGCCTTGTCCGGACAGCCGGGTGCAATCTCGCCGTCGGAACAGCCGGCGTGCCAATTCCGCCTTCGACAGTCGGCTCTTCGGCAGTCTTGGAATTGTGATACCAGACCCAGCCGGCACCGCCTCCTATCAAAAGGAGTCCCGACAGACCAAGAATCATCAATCTAACTCGTTGTGTGTCGTCCATGGGTCCGGCCTCGTCAGGGTAAGTAATATGCCGTCAGGAGCATGGTGATGTTCAGCCTTTTGCAATTGCCTTGCGTCTCGCCTTCAGAAGGAGGTTTGTCATCAGGAAGCTCGTTGCCTTTATCGACTTCCTTTTTGGGCACGCTCGATTCCAGATAATCCACAGCCACCACACGCTGGTATGTCTCAATCTTATTCATCAACTCCATAAGACCAGGATAGTCGCCAATTGCCTTAACCAGCATGGTGACTTTGGATAGTCCCGCATCAGCCTCACCCCCAGGTCCTTCCTCGTCTTTTCCCTTGCCTTTGCCTTTTTTACCAGCTTTCGGCCCGGTAACAGGCGCCATAGCGTTCTTGACTTTATCTTTCAAACCTTTGCTGCGCCCGGCAAAGTTATCCTCGCTGGCCGGGGCACCCTTGCTTTCTCCGAGCTTTTTGAGATCTTCGTCTTCTGCTTGCTTAAAGACAATGATGTCCATGCCGGAGTCCAGGCACATCTTTTCGAGATCGATGTTCAAAAGCTCAAGCTCGGGAGTTTTGGGCACTGATTCTCTCAGCCGCAAGAGATCGCCTTCCAGGGCCAGCTTTTCTTTCTGTACTTTCACCTTGGCCCCGAGCTTGCCTTTCAGCTCTTCGAGCTCGTGGTTCTTGTCGTCCACGGCCTGTTGTTTCTCTTGCGATGTCTGCACGGCAGGCGCAGCCAGGGAGAAGCCCAGATAAGCCGCCAGCATGAAAGGGAACAGGCAAAGTAGCGCTTTGGTCCGAAAATCCATGAAACTCCCCTCTTTCCGTCCTTATTTGGTGTGCCCTGTGGATGCGACATTGCTTATCTTGGACAGTGCAGCATATATGGGGTCGGGCGAGCCCTGAAAGCCCACCATGTGGTCGACTACATCCCCGCGTCCGTCCAGAAAATAAACATTGGGATAGCTGTGGACTTGATACTTCTCAATAAGCTCCCTGTTTTTGGGATCGTCGATATCGACAGCCACAAACTCTACTTTGTCACCATAACGTCTTTCAGCCTCTTCCATGAAAGGTTTCATTTTTTGGCAAGGAGGACACCACTTAGCGAAGAAATCCAGGACGCGAGGCTTTCCGGAGCCTGCGGGATTAGCAGATGCCTGACTGGGCAGCGGCTGGTTGAGATCAACGACGGCGCTGGAAGCCTCTGGCTTGACGGTGGCATTCACCCCGAAGCCAACAACTGAGGCATTCTTTTGAATACGGTGCACGTTGGATAAGGCGGCGTTCTCGAGGAGGTTGCTGCCGCTAAGATTGATTGCATAGTGCGAAGCTCTGGCGAAATCAATCGTATTGCAGTCGGCAGTCAGTTTGTCGCCGTTTACAACCACGTGCCAGACTTGCACGCCTTGCGGCACATTGTCGCGAACAGCCTGGAGAACGGCCGTGCGCGGCGTGCCGTGCTTGACGATACGCTCCAGAACATCTTTTTTCTGCTTGAGTTCGGCAATGTCCTTTTGCTGTCTGGACATGGCCTCAACCTGCTGCTTGGTCTGCGTGATCTGATTTTCAATCTCGCTGAGCTCAGTTTCCTTGGCCGGGACTAGATAGCAATTGAAAAACGCCCAGACAGCCGCCGCTACAAGGCAGGCGACAATACCAACTCCCAGAGCCGGTATGAACCAGGGCGTTGGAACTTCTTCGACTTCAACTTCGCCTTCTTCCCCTCCGCCTTCCTCGATCGGCATGGGCGGCGGACCGCTCTTATTGAGATCGACTTCGACGGTCTTCAGAGAACACCAGTTGACATCGGCGACCAGCCCAAGGAGCATCGCATGAACAGGGCGCCGCTCATCGACTATTTGAGCCCGGTCATATATGACATTGGCGAAGGGATCGGCAACAGCAGCCCTGATATTGAGACGGTTGGCGATGAAGTCGCTGACACCGGGGACAATACATCCCTGCCCGCAGAGGATCATCTGATCGACTTGAACCGAGCCGACTTGCGACATATAGAATTCCAGCGAGCGTCCAACCTCCGCTGTCAGGTCTCCAAAAACCGAACGCGCCACCTGGGCAGCCTGTCCGAGTTTGGGATCGGTTGTCGGGATGGCGCCTAACTGCAGGTGCGGCAAGAGATTGATCGCTTCGTCCATCGGAGCATCGACGCTGCGCGATATGGCTTCACCCAGCGTCTCCACTCCCAGAAGCACCGAGCGGCTGAAGAGCGGCATGCCCTTCTTTATGAGCGTTATGTCCGTGGCATCGTTACGGATATTGACAGCCATGGTCATCACCGTCTCATCGCTCAGCATAGAGGAGAAGGCAAGAGCGCGGATGACAGCCAGCGATGAGATATCCAGTTTGCCCAGGTTGACGTGAGCGGTCTCAGCCATGCGCCAGTAACTATCCACAACGTTCTTCTGAATAGCCGCCAGGATCACATCCACACGCTTGACGCCATCCGGATCCGTGCGTTCAGTGGCCGGCAAAAGAGAGTAGTCGAGGTTGGCTTCGTCGACAGGAAAGGGCAGGTTGTTAATGGCTTCCTGGCGAATGACATCACCGAGTTCATCGGGAGGCATGCCAACCGGAACTGGCATCAGTCTGATAACAACAGCCTGTCCTGGAATACCGATGTTCAAGGACGGCACCGGCTTCTTGTCGGGAATCCCCACCAGATCCAGAAGTTCCCGCACTACTATGCCTGCCGCCTCGGGATCGGCCAGCAATCCTTCGCGCACTACATCAGGTGGCGTTGGCATGCTGGAAAAGCGTGCAACCTTGATGTCGGTTTTTGTTTTTTCAAGCTGAATTACGGAGATGGTACTGCTGTTAATGTCCAGCCCCAGAACCGGGCCGACCTTTTTTCCAAATCCAAACACAATGCTTACCTTTCCAGGGGCCGAACCTACAGTTCCCATTATGCCCTACTTAATGAAAAGCTAGCCATCTCGGAAGCAAAAACATAGCGATAAATCCTCCGGCAGCCAGTGCCGGACCGAAAGGATATGGTCTGGATACTCGCGTGCCGACTGATACCACACCAATGAGAGCACCACCGACGGCACCCAGCACACTGAGCGGAAGCGCGATGTTGCTGTGCATCTGGCTGTCCTGAGAATTCAAGAGCCCGTCCATGAGCAAGCCGCCGGCGCCAAAGACGACTGCCACACCAGCCGCCCACTGCAAGCTTTTCGCAGTACATTTGTGAAGTAGTTTTGCTTTCTTCATTTCAGCGATGAGAAGAGAAAGTCCCATGAGGGTGCCGACCAGGAAACCGATGACCAGCGCCACAGCCAGCAACTGCCAGCCGAGGTACGCAGCCATGACAGCCGACAAGACTGCATCACCGCCGCCCATTACTTCTAGGGATTCCTCAGCCTCGGCGGAGGCAGCAGCATAGGAGCGGTCGGAGAGATCCAGCCGCCAGCGCAAACGGCTGAAACGCCCTGCACGCAGGCTCCGGCGCTGTCCCGGACGCAGGCGACGCCTGAGCACTGGTCGGGAGCGACTCCGTCCTTGCTCCTCCTCAACGCCATGCATGAACATATAGAGCTTCAGCCCATAGAAAGCCAGGAAGTCAAACAGGATGTAACTGGCACCTATTCCGGCCATGGCGCCTGGCAGATCGTGCCGGACCACGGTACTGAATAAGATACCAAGCAGCATCGAAGGATAAGTAATCTCGTGCGGGATCAATTTCTCGCGAAAGTCAGTAACCGTAACGGCAATCAAGGTGCAAGCAAAAAATGCCAGCAAAGCCCCAAGAGCCATCTTAACTTCGAATGGCAGCTCGTTTGTAAGCTGGCTTCTCAACCCAGCTGCCATAACGGTAAAAAGCGGAGGTCCGCTGAGATCCCACATGTTGTATGTTTCGCCGGCCGGGATGCCGATGTGCCCGAAAAGGAATACTCGCTCGATGGCCACGAAAGTCAAGCCGGTAAACAGCTCTACGGCAGGATATTGCCAGGAAATAGGGCAACGGCAAAAGCGGCAGCGCCCGCGCAAGAGCAAGTAAGAAAGAACTGGAATATTGTCGCTCGGAGCAAGGGGATGCTTGCACGAAGGGCAGTGCGAGGCGGGGAAGAGGAAGGACTCCCCGCTGAGAGATCTAAGCGCGAGCACATTGAGAAAACTGCCGACCACAAGCCCGAGCAGGAGAAAGAGCACATCAGCGACAGGCTGTGGCAGATCGGCAATTGACATGGAACTACTGGAATTCTCGGCGTTCGGTGATGACGGTCGACAGTGTGAGCAAAAGGAGTATATAGCCAAAAATATAGGCAGTGACAAGCCACAGGGCCGAGGCAGGCACAACATAAGTCGGGGAGACGATTTCAGCGCGTATTTGCGTCAGCCTGGATAGATCGGGCAGGATGTAATAGATGGCCCGAAAAAGAGCCCTTGTGCTTTCTTGCACAGACATATTCCCCAGAGCAAGAAGCGACTGAGCCATGTGCCCGCTCACCCACAAGCCTAGCGTGAACATCACGCTCATCAAAGGGGTGGCGAAAGTGGAAAAGAATGTGGCCAGCGCAATTACAAACAGCAGCTCCAGATAAATGAGGGAAAGCGACTCGAACAACGGTATTACCGGCGGTGCAGCCCTGCCGTACCACGCAACAAGTGCAATGAGAAACCCGCCCATGAGCGCAGTGACGACGAGGATGCAAAGAGACAAACCCAGGAACTTCCCGAAAATGAATTGCCAGCGGCTGATAGGCTTGGTGAAAATCAGATAAATGGTCCGCCGGTCCAGCTCCTTATAGACGAGATTGGTACCGACGAATATAGCAATGATGCTGCCGATAGTCGATATCGTAAAGAGTCCCAGATCCTCCAAGATGCGTATGTCCTGCTGCACCGAAAGACTTCCCAGAAGAATGCCAGCCAGGGTCAGAACCAGGGCGAAGAGCACGAAAGCATAAAGGACCCTGTCGCGAACAGTCTCGCGAAAAGTATTAAGAGCAATGGCGCTCACCCCGTCAAGAAAGCT
>JAHFBI010000342.1 GCA_023250095.1 Candidatus Melainabacteria bacterium
CCATGCCGAGGAGGAGTCTGCCCGCCGCGGTATCATGCACGAGCTTCTGCAGAGGGTTGTGTCGCAGCAGATTGCCCCTGAATTTCGTGACAAGGACATCATTCTCACTGTGAAGATCTTGCCTGAAACGCTTGTTGACGGACTCATCCAGTTGAAGCGCGCTCATCCTTTCAAAAAGGTTTTCATCGGCACTGGCACTGATCCGACTCTAGCGCAGCAATATGCCAAGGAACTCGAGACTAACCTGGGCGTCCATGTATACAATATCGGTGTTTCGAGTGTGCCCAGAGGCAGTGAACAGAAGACATCCGGCATATTCCATTTGCCGAAATCGTGAGATCTAGAGGGAGACAATTGAGGTCCAGATATGGTCGAAGGGCAAGAGCAACAGGCGGCATTGTTAAGGGAAGCGGCAAAGATGCGCTGTCCAAAATGTGGTGAGCCTCTTTTGCAAGTGGAAATTTGCCAAATCCCAATCGAACGCTGTGAACTATGCAATGGCGTCTGGCTGGACGCCGGCGAACTGGAATTGATTGTCGAGCGCCAGCAAACAGATCAGGGCTGGCTGTCGAGATTCCTGAAGGCTTTCCGGCAATAGACAGGGTGAACAGGAGGTGGCAATGAATACTTTGCGCACGATTGTTCTGATGGGCTTTCTCACGGCACTGATAGTTGCTGTGGGCGGCGTCATGGGAGGCAGGTTCGGTGTGCTTGTTGCTTTTGTCTTTGCAGTGCTCATCAACTTCGGCAGCTACTGGTTTTCCGACAAGCTGGCGCTGGCTATGGCTCATGCACAGCCGGTCGAGCCGTCGCAGGCTCCTGAGCTTTACGAAATAGTGCAGCAGTTGAGTGAGAAGGCACAAATTCCCCGGCCTGCCGTTTATATCACTCCTTCGGCTTCGCCCAATGCTTTTGCCACAGGGCGCGATCCCGAGCACTCGGCAATCGCCGTCACGCAAGGGATACTGTCCATTCTCAATACTTCCGAACTTTCGGCAGTTCTGGCGCACGAGCTGGCACACGTGGCTAACCGCGACGTCCTTATAACTTCCATTGCTTCGGTGATGGCATCTGTGGTAACAATGATTGCTCATTTCGGCATGTATGGTGGCAGGGGCGAAGGCGACGACCGCCCCAACCCGGTTTTTGCCCTTGTCCTCATGATTGCTGCTCCAATTGCTGCCTCCTTGATCAATCTGGCAATTTCGCGCTCGCGCGAGTTTGAAGCAGATCGTACAGGAGCACAGATTTGCGGTCATCCGGAAGCTCTGGCCAGTGCTCTGGCAAAACTCGAGGAAGGGACGCAAATACGCCCGATGACAGGCGTCAACCCGGCAATGGGTAATATGTTTACGGTTAGACCAGATGTGGGGAACTGGTTTGTCAATCTCATGTCGACACACCCGCCGATAGAAGAGCGCATCAAACGTTTATTGTCCATGCCAAGGCACGACCTGTGACCGACGACAATGGACCACTGGCCACTGACCACCGGCAAGCACAGAGCTTTCAGACGAGCCCCTGACGCATGGCTTTGACGGCTGCCTGGGTGCGGTCGGAAACAGCCAGTTTCTCCATTATGTGCCGCATGTGCGTTTTTATTGTCTCAACGCTGAGAAACAATCGCTCGGCAATTTCTTGGTTGCTCAAACCTTCGACTACCAGATTGAGAACTTCCACTTCGCGCTGTGAAAGTTTGGTGTTGTGAGCGGCAGTTTTGCCACCGGGGCTGCTGGCGGACTCTGGAGCTGCCGCCTGCGTCCCGGCAACCGAGGCCCGGAGCACACGGCTGGCAATGCCAGGATCAAGCCAGGCTGCCCCATCAGCAACAGTCCTTATAGCCATTGCCAGCTGATTGCTGGAAACTTCTTTCAAACAATATCCGTCGGCTCCTGCCCCCAGAGCAGCAAAAATATCGCGATCGTTGTCGTGCGACGTCAGCATGATGATGCGTGTTTGCGGCGCCTCAGTCTTGATCTGGCTGGTGGCGTCTATACCGTCGATCAAGGGCAGTCCGATGTCCATGAGGACTACTTGCGGATGAAGCAAGAGTACTTGCTCGACAGCTGCGCGCCCGTCTTCAGCTTCGCCGACTATTTTTATGCCCTCGATTTGCGCAAGGGTCAGCTTGAGACCGACACGAGTTATTTCGTGATCTTCAACAATGAGAACTGCTATTGATTCTGCCGCCATTCCACCTTTCGACTGGGTTACCGGGTTTACAATTGGACCCATGGCTTCTATCCCCTGCTTCTATCCCCTGAACGGGCGTCACTTAAATCATTCTAACCAGAACCGGCTTAAGCAGTATCCCCAGCGAGAGGGATTTAAAGGCTTCACGGCAAAATGGTCGGGAGCCTGGGCATGTTCCATCTTTGCCACGCTTGCTTGAGATCAGCCTTTGTCTGGGAGTATTTTCTGGATCTCTTTCTCTACACTCTTTTCGCCTGAAAAACCAATGGAGTAGCCGACAACCTGATTGTCAGGAGAAAGGAAGATCACTGTCGGGATCGGGCTTACTTCGTAACGATCTATGAACTGCTCATTCTTGACATCATCAACATTGTAAGAGACAAATTCCACTTGCTCGCCATACTGAGCTTTGACCTTTTCAATGACTGGCTTGAGCATTTTGCAAGGCTCGCACCAGTCAGCGTAGAATTCGAAAACTTTTGGTCTGGACACCCCTGTGCCGCGATCGCGACCGTGGACGCCGAGCATGGCGGCAATCATTTCTGTCCCTTCGCCTAGCCTCGGTTTGAGATATTCGGCAGGCAGGCTGGCGAGCATGAACTGGTTTGCCTGTCTGGCTACAGCATTGCCGTGTCCGGCCCGGATGGCCTGGCGCAACTGAGCCCTTCCGTTAAGGTAGTCGGCCGAGGCATCTTTGCCGGCAGCTTTCAAAGAAGCAGCCCTCTTACAATAAGCCTGACCGAGAAGAAGACGGTATTGACAGCTGTCAGGTCCCTGTCCGACCTTGTCTGCTGTCCTTTTCAAAAGAGTTATGGCATCTGCGTATTTGCCGGTGGAAAGAAGGGCTTTGCCAGCAGTAATTGTTGTGACCCCGCTGCTGCCTGCAGCTGTATTGGCAGCTAGCGCGTCACCTGAAAGCCACTGGCAGGAGATGAGGGAAAGAGCTGCCGTCGCCAGGGCGGTAAGCATACGGGACTGTCCTTTGCTCATTTTGACTTTCATCTTATCTCTCCTTCGATCTCATACCGGGCACGGGCTAAGAGGCTCACAGGTCACAAATCACAAGTCACGGCTTACTTCTCCTGGCTCCTGGCGCCTGGCTGACGGCGTTTTCAGGCGCCTTCAGATGGTTGTTTATCCAGTCGTTGACCAATTTGATCTCTTGATCATTAAACTGTCCAGCTTCGAAAATTAGATGTTGAGCGCCCCTAATTAATTGTAATTGTTTGTCGCTTGTCGCCAGTTCTTCATAAAGTTGAATGGTGCTTTGAGGATTGACCAGTTTGTCCTCCTCGCCTTGAACCATTAAGACTGGCCGCTGAGTGATGTTTCTGGCGCTTTTGTGATTGTCATTCATGAATCTCTGGAACTGTATGAGCTCGCGGGGGCTGAGATCAAGACGGGCCAGGGGATCTTCACACCATTTTTTCTTCAGTTCGGCGTTTGTGCCGCTTGCTTGTTCAATAACGCCTGTGCCTACGTCGAATTTCTTGTTGGGACCCTGGAGGAAGCGCCAGGCGACTTTCAATGCCTGGCGGCTCTGCCCGAAGCGATTGCCGGCAGGGACAGACGAGATGAGCCCGTCGACCAGTTGCGGGTTGTCAGCTGTCACACGCAGTGCAATAGCTCCGCCCATTGATTCGCCGAGGATGAAAACAGGCAATCGGGGGTGGACGCGGCGGATTACTTTGAGCGTGTCAAAGACATCGTTGAGACAGTCGTCGAAGTCCACACTTTCGCGCCCTTTGGCTTTCTGCCACGAGCCGAAGCCGCGAACGTCAAGGGCGTATACGGCTATGCCCAGCGCCGCCATACGCCTGCCGAAAGGCTCATAACTGGCGTTGTCCAGCCCCAGTCCATGTACGCAAAGAAGAGCTGCTTTCGGCTCCAGGTCAGGGTCTATCCAGGCCAGACACGGGGCCAGTCCCCTCTGTCTTGTCTTGCCGGAAGGCTTACCGACTGTCGCTTCGCGCGGGCTCTGCGCAGCAGGCGGCTGCGACAGGCGGTCAGGCGTTGCCGGGGCAGCGGATGCTGTTGAGGGCTCTTTCATCTGAGCTGCGTTTGTCAGCGGCTCTTTCAGGGGATTTTCCGCTGGCATCGTTACGGTAGGACTGCCGTCAGTGCTTCTTCCAGGAGTAACGTTTCTTATTGCTGAAGTTGGAGGATCTGCCTGCTGGCTCCCTGTGGGAGCAGGTTTCAAGCGTTGGCGTGCCGAATCTTCAGCTTTGCTAGCCTTAGCGCGCGCTTTTTGCGCTCTCAGGCGCAACTCTTGCGCTTGTCGCTCCGCCTGACGTACTTTTTGCTCTTCGGCTGCCCTTTTCTGGCAGGCTTTGCGGGCATCTTCCGATGTATAAATGTCCACCGCGCCCGCACAAAGAGTATTTGCCGCCAGAATTACACCAAGTCCTGAGGCCAGGGCTGAGGCAGTCCGCCTGAGCCGGCTTCCTTTGGCTGTATTTCTTGCTTGCGACATGATTTTGATCTCGATGGCAGCGCCGGAACCAGAGCCGGCCGCTTCTGCACGCCAAAACGCCGAGAGGTCATTGTCTCACGCCAGGGGGGAAACAGATCAGGTGCACTTGTAATCCCTGGCGCTTGCAAGCTAAAGAAGTCTTGTTCGTGTCCCCGGTCGCCAGTCTCCGGAGCCGAGAAATCCTTGTAAGTTTTGGCGAGTCTATCTCAACTCGAGGAAAAAGGTCATGTCTGCAGGGCTGTGAATGGAGGATGGCTCCTCTCTCCAGAGGTAGACTGTGGCGCGGGCGGGCAGCGCTGTATAACGGCAGCGATCTATTTCCGACATGTAAGGGCTCATGTTATTGCAGCCGCCAGGATAACCGCACGTGTTACCGCAATGGAGCATCTGTCTTATGAAGACAGGCTCGGTTGGATTATTGTCGTTGAGTACATTGACTGATTTGCTCAGATGGAGAAAAAGAAACTGAAAGCCAAAATCGCGGGCAGTATATGCCACGAGGCTGAAG
>JAHFBI010000343.1 GCA_023250095.1 Candidatus Melainabacteria bacterium
CACGGTTGCTATCAGGGAGGCTTTCGACTCGGCCGCCCGCAAGCTCGAAGAAGCTATGCGCAAGCACCGCCATCAAGTAAAGCTGCACGAAACGTCTCCCCAGGCAAAAATAGTTCGCCTGTTCCTGGAAGATGGCTACGGTTTTCTTGAGACGCCGGACGGGCGCGAAATATATTTCCACGAAAACAGTGTCTTGAACGCCAGCTTCGATAATCTAGCTCCCGGTGTTGCAGTCACATTCACGGAAGAGCCTGGCAAAAAAGGACCACAGGCAAGCACAGTGCGCCTGGCAGACCTTTGATCTAAGACAGTCGCCCAGCAGCTCATCCGGCATCTAGCACAGAGGATTTATGCTGGGCAGAGCAATCTGACTGGTAAATAAAGGAAGCTCCTAGTTGCCTGGCTTCCATTCGACACTGCAGACTCCGCTGCTGCAGGAAGCGGGTGTAGCTGTCTGCTTCTCTTTCTTTGTCTGGGCCTTTGGATTTTGCCCTGAACGGGTCTTTTTGTTCTTATTTTGAGTCACCGGGGTCTCCAGTCTAGCCTGGCTTTAAGTGATACCAAATACAGTTATAACTTACCGGAGATCTTTCAAAGATTAATTCAAGAAGAAACGACCATTCGAAGGATTAAGCCGGAGTCGCCCGAGTCATCCGGAAGGATGACTCGAATCATCCCGGGTAACCATGCCCGGCAGTCCCTTCTATAGCAAAATAGTGCCTTAGGAAGCATTGGCTATAACAACTCAGATAATTACCGGTCCAGATGGTCACGTTATGACTGTGCTGGAGGGATAGTATGTTCTGTTTTTCAAAAAGTATTTTTCAAGGCCGGCAACTCGGCAAGGCGGTGGACAGATGAGTAAGACACTGGGCATAAGTCAGCTGGACAAACAGACCATCCCTCTGGACAGGCTAGATCGAGAAGTGACTGAGTCTTGTGCTGCCGGCGATTATGTCCTTGCCGAACGCCTTTTGAACAACGCCATCCGGCAAGCCGAGGATTATGGCAAGCTCGATCCGCGCCTTCCTTTTGCCATACACAGCCTGGCTGCCCTCTATTGCACGCAACGCCGCTATCAGGACGCCGAAAGACTCTACTGGCAGGGACTTGTGACCAGAGAAAAGATTCTCGGGCCAGATCACCCGGATGTTGCCGACAGCCTTGAGCGCCTCGCTGTGATCCTGCGGGAGACGAAAGGCAAGAACGAAGCCATGTATGTTGCCTTTAGAGCCCAGACGCTAGCCTCCCACAGAAAAGCAAAAGTCTGAAAGCACAGTGAGATTCCTGAGAGATGTCGCCCTGGCTCATATGAGAGTCCGGTGTAGTCTCGAAGAACTGGCGGAGCAAGTCATAATATGTTCAGAACAAGAGCATAGCGTCCGTGCATCCTTGAGACTGGAAGCTGAACTCAGATAAGTCATGGAACTCCAGGAACAATGAAGCCAAAGCAACAAGTTCTCCTGGCAATAGATGATGAGACTTTCGGCAAACTCGTGCTTGATTTTGTGCTCGCGCACAAATGGGAGAATGAAACTGCCTTTCAAGTCATACATGTGATCGAACCACCCCCGCCCTTTGATTTCCCGGCTCCTTACTGGGAGCTGGCCATAGAAAAATCAATCAAGTCAGCCACCGAGCTGGTCGAGCAAGCAAGAGACAGAATAAGAAAGTCCTTTCCAGACTGCCTTGTTGAAAGCAAGGTCCTCGAGGGCTACCCGCAAGATCAAATTGGGCGAATTGTGAGGGATTGGCCGGCAGACCTTATAGTTACCGGATCGCACGGCAGACGCGGTCTGGTGAAAATGATTCTCGGCAGCGTCTCGACGGCAGTAGCTTATCAATCAGCCTGCTCTGTCATGGTTGTCCGCCCTGCGGCCAAGACATCCTCCAAGAATTGCCCCGGACAGGAAACAGGAGCTACCTCAGGCTCCGGACTGTGACTCGGGAGTAAGATTCTTTTTGCCGGCAGGCAAGAATTCTTGCACAAGGATCACTCTGGCAAAGGATCATCCTTGCAGACGATGATCAACAACCATATTGAGTGTATCTTTTGCTAGCGATTGACGATTGATACCCTGGAAACCTGCACATTCACTTCAAGAGAGCTGAGGCTCGAGGTCATAAGAACATGGGACATGCGGACAAAACTATCAACTGCTGCTCTTGCAGTGCAAATTTCCTTTTCACGGCGGCCGAGCAAGAATTTTTCCATCTGAAAGGGTTAGTAAACGAACCAAGGCGCTGTCCCGGTTGCCGTCTTTCCATGCGCCTCAAGCGCGCCGGCGCACAGCAGCCAATAACATCTGTCAACTGCGCCCAATGCGGTCAGGCGACCCAGGTACCCTTTGCTCCGAGAGGACACCGTCCTGTTTATTGCAATGCCTGCTTCCACATCCAGAAGAAAGCTGCCGAAGCCATAGCAGCGACAAATCCCCAGACTGCGGACTTTGACCACCCTTTTTTCCAGACACTCGAGTGCCTGTCCAGTTAGACAGCTAACGGCATGGCTTAAATAGCAAGAACACTTTCGGCAATGGCACAGGCAGGATTGTCCTGTCGATTGGCTACCAATCGGCCTTAATAGCCATGAATTATTTGACAAAATGGAGCATGCTGATAAATGAACGATTCGACTTTCTTCCGCCGGTTTTTTTCAGCTCTGTCCCGACTCTGGAAGGTGGCATATGTTTACAGACCGCAGGCAGGCAGGTTTGCTCCTCGCCAGAAGACTTTTGGAGGAGTTGCCCAAGGACAGTACCCGGGCACCTCTGGAAACTGTCGTGGTTGGATTGCCGCGCGGCGGCGTCCCGGTGGCCAGCCAGCTGTCCGCCGCGCTCGGCTCACCGCTGGACATTCTTGTATCCAAGAAAATCGGCGCGCCAGGACAGCCAGAGCTGGCCATCGGAGCAGTCACATCCGACGG
This sequence comes from Candidatus Melainabacteria bacterium, assembly GCA_023250095.1. Lineage (GTDB taxonomy): Bacteria > Cyanobacteriota > Vampirovibrionia > Obscuribacterales > Obscuribacteraceae > JAHFBI01. The sequence goes on from JAHFBI010000343.1 coordinate 2,927, forward strand.
CATTGTAGTAGTGGACGAGCAACTGTCCATGTATATGAGAGCAGTCGGGTCTTATATCGAAGGTGAGAAACGCCGCCTGACCGAATTAACACGGGATCTGGAAAGGCGCTGGACCGAGCAAGCCGGCTTAAAACCACGGGTTAATCTTGCGGGCAAGCGAGTGATAGTGGTTGACGATGGTGTAGCCACAGGGGCAACGGCTGTAGCTGCACTTAGATCCGTTGCGCTGCGTGGTGCCGCCGAAATAATCATGGCGGCCCCGGTTATGTCTCTTGAAGCGTATTACCGGCTCAAACCTGAATGCCATCTTGTTACCACACTGAGCACCCCCGGCGATTTCGGCTCCGTCGGGCAATATTATCAGGATTTCCATCAAGTCGAAGACAGCGAAGTCATCGATATCTTGCGGCAGTCCCGCGAAGCTCTTAGTGCCAGCTCGGGCAAATCTAACATATCAGCCTGAACTTCCAGGGAGAAAACATATGAGCGATGCTGCAACATCCCGCCTGGTAGAACATCATCTGCGCATCCCGGTAGGCAAGGTTGAACTTGACGGAGATCTCGTCCTGCCTGACCGGGCACGCGGTATGGTTTTGTTTGCCCATGGCTCGGGCAGCAGCCGCCTCAGCCCTCGCAATCAATACGTTGCCGGCTGGCTCAACGAAAGAGGACTGGGAACATTGCTCCTGGACTTGCTTACGCGGCAGGAAGAGCAGACGGATATACGCACGGCACACTTGAGATTTGACATCGGACTGCTGGCTGGGCGCTTGATTCAAGCAACCGAGTGGCTCAAGCAGGATCTAAGAACCACCCATCTTTTCCTCGGGTATTTTGGCGCCAGCACTGGAGCAGCGGCAGCCTTAGTAGCAGCAGCCCAATGCGGTCCTGACATAAAGGCAATAGTCAGCCGCGGCGGGCGTCCCGACATGGCGCAGGCAGCATTGCTGAGGATTAAGGCTCCCACCTTGTTGATTGTCGGTGGAGCCGACCAGAGCGTACTCGAGCTGAACCGTGAGGCACTGGCGCTCATTCCGCAAGCAACAGTCAAACGGCTGGAGATAGTGCCTGGCGCCACACATCTGTTTGAAGAAGAAGGCGCTCTTGAGCGTGTTGCCGGACTGGCCGGCAACTGGTTCAGTACCTACCTGGACATCAACAGCCAATCCAGCGACTGATTGGGCCGAGCCGGGCTTTTTGAGGCGGCTGTTTTCTCAAACTGGAAGTTAAACCGATATCGGTTTAACTTCCAGAAAGCATATGTGTCCCAATGCAAGAGTCCTGTCGGTCAAGAGAAGTTTCAGTTCTCCTGTCTGGGAGCTTGATCTAGCTGCCCTGCTCCCTGATTCATCAAAGCCTGGCGCTTTCTCAATTCAGCTTCAGTGGCAATAAAGTGCTGCATCGCTTTCTGCATTTGTTCTTCGCGCCAGGCCTGGCTGTGAATCTCAATCACTTGCCCTGGTTGCAGAGAATGTTTCTTGGGATTGTATGTCTCACGATTGAAGCCATTGAGCTGAGCTATGTGCCGGGAGGCATGTATAACATCATGCTCGGCAGGACGATAACCGTTTTCACTGCTCAAAACATCTCTGGCAATCCTATCGAAACCTTGCCCTCGTTGGACCGTATAACGAGATTGTTCTTCCAGAGCTGAGCGATATTGCTGCTCGGCAGCAAGACGCGCCTGGGCTATCGGGTCAACTTCTGGAGCACCTGCCTGAGCGGTATTGTCAGCTGGTTGCCTTCGCTCAGGCGCTTCCTCGACTGGCTTCTGAGCAGAGACATCGGATGTGGCTTCAGGGGCAGCAGGCGGTTTGGCTATTGCTTCATGCATGTCAGCTACATTTTTAAAGCCGCAGGCAAGTGCGAGGCTGTCCATGGTGATCTTGCCGTCAGGACGTTGTTCACCGGGCTGGGCTTCCGGTGTGTCTTTGAGCCGCTCCACTTGGTCCCTGTTCCATTTCTTATAAAGCCTGTCGACCAGCTGCCGTTCGTCATCTGAGAGCAGCTGGCTCCCTTTTTCTCTTTCGCGGTCGTCGGCTTTGCGAATCTTCTTCAGGTCCCACCAGCTGATGGAGTCCTGGTCGCCATCCTTGCTGGCTATCTTCTTGAAGAGTTCATCACCATTTGCAACGAGCGGCGAGGCAAATGACTGAGCGTCGGACTGCTTCCTTTCCATTTCACGCGTCTCTTTGCGCTCTTTCTCCACGTCACGCAAGCGCGCATCAATGTCATCTTTGGTGATGG
>JAHFBI010000344.1 GCA_023250095.1 Candidatus Melainabacteria bacterium
ACCAAAGCCCTTACCGGAGCTGCTTTCGCTCGATTACTGGATGGTGCCGCCTGGCGCTCAACTGACTATAACCGGCAGAAACTTCGCCACGCCGCCTTCAGCCAACAAGGTTTATTTCGACAATGTTCAGGCCGAAGTTGCAGGCGGTGATGCATCAAGTCTTGTAGTTGTGGTGCCCAACTGGTCCTGGGGTCCGCAGCAGCTCAACATACCGGTCTCAGTCGTTGCCAATGGTCTGAGATCGTCCAATGCGCTGCCGGTGGACATCGGACCGGCCTTCCATGGCGCGCTTCCCCCCATGCCTTCCATCGACCATTAGGCTAAACTCAATCATGCTCACCCGCTGCCCGAACCCGCTGTGCCTAACGACCTTCAAGACAGGTGACGACCTCGGGGCAAAATACGGGAATTGCCCGATCTGCGGGCAATTGATGACCATAAGACCCATCGCTCTCCTCGATCAAATAGACCAGGTGGCGCAAAAACGGGCTCAGTCAGGACTGATGCAAGGCGGCGTCATGCAGCCGGAGAAGCCGCCGCAACTTTCAGCGTTGCTGGAAGACATCCGCAGTCTATTCAACGTCGGCTCCATCTTGCGCACTGCCGACGGTGCAGGCATCAGAATGCTCTACCTCTGCGGTATCACTGGCTGTCCGCCGGGCAGGGAAATAGCTAAAACAAGTCTTGGCGCCGAGAACCATCTTTCTTGGCAATATCACACCGGCTCACTTCAAGCAGCAGCGCAGCTAAAAGACTCCGGCGTCTTTCTGCTTGGACTGGAGTCACCGAGCGCTCTGCCCTGCCTTAGCCAGAGCCGTCCCCTCAAAGACGTGCTCGCTGACAAGGCTATTCGGTCTCCCCTGTGCCTGGCGGTAGGCAACGAAGTTACCGGACTGTCAGCCGAGCTTCTTGATGCATGCGACCTCATCTGCCATCTGCCCATGCGCGGCAGCAAGGAATCACTGAATGTCGCTGTCGCCTTCGGCATCGCCGCATACATGCTCAGCGATCGGCTCCTGGTGGCTGACACATCAGCTGCCAGATATTAAGTACGGATGTCAGCAGGTCCGTAGCCAGAGAGACATTTTCCGAGGACAGAATTTATATTCCTTTGAACTCCCAGCTGCGTAACAATCATTTAGATCCCCCCGGGCAGCTGTTAAACTAAAGTCCTTGCAGCCGGGCCTGGCTGGTGTCCGCCGCGCGGGTCCTGACAGGTCGACAGAAACGGAGGAGAGGCTTCTGAGCAAAGTCGCTTTAGCAAGAATAAGCGCCGTCGGCACCGGTGTGCCCCCGAAGCTCCTGACCAATAAGGATCTCGAGAAGCTTGTCGATACTACCGACGAATGGATACTTGAGCGCACCGGTATTCGCCAGCGCCATGTTGTCGAAAAGGGGGTGGCGTCATCCGATCTCGCCGCCGAAGCTGCCAGAAAAATTCTAGCTCAGACCGGTCTTAAGCCCACCGACATCGAGCTGATTATTGTGGCTACAATCACGCCAGACATGCAATTGCCAGCGACAGCCTGTCTGGTCCAGCACAAAATTGGGGCGACAGGAGCCTGGGGATTCGACCTCTCAATTGCTTGCTCGGGTTTCCTTTATGCTCTGCAAGTAGCAGTGCAATTCGTGGTCAACGGCACACATAAGAATGTTCTTGTCATCGGCGTGGACGTAATGACCTCCATCATCGATTACACCGACCGGCAAACTTGCATCATATTCGGCGACGGCGCAGGAGCTGCGCTTGTTCAGCCATCGGCAAGCGTGGAGGAAGGTTGCTTCATAGACTTCCTCCACGAAGTGGACGGCTCCGGCGGCGACTTCCTCTGCTTGCCTGGCGGCGGAAGCAAAAACCCCACATCACATGAGACTGTCGATAAAAAACTCCACTATGTCCACCAGGACGGCAAGGTTGTGTTCAAATTCGCTGCCGTCAAGATGGCCGAGATATGCGTACGCTTGCTCGAACGGCACGGACTTACAGGCAAAGACATAGACGTTTTCATTCCGCACCAGGCCAACCTGCGCATCATTAATGCCGCTGTCGAGCGTTTGCAGGTGCCTGCGGATCGCGTCATCATCAATATCGACACTTATGGCAACACTACAGCCGCCACTTTGCCCCTGGCGATGCAAACCGCCCTCGATCAAGGACGGCTGAAAAAGGGCGATCTCGTCCTGCTTGCCTCGATGGGAGCAGGCTTCAGTGCCGGAGCCTGCCTTATGCGCTGGGGCTTTTGATTCAATAAGTGCTGCCGAATATGTGCGTGTACAGGACCGAGGCGCCCGTCCCCTCCGCCATATGAAGCGTCATTCGGAAAGGCTGGCATAGAGAACAATGGGCACTCCGGTCATTTTCGCCCGTCCTTTAGCAACCTTCGCTGCCGCCAGCAAGGTGCCTGGATCTCTCACATCGTCCGGAATAGAGGCAATACCGAAAGAAAATACCAGTTCATCGCCCTCAATAGCCGGGCAAAGGGGCGGCTTGACAAGAATCTGGCAAATGCGGTTAGCAAAAACAGCAGCCCCTGCCGTATCGGTCTCAGGCAAGAGCATGGCATAGTCACTCCCTTCAAAATGGAAGAGCATATCGAGTTTGCGCTTTTTGGAATTGATCCGCATGGCAGCTTCTGCTATGACCTCGCCAGGAAGTAGCTGAACGTTTTCACTAAGGCGCTGCCGATTGCCCAGACTAAAGATCATAATGGCAAATTTGCCGCCGGACCTTTCATAGCGGAAGAACTCCTGCTGCAAGAAAAAGTGAAAGGCAGCAAAGCGCAAAATGCCGTCTTCAGGATTGGAGATGGTCTTGAGCAACATGTCGACGCCTACCTGATCGACAGGCACCGGCTCGATCAGCATCCTCCCGCGCAAAGTCTGAGGCTCACTGGCAAGTGCTATAAGATCGCTTTTCAACAGATTAAACAATAGCGGTGTCCATTCTGCCCTCACCATCGGGCGGAAGCGAAGGACCTCTGCCAGAGTGCTTCGGTTATCTATTGATTCCCAAAATTTCCATTGCAGGGCTGGATCGATGGCAATACCGCGCGCGACTATCGCTTCAAATTCTACGCGGCTGAGATCCGGGCGTTTCTTGAGCAGATACGATACTGGCGTCAACCCGGCCGCTTCGATGAACCGGCTCTGCTCTATTAGACCGCCGCCGTTTCTGAGAAGCGTCGCAATGTCGGCTACGACTGTTTTCTGCGGCGTCTCCTCATCGGCATAGAACTTGAACTCGCCATCCTGGCAAGTGATGACATCATATACGGCGCTATCGCCCTTGGTATCGAGGGTAGCGGCATGCTCGATGCAACCAGCGCGAAAGAAAACCTCGGCCGATCCGACCATTCCCTGTACGGCAAGCCGTCCGGTCAAAGCATTACTGCCAATGTATCGCAGCACATTCGACACGGTGATATTACTCAAACTTCCTTCCAGCATCGACTGCCCTGGAAGCAATGTGGAAAGAAACTCCATTCCGCTGCCGATTGCCTGGCTGCATTCAGCAGACTGCAGCGGAGCGTCCAGCTCAGGAGCAGCCGCCTGGGAGGCAGCTGGCGAAAACTCCCTGTTCTGCAGAGCCAAAAGCCAGGTGCTCTTAGGCTCGCCCGTATAACCGGAAGATGCAGGAGCATTTACTGCTCCCTGCGCTTGTGCCTGTGCCTGTGCTTGTGCCTGTGCCTGGGCAGCGCTGAGCTGAATAGAAGCAGCGGCATGGCTTTGAATGGAGCCGGTGGCAGCATTATTTTCCAGCACCCGGTTGGCGGCCTCGGCCGATATCGTATTGTGCCCGGCACCTGTGGGATCGTCAGGGCCGCACGGCTTCTCACACTCCAGAAGCACAAGATTGTGCATGAGCGTCAGATCTGAGCTGTTGTGTCCCCATATGAGCTGTGAATTGGCGCCATTTCCCCGATAGAGCATCCAGCTCGGAGGCTGAGCCGGCAGCACTTTCGCCGTCAAAGTGAAAGGCAAGCCAGTCTTCGGAACCGTCCAGGAGATTTCCACAAAACGTCCGCGAAACTTCAGAGCCTGTTCCATCAGGAACTGCATGTCTCCAAAAGCAGGAGGCGCAGAAAGATTGCCCAGATTAATGTTGGCAAGGGTTGCCTGTCGTTTGAACTGGAACATCCAGACCTTCAAATGCGGAATAGAACCAGTATAGCAGCAGGCTTCCGTCTCCTAAAGCAACAGATCCCTGTCACTCTGGAAGAGCACAAGTACGGAATCAGCCAACGAATACTTGCCCTCTTTACAGTAGAGATCGGCCAGCCTGGTCAATAGCGAAGTTATTTCAGGATGAGAGGAATCGTGAAAATTCTTCTTGATCTTGTATGCCTGCCAATAGAGCGGCTCAGCCCGCGTATAGTCCTGCATGTCGAAGAAACAATTGGCTCGCGCCTCTATGGCAGTCGCCACATCGAGGTGCTGGCTGCCCAGCGCCTTCTCTTTGATCTGCAGCGCCATCTCATACCAGGAGCCAGCTTCTTTGTGGTCTCCTTGTGAGCAATAGAATCTGGCCAGATTCTCGAAACTGCCAGCAACGGCAGGGTGTTCTTTGCCGAGAAGCTGCTCCTTGATTTGCAGGGCACGCATAAAGAGCGTCTCCACCTGGGTAAACTTCTCCTGCAACAGATAGACACTGGCCAGCTTATCGAGCAGATCGGCAATCTCCAGATTCTCGTCGCCGAGAACGTTCTCCAGTATGCCCAGAGCGCGCTTGTACAGTACCTCGGCATCAGCATGCTTGTCGTTGGAAGCATAGAGATCAGCCAGTTTCAAACACACGGCGGCAACGTCCGGATGCCCGGACGGCAACCGTCTTTCGATTGCCACCAGCTCATCGGAAGCTCTCATTATCTCGGCAAGCTCAAACGTGCGCCCGGATTCATGTCCTGTCCAGCCGAGATCTTTCAGGGCCACATCGATGGAAACGCGCTTCTTGCGCGCATATCGCAGAGCCCGGATCGAAAGATGTGCCGGCACAACGCCTCCTTTGATAAGCATCTGGGTATGCAGCACTGATTGCAGATCGTCATCGGTGATATGGTGAAGATTCACCAGCACCCTGCCCAGCGGCACGTTCGATTTCTGAGCAACTTCGAGCCCTTCCGGCAATTTGTCTGGATCCACAATGCCTGATTGCGTAAGCAACTCGCCGACGG
>JAHFBI010000050.1 GCA_023250095.1 Candidatus Melainabacteria bacterium
TGTATAAAGCGCCAGGTGCCCGATCGGATTGATCACCGGCCAGAGCATGCCCAGAAGCGATCCGCGATACTTGCCGATAGAATCCCGCTTGACCATGATCACAAGCAAGTGCCGATGATCGGCAAGAGTCCTGAACACGCCCTTGTCAGCCGGCTGAGAGGCCGGTCCCAATATACTTGCGCAGGTCACCTGTGTCTTTTGTTCCAGTTGAACAGTCATGAAAATCGATTGTCCGCAAAACCGCGTCAGCTACTTAATGGCAAAACTTGCCAGGATGATAACACGGCGTCAGGGAGGTTCTCATGAGTAAACTCACAAAGAAAGGACCCCCCATTAAACAAGACTAAAGAAAACTCAGGCTGCGCTCGCGCCGGCTTTGCCACTGCCGAAACCCTGCCGCAGGAAGTGTGCGCCGATGCGCAGGTAGGCCAGGCACATGAGACCGCTCCAGACAAGCCAGTCCATATACCAGCGCCCCTGCCGGTAATGCTTGCTCCAGAAGCGATACAGCCCGCGGTGCGAGGAAAGGATCATCCGGACTTTAACTTGCTTGATGGACTGCCCGTAATGATGCACCACCTGAGAGTCCGGCGTGAACCATATCTGCCAGCCTGCTTTCTTAATGCGGTAGCACCAGTCGACTTCTTCGAAAAGCATGAAATAGCCTTCGTCGAGCATCCCGATCTCATCGATCACCTGACGCCTGAGAAGCAGGCAGGCTCCCTCCGGCTGATCCACCTGCATCTGCGTATTGTGGTCGAAATCAAGCATCTTGTACCGGCGAAAGACTTCCCTGTCCGGAAACAGCCGGCTGAGCCCGAGCAACTCGAAAGACATGCCGAGAAACGTAGGAAACTCCCTGCAGGAGCGCTGGATAGTACCGTCAGAATTGAGCAGCTGCGGCGCCACAACCCCCGCCTGGGGATGCTCTTGCAAGAAAGAGAGCAAATGGCTTATCGCAGTGGCCCCGACCTCGGTGTCGGGATTGAGCAGAAGAACACACTGCCCCCTGGACAGCTTCAAAGCCTGATTGTTGGCAGCAGCGAAGCCCAGGTTTTCGTCGTTGGCAATCAGGCTCACCCAGGGATGCTCCCGTGCCACCATATCCGCCGAGCCATCTGCAGAATGATTGTCGACGAGAAAGACCTCGCTTTCAATGCCTGCCAGCTCCGGCTTGAGACTGGACAGACAGCGGCTAAGAAGCTCGCGCGTATTCCAGCTAACGATGATCACGGACAGTTGCATACACTGAGTTTCATTTAAAAGGGCGCTCAAGAGTCAGACTTACAGAGACTTAAGAAATGCCTCTGCTTACGATGGAAACAATATAAATGCAAGAGACAATCTGGTTATGATATCCTCTGTCAACCTGTCAAGATAGCCGCCGCGACAGCAAATTAGCAATTGCAAAGACTTCAGGTGATCAAAAATTAGGATCGAGTCCTCATCTGTCAATCCTGCCCAATCCGGCGCACAGAAACCCGCCACCGGCGCTCCAGGCAGCCTCCCGCTGCCAGGAGCGCTTGCCATCAAAAGAACTGGCGATCTTGCCCTTTCGGCGTTTGCTTTACTTTTGTTAGCGCCGGCTTTTGCCTGCATTGCTCTTGCTATCAAACTGGATTCGCCAGGCCCCATCATCTTCAAGCAGAAACGCGTCGGTCTAAACGGCCAATTCTTCAACATTTATAAGTTCCGGACCATGCATTGCGGTACCCCTGATCTGCCCACGGATCAGATGCAAAAACTGCCCAGCCCGGTGACGCGCACAGGCCGGGTATTGCGCTCGACAAGCCTGGACGAATTGCCACAATTGTTCAACGTGCTTAAGGCTGACATGAGCTTAGTCGGACCAAGACCAGCCTTGTATAATCAGACGGAGCTGACGGCCAGACGCAAAGCCGGCGGCATCCTGAGGTATCCACCCGGCATCACCGGCTGGGCGCAGGTTAACGGGCGTGATGAGCTTGCCGATGACGTCAAAGTAGAACTGGACAGGTGGTACTGCGACAACTGGACTTACTGGCTAGACTGGAAGATTGTGTTCTTAACGGTCAAGGCTGTAATCACCAGAGTCGGCGCGGTCTAGGCAGGCGGAGACGAGCAAACTGCATCTTACAGGCACTCTAACTTTCCAGGGGCAATTATGAAGGGACTAATTCTCAGCGGCGGCAAGGGAACTCGCATGCGGCCGATCACCCACACGGCAGCCAAACAGCTCTTGCCGGTAGCCAACAAGCCAATTCTCTTTTACGCAGTCGAGGCTATTAAAGACGCCGGAGTAGAAGAGATCGGCATCATCATCTCCCCGGAGACAGGCAACGACGTGCGCGAGACAGTAGGCACCGGCGAGCGCTGGGGCGTCAGAATAAGCTATATCCTGCAAGACGAGCCGAAAGGGCTGGCTCACGCGGTCAAGACCGCTTCAGCCTTTCTGGGAGACTCGCCCTTCGTGATGTACCTGGGGGACAACCTGATTAAAGACGGCGTCGCCCCACTTGTGCAACGCTTCAACGCCGGCAACGCCGACGCGTTTATCCTCTTGAAAGAAGTCGTCAACCCGAGCGCTTTCGGCGTCGCCCAGCTGAACGGCAACGGACGAATCCTCTGCCTGGAAGAAAAGCCGGCCAAGCCCAAGTCCAATCTGGCTCTGGTTGGAGTGTACCTTTTCAACAAGAATATTCACAAAGCAATCGACGAAATCCAGCCCAGCAAGCGCGGTGAGCTGGAGATAACCGACGCCATCCAGCGCCTGATTGACACTAAATTCCACGTTGACAGCCACGTTCTTACAAGCTGGTGGCTGGACACGGGAAAGAAAGACGACATGCTGGAAGCCAACCGGGTAGTCCTCGACGAAATGTCCGACTTCGTTCAGGAGGGGACTCTTGAAGGAAATTCAATTGTCTCCGGTCGCGTCCACATCGGCAAAGGCTCTGTCCTCAAGAATTGCACCGTGCGCGGTCCGGCGGTCATCGGCTCCAACTGCCACATCGAAGAGAGTTATATTGGACCCTTTACATCAATCGGAGACGGTGCCCGCGTCTCCCATGCAGAGATCGAACACAGCATCCTGCGGGAGAGCTGTCGCATCGCCGACTTCAACGGGCGCATCGAGGACTCCCTCATCGGGCTCAACGTCGAGCTGACCCGGGGCAACCGCAAACCGGTGGCCTACCGCTTCATGCTCGGCGATGACAGCAAAGTCGAGGTAGTCTGAAAAACAAAGTCTTTTGTCTGCAGCGGCAGATATAGAAAACCAGTTGATCGGAGCCGGACAAGGGAGCCGGAGGCGATTCATTCGAGAGGAAACGGCAAATGCAAATTCTCATCACAGGCGGTCTGGGCTTCATCGGAAGCAATCTGGTCAAGCACATACTCAAAGCACACCCTGACTACAATATCGTCAACCTTGACGCCGTCACTTATGCCGGACACTTCGAGAACCTTGAAGACATCGCCTTTGACAGCCGCTACAAATTCGTGAAAGGGCGCGTCGAAGACGCGGCTCTGGTCAACCAAATAGTTTCCGGAGAGAAGTTCGGACCAATAGACGGCATTATCAACGTCGCCGCCGAAACACATGTCGACCGTTCGATTACCGATCCGGCCGCTTTCGTTCACTCCAATGTGCTGGGCACTCAGGTGCTCCTGGAAGCCGCCTTCGAGCACAGCATGCGCAACGGCGAGCCCAGACAGCCAATCCGCTACGTGCAAGTTTCCACCGATGAAGTCTACGGATCGCTTGGTCCCACCGGTTATTTCACCGAACAAACTCCGCTGTCACCCAACAGCCCCTACTCCGCCAGCAAAGCCGGCGCCGACATGCTCTGTCGCGCCTATTTTCACACTTACGGCATGCCGACGCTCATCACGCGGTGCTCAAACAATTACGGTCCCTACCAGTTTCCGGAAAAACTGATTCCGCTTTTCATCATGAACGTCATGCAGGGCAAGTCTGTGCCGGTCTATGGAGACGGCTTGAACGTGCGCGACTGGTTGCATGTCGAAGATCATTGCCAGGCCATAGATCTCGTTTTTCACAAAGGCAGCCCGGGCGAAGTCTACAACATCGGCGGCAACAACGAGCGCAAGAATATCGAGATCACAAAACTCATCCTGCGCGAGCTTGGCCGCGGCGAAGAGCTGATCAATTACGTGGAAGACAGGCTTGGCCACGACCGCCGTTATGCCATCGACTCCACAAAGATCCAGAAAGAGCTTGGCTGGAAGCCGGCTTACACTTTCGAAACCGGCATCCATGAAACAATCGAGTGGTATCGCAACAACCAGAGCTGGCTCAAATCAGTGCTCCAGCATTCGGAGAAGTCCGAATCCACGGCTAACACTGCTTGCTGCTCCGAAATGAAAACGGAGCCTGCAAAAGCACTCTCGAAATGATCGAGCCCGGGTAGCTGCGTGCAAGAGCTGAACACAGTTGCTGCACACTGGCTCCCGGTCGTCGAAAATACTTCCCGGCTAAAGACAAAGAGGTCAATATGAAAATCCTTGTCACGGGCGCCAGCGGCATGCTGGGCAAAGCACTGGTGCCATGCCTGGAGTCGCGCGGGCATAGCGTTAGAGGCATGCCGCGCGAGCAGCTCGACGTAACCAACTACATGCAAGTAAATGACCTCCTCCGTCTGGAGAGCCCCGAGCTGGTGATTCATTCGGCGGCTTATACCAGAGTGGATCAAGCTGAGTCGGAGCCGGATCTGGCTTATCTCATCAACGGTTACGGGACAGAGAATATTTCGGTTGTCTGCAACCATCTCAACGTACCGATGCTCTATCTCAGCACAGACTATGTCTTCGACGGCGAGCAAGATCGCCCCTATCAGCCCTGGGACACGACGCGCCCGCTGTCTGTTTATGGCAAGTCGAAACTGGCCGGCGAGCGAGCAGTGCGCCATCACCTGAGCCGTTTCTACATCGTTCGCACAAGCTGGCTATACGGACCAGACGGATCCAACTTCGTGGAGACTATTCTGAATATGACCGCCCAACGCAAGCAATTGCGAGTCGTTTCCGATCAATGGGGAACGCCGACCTGCACGCTCACTCTTTCAGAGACGATCGCGGACTTGATCGCCACGGGACGCTGGGGGGTCTACCATGCCACCGATGGCGGTGTCACCAACTGGTGGGAATTCGCCAGGGCGATCACCGAAGGCAAGGGAGTTGAAGTCACGCCGATTGCCACAAAGGACATGCCCAGACCCGCTACCCGTCCCAAGTACTCCGTTCTCGACAAAACGACCCTGGTTCAAACCATCGCCAGGGAAATGGTTCCCTGGCAAGAAGCGCTGGAAAGCTACCTTAACCTTCGCTTACAAGAGCAGCTTACCTGAGGGCTGAGGCAGGAGCGCTTAACAACGCTAGACTCGACCGGCTCGCGCTGCTATCCTTAAGGCGTTTGTCGCCTTCGACACGGTCCGGATGTTCTCCGGCGCACAGTCCCATTTCAACGCAGGATTCTGGCAAGTGCTTGTCATGCTGAAACCATTAACTAAAGATTCCATCGGTGAAGATTTCAACCAGGAACTTTCGGTTCAGGACTACAAGAAGAAGAGCACGATCGACGGCGTGCAGATAATCAACCTGCAAATGTTTCTTGATGACGGCGGAGCGCTGGCGGAAATAATACGCCTGGACGACCAGGGCAATTTGCAGGCCATTCCCGAGTTCAAAGTAAAACAATCAACTTTTTCTCAGGTGCTACCCGGCGCTATAAAGGCATTTCATCTTCACTACAATCAAGAAGACGTCTGGTTCGTGCTCCCGGGCGACCGGCTTTTGATCGGGCTCTTTGACGCGCGCAAGAATTCGCCCACATACAAGACTTCCATGCGTTTCGTCATGGGTGCAGGCCGCGCGCAGCTCCTTTATCTGCCGCGCGGCGTCGCGCACGGGCTGGCCAATCCATACCAGGCTACGGCCAACATGATTTATTTCGTCAATCAGTGCTTCAGCCCGGACGAGCCGGACGAGCTGCGCTTGCCCTGGGACACTCTGGGCGAAGACTTCTGGGATATCCGCAAAGGCTAGAAACTTTCTTCAACTTTTGCGCTTAGGGGGCGCGGGCTTGATTACATCCTGAGCGAGCGCTGTTACAGCAGTTGCGGCTTTGCGTCGCAAGTCAGCATCCGGACAGATGTCCCTGATTGTCATGAATTCCTGACGGGACTCCCGCATCATGCCAGCGCGCCCGTAAGCCATCGCCAGCACGAAGCGATTCTGCCAGTCGTTGGGCATGAGCTTCAGCCCCTGCGAAAGCGAGCCTACAGCGGCCGCGAAATCACCCTCTTGATAAGAAAGAAGTCCTTGATTGATAAACTGCCTGCCATCCGTATTCATATACCATCACCCTTGCCTTACCGGGTTCCCCGGCAACGTACCAGAAGATAAGCCCTCAGCCGCCCTGGCAAATAAGCCACCTTATCCATCTTGACAATGAGGCGGCTGTCTGTCCAGTCACTGATTTTCTGCACAGGCAGGAAGACTCCGGAGAAAAGTCCAATCAGGCGAACCAGGCCTGCTCCACGGCATTTGCCACGGACTGATGCGTGTGCCTGTCCAGTATGCTAGGCACAAGATTGTCGGCCCTGGTTTGAGCAGCAATGGCGGCAGCAGCGGCTATTTTCATTTTGTCGGTGAAGGAGCCGGCGCCTGCCCTCAACGCTCCCCGGAAAAGACCCGGGAACGCCAGAGCGTTATTGATAGTGCGACCGTCGGCAGCATAAAGAGCGCCGCGCGCCAGAGCCAGCTCCGGGTGAATCTCCGGGTCCGGATTGGAAAGAGCAAGAATAATCTGCCCTTGCCGCACCATGTCCGGGTTGATCAGACCAGGTTTGCCGGTGGTTGCCACCACGACATCAGCCTCGGCCATCACCCCGGAAAGAGTCGAGCGCCTGCCACCGGACACTTCCAGCCGTTGCATGGCTTCGTCTCTCAAGTCCGTGCCTAATATTTCTTTGACACCATAAGCCAGAAGAAGCTTGGCGATACCGGTTCCGGCCGCTCCCAGCCCCAGTATGCCCACACGGCACGAGGAAAGTTGCATGCGCGTGCGCTGAGCAATGGTCGAAAGAACGGCCAGGACGACAACGGCAGTGCCATGTTGATCGTCGTGCAAGACCGGGATGGCAAGCTCACCCTGGAGCCTGTCCTCAATCTCAAAACATTCCGGGGCAGCAATATCTTCCAGCTGGATGGCACCGAATGTGGGAGCAATCGCCTTGACAGTCTCGATGATGCAATTGATGTCTGTCGAGTCGATCAGGATGGGCACAGCGCTGATGCCGACAAGTTCGGAGAAAAGAACTGCCTTTCCTTCCATGACAGGCATGCCTGCCACCGGACCGATATTGCCCAGCCCGAGAATGGCCGTGCCATTTGTGACAACGGCCACGGAATTGGCGATGCCCGTATAACGCCGGCTCTGGCTGGCATCAGCCTCAATAAGCTTGCAAATTTGAGCCACGCCCGGCGTGTAAATACGCCGCATCTCGCCGATTGTCTCCAGCGAAACGCGGCTGCGCATAGATATCTTGCCGCCTTCATGAACAAGGCAGACCGGGTCGATGATACTGTCCAGTTGGACACCGTTCAGCTGTTCTATGCCGGAGAGGATCTTGCCGAGGTGCTCTTCATCGTCGAGCTGCAGGCTGAATTCCCTGATAAGGAAATCCGGTCCCTGCGCAACGATGGAAATTTCACCGATATTGGCGCCCATGTCACCAAGCAAAGTCGCTATCTGTCCCAGGTGACCTGGTTTGTCCGTCACACGCAAGCGCAGGATACGAATTAGCTTCTGGTCTGATTTGACAGGCATACTTTTCAACATTTATTTCTTAAATGGCTGAGGCGGCACTTATGCACTGCCCATCCGGGCAAGCGCGCCAGAGGCGACGTCTGTATAGTCTATCGCAGGAGAAATGAGGCAATGCCGCCTGTGCGAGGCTTCTTTACCAAGAAGAGAGCCAAGATTAATGTTGGATATTAATGAACACTGGCGGCCATACCCCTTGATAACCGTCGACAAAAATGTTAATTTTGGCAAGCGCCCTGTAAAGAGGCTTCCCGCGGCCCCTTACCAGACCACCTCATTGCATGCCCCCATCTGACTTCCAGGCAAATCAACTCTCGCCGGAGTCCAGCGGAGACGCTGGAGGGCTGAGCCATGCCCAGGCCAACTTCCATGTGGAAGGGCAGCTCAGCCAGCCTGCCGACATCAGTCAAGCGCACCAGTTTTTCCAGCCTCAGGTTGACAGCAGCCTACTTTCACCTGTGAGTATCCAGGGTGAAACGGCGGTGTCTGCTGCCGGTCCCCTCGGCGGGACCGAGCATGCAGCTCTGTCCATCGGTCCAGGCGCCGAGCATGCCGTCATGGGAGCCATCCCGCCCGGCGGCGAACCAGTGTCGCCCCTCATTCAATTGATTATGAAATTGCCCGGGCTGACAGGAGTCATGAATTCCTTCTTCGAATTTCTCGGGGCGCTTCTGCACGGAGACATAATGCAGGCTTTCGATCCGGCCATCTGGGCCCAGCATGCAGCCGGTGCGCTCGGGTCGGCAACAGGCGACCATTTCCAGGTTTCAATCAGCTTGCTGCCGCCGCAAGCTCCTATCCTGCATCCTCTAGGCAACCTTCTGGGCTCGGGACTTGCTCCAGGCTCTCTGACCAACGGACTGCCGTCCGACTGGGGCAGTACCGGTCTGGCTGGCGTCCCAGGCGAATCGCTCAACATCTCCTCGCCGGTCAACATGCAAAAGCCGGTCTTCGAAGACAGCCTGCTCAACAACTATTCTCTTAAGGACTACCCTCAGGACTCCATGTTCCGTCATTTCGGACAGCCGGAAAACATTGCCATCAGCCCCGAAGCTCCAGTTTATCGCCCGACTATGGGCGGATTCTACCAGCCGCCCCAGGCAACCGGGACAGCCGGTACGCCAGCAGCGGGAGCTTCCAGCCCTGCAAGCACGCCCCAGGTGCATCACGCCAGCGCCGCCCAGCAAGGCAACCACGGTTTGCATCACCTCAAGCACCATCTCAAGTCCCACGAAGTAGCCGTGCACGCAAGCCACAGTCCGCCTGACGTTCAACAGACAGCTGCGGCAACCGATGCTCCGTCCAGCCAGTACACCGTACAAGCTGGCGACAATCT
Source organism: Candidatus Melainabacteria bacterium (assembly GCA_023250095.1). Lineage (GTDB taxonomy): Bacteria > Cyanobacteriota > Vampirovibrionia > Obscuribacterales > Obscuribacteraceae > JAHFBI01. Next base: position 9,165 of record JAHFBI010000050.1, read on the forward strand.
CTGGGATATTGCCAGGCGAAATTTAGGCGACGGCTCCCGCTGGCACGAAATCTATAACATGAACGCCAATGTGCTTGGCGCTAATCCGGACCTCATTCACCCAGGTACCACTCTTGAGCTTCCGTCCTCAGGCTCAGACATCGCCTCGTCCGCTTCCGGGGCAGGACACTATGTAGTACAGCCAGGCGACAATCTCTGGGATATAGCCCGCCATCATCTGGGCGGCGGACAGAACTGGGGAGAAATTTACCGGCTCAACGCCGGCGTGATTGGCGACAACCCCGCCCTCATTCATCCTGGGCAGCAGCTTAATTTAAGCGCCGACACTTCACAGATAGCTGCCGCTCCTGAAAGCATGCCGGCAGATGTACCCCACCAGCCCAGCCTCCCTGCCCACTCTGGCGGTCAGGCGCTGGCGCAGGCGCCAGCAGCCGGACAGGCTCTTGAGCCACATATGGACACGGGCGCCCAGATGCCTGCCACTTCTCCTTCATCCTTTGGCAGCCCGTCCACTTATCCTGCAGCTGCCCCGCAAAACATGCCCGCACAGCAGCCACAGGCCGATCCAGCCTCCGGCGTTTACCAGGCCAGCGACGGGCAGCTCTTCTTCCGCAAGCAACAGCTTTAAAGAAAAGTCTCGACTATTTAGGCTTGGGCAGAGCCTCTATCGGCAAGCAAGCGGACCTTGACTTTATCTCGTGGCGCCAGTAATTGAGCAGGTCTTCCATAGTCTGCTCAAAAGCATAACGAGGCTCCCAACCAGTTGCCGCTTTGAACTTGCTGGCATCCCCTTGCAAAATTTCCACATCCGAGGGCCGCATCCGAGCAGGATCGACGGCAATCTCTATCTTCTTGGAAGTGAACGAAAGCAAAATATCCAGCATCTGCCTGATTGTCCTCGACTTGCCGCTGGCCAGAACATAGTCCTCGCCCGGGATGCAATGCTGGACAGCCAGCCAGTAACCGCGGACGATGTCACGCACGTCCGACCAGTCACGTTGCGCGCTAAGGTTACCGACATAAATGATTGGCGGCTTGATTCCCGCTTCAATCTCGGCAATTTGCTTGGCGAAATTGCTCGTGACGAACACTTCGCCCCGGCGCGGACCCTCATGATTGAAAGCGCGCGTTCGGATAACTTTCAGTCCATAGCTCTGATGGTACTGATAAGCCAGCATATCCTGTCCAACTTTGCTCACAGCATAAGGGCTGAGGGGGCGGAAGGGGTTGTTCTCCCTTATCGGCACTTCGTGCGGAAAAACTTTCCCGTATTGCTCGGAGCTCAAAGCCACCTGCACAATAGGATCGATGCCAACATGACGTATGGCCTCAAAGAGATGCAACTGCATCATAGTGTTGTTGGAGAGCGTGACCTCGGGCAACACCCAGGAATCAGGCACGTAGCTCAAAGCCGCCAGATGAAAGATGTAATCCGGACGGACGGCATCAATCAACTTCAGACAGTTCATCGAATCAGCCAGATTGCAGTCGAAGAGAGTGACCCGCCCGAGCAAGTGGTTGATGTTATTCAGGGGGCTGCGCCAGCGCTTGGTGCCGAAGATCTGACAATCCTGCTCCTCGGACAGAAGCAAATCGGCCAGATGCGATCCGACCATGCCGGTCATACCTGTAATAAGAACCTTTTTGACCATATAGCTACCTTATCCGACGACCTGCCTTCCTGCCTCAACAAAGATATTCTACCGAATCAGAGCCAAGATGCCGCCGCCCGACCGAGGTATCCGCGCAAAGGATCAAATGCTGGATAATAGCCGGTGGGTTAGCAAGGTTCTTCTTATGGCTGCAATAGAATACAGAACGACTCTGGTGACAGGTGGCGCCGGCTTTCTCGGCAAGCACCTGGTCCGGGCTCTAGGCGCTCACGGCTACAAGAACGTTTTCTGTCCTTCTTCGACAGAATATGACTTGAAAGAACAGGCACAGGTGCGCCGCCTCCTCCAGGACTGCCCGGCAGACTTGATAATACACCTGGCGGCGGTAGTGGGCGGAATTGGCGCCAACAAGGAGAATCCAGGGCGCTTTCTTTACGACAATCTGATCATGGGCACAATGCTCATGGAAGAAGCTCGCCTGGCTGCAGTCAAGAAATTCGTGACAATCGGCACTATCTGCTCGTACCCGAAATTCACTCCAGTCCCTTTCCGCGAAGATGACCTCTGGAGCGGCTATCCGGAAGAGACAAACGCTCCTTACGGGCTGGCGAAGAAAATCCTTCTTGTGCAAGGACAGGCTTACCGAGAGCAATATGGTTTCAACGCCATTTACCTGATGCCGGTGAATCTTTATGGACCAGGCGACAATTTCGCGCCTGATTCCTCACACGTTATCCCGGCTCTCATTTCAAGATGCCTGGAAGCCGTCGAGCACAAGGACAAGGAAATCGTGCTCTGGGGAGACGGTACTCCTACCAGGGAATTTCTATTTGTGGAAGATGCAGCCCGAGCCATACTGCTTGCCGCCGAGCGCTATAACGAGCCTGCGCCGGTAAATATTGGCTCTGGTATGGAAATTTCCATCAGGGACCTGGCACAACTGATTGCCCACCTGACAGATTTTCACGGTGAAATCATCTGGGATAAGACAAAGCCCAACGGGCAGCCGCGCCGCCGGCTGGACATAGAGCGAGCAAAAACATGCTTTGGTTTTGAGGCGGCAACCGGCTTTGAGGATGGGCTCAAAAGAACCATTGACTGGTACAGAGCAAGCCGTGTCGAGCGCAAGGCCATAAAGAACGTCCATTGACATCGCGAGGGTGGGGGATCGCCAATGAGCAAACACCATGCTTGAAAAGGACAGTACTGTGCTGGTAACTGGCGGTGCAGGCTTCGTCGGCTCTCATCTGGTAGAGCGGCTAGTCGAACTGGGTGCGCGCGTCACTGTCATCGACGATCTTTCCAACTCATCCAGAGTCAACCTGCAGGCAGTTCAATCATCGATAGAATTGCTCGTGGGAGATCTAAGGGAAATAGTGCAATCAAAAGAACTGAATCTCTCAGACTACAGCTATCTGTTCCATCTGGCTGGCAATGCGTACGTGCCGCCTTCCGTTGAGAATCCTGCTTTTGATTTCAGCGTAAATCTAGAAGCGACTTTTCACCTGCTTGAGGCTCTGCGCAAGACAAAAAACCCGCCGCGCCTTTTGAACGTCTCTTCAGGAGCCGTCTATGGCAATCCTTTATCCATCCCGATTGATGAATACGATCCCACGATTCCCATCGCCCCTTACGGAGTGAGCAAACTCGCCGCCGAGCGTTATGCCTCTGTGTACAGCAACATCTATGGTCTGCCGGCAACATCCGTGCGTTTTTTTTCAGTGTATGGACCACGACAACGAAAGCAAGTGGTCTTTGACTTGATGCACAAGCTCAAGACCATACCTGTCAAGCTGGAAGTTTTTGGAGACGGTACACAGAAACGAGACTTCCTCTTTGTTCTGGACGCTATCGAAGCCGTTCTTCTGGCGGCCAGAAAGGCGCCTGGCAAGGGCGAAGTCCTTAATGTCGCCTCCGGAACCGTTTATACTATCGCCGAGCTTGTCACGGAACTGTGCCGGACATGCAAGGTAGAGCCAGAGATCGTCTTTAAAGGAGCCGTCCGCAGCGGTGACGCCCAAAATTGGACTGTCGACATAAAGCGGCTCCGGAACCTGGGATTTTCGCCCTCATTCGACCTGGCAAGCGGTTTGAAAGAAACCAGCCTCTGGTACGATTCTGCACCGCCGGTAGTGGCATAAATCTTGTGCAGCCCTTCGCGCTGAGTTTGAGCCACCGCAAAAAAGCTTCCTGCCACGGACCACGGACCACGGACCACACAACCAACTCACATAGCCAGGTAGCACAGCAGCAAAAGCTCGCCCACAAAGGCACAGCCGGCCGCCAGACAGACATGGCGGCATTGCCAAAGAGATTTGAAGAGGATCTCCAGATCCATGTGCCAGGATAGCCCGCTTTCATACCGGTGATTGAGCGCGAACCGCTCCTTATAGGACAGCTCACGTAATCTGTTGATCTGCTCGAGCCCGAGAAGTCCAGGCCTTGCCGCCGGCACGAAACCCGGACAATTCATGTCGAAGCCGCTGTCGACAATATGGTTGCACTCGAAAACCGAAAGCGGGCGAGGTCCGATGATGCTCATATCGCCCGCGACGATATTAAACAGCTGCGGGAGCTCATCGAGCTTCGTCGCCCGGAGCATGGCACCCAGCCTTGTCACGCGCCAGTCGCCGTCGGTTGTTTTGAAACAATAGGGTCCGGTACCTGGATACATGGTGCGCAGCTTGTAGATTTCAAAGATTTTGCCATTGGCGCCGACGCGTTTCTGGCGGTAAATGGGAGATCCTTTGCTGTCAAGCATAATCAGCAGGGCGACCGCCCCCATGACAGGCAAACAAACGACAAATGCCGCAAGCGACACAAAAACGTCGATAAAGCGCTTTATCGACTCTACATAAATGGACGAGTTCCTTACCGGAAGCGCCGGTGCCCACGGCATAGCTAGGGCTACGGTCTGCACTTCCTTCCCGTTAGTTGCATCCATGAAAAAGCTTCCCGGTTCCCTGAAATCCACCCACCTGTATTTTCCCTACCCTCCTGGACATAAGCTTAATCACCATGTCATATAAAATCTATACTCCAACGTCACATAAAATTAGCAGTCGGATCGAAATCGGCACAGCGAGCTGATAAGCTGAAACTGGCAAGAGGGAGGACAAAAGTCTGCACATGAAACAAGCTGTAATCCTGGCCGGAGGGCGCGGGGAGCGCCTGAGACCGCTGACGCAAGATCGTCCGAAATGCATGATCGAGCTTCTTGGAAATCCGCTCATGGCCTACCAGCTCCACTGGCTTCATTCTTACGGAATCAATCAGGTTACGGTCTCTTGCGGCTATATGCACGAAATGGTGCGCAACTATTTTGGCGACGGCTCAAAGTGGCAAATGAGCATACAGTACATCGTCGAGGACGAGCCGCTCGGGCGCGGCGGAGCGCTCAAACGAGCTATGAAAGAATTGCAGACTATCAGCGAACCCATTCTGGCCATCAACGGTGACAATATTTCCAATCTCTCTATTGACGACTTGATGCAGTTCCACTTGCATCAGTTAGGCATGGCCACCATCGTCACTGTACCTCTGCGCAGCCCTTACGGCATCGTCGAAACTTCAGAAGACGGGACAGTAATAGGTTTCCGCGAGAAGCCGGAATTGCCCTATGGCGTCAATGCCGGCATCTATGTTCTAAATCCGGAGATCGTACAATTTCTGCCTGACAAAGGCGACCACGAAGAAACAACCTTTCCGGAGCTGGCCTCCCAGGGGCAATTGAAAGCCTACCAGACACGCTCTTTCTGGCGCACAGTCGACACCGTCAAAGACGTCGCCGAATTGCGAAGCGACATGGAAAAGATGTTGTTGGGAGCGTTCTTTCAGGCAGCGACAGTATAGGCGTTAAGTCTTACGATAAATCAGTTGGCATCGCGCGACAATGTGATGGCACATCGCTCAGTCGAGTGATGTACAAATGAAAGGCGCCGCGCCCTCAAAGATACAAAAGGCACTGGCGGCAGCAGGTTGAACAGCTTTTTGCCGAAATGCACGAAGAAAATGCCTTCTGTCAGGAGACATCGCAGCCGGTGCCAGCCAGGCTCTCCACCGCTTGCACTCTGTCGGCAATATTTCCACCTTCAAGCAGGTAGTTGGAGGAAGCAGAAAGAACTCCGGACAGGGCCGGCATGGATTGAGGCAGACGGACAGCGTTCGAGATCGGCAACAGAGACTGGAGCATCTGACTGGCCATCAACTCCCTCAGCGAGACTGGACCTGGACTTTCAGGATCGACCTGTCGCAGGAGCAAAGAATATGTGATCGGAAGTTTCAGGGCAGCACCATAAAACATTTCACGATTGAAAAGCCATTCATCACTCAACAGAGGGATATCAAGCCCGCCCCTGACGCCGACTTTCATCAGTCTTTCCTTCGTGCCCTGACGCAATGAAAGCGGGCAGATAAAAGACACTACCTCTCCAGTGGAAAGATCAAGAAATGAGATATCTTCGCTGACAATCTTCCAGTTGCGCAGAGCAACCAGAGCCGTGGACAGAGTCGTCTTGCCGGACATCGACGCGCCGGCCAGAAGCACCGAGCTCTTTGTAGGCGACACAAGAACGGCGGCGTCTATCCAGAGGCAGTCACCATGGTGCCTGAAAGCAAGCTCGGTGACAAGCAATACAGCCAGAGGCAGATCCATTTGCACAGGCGCAGTCAGCTTGTCCAGCCCGACTGGCTCGTGCGGAGCCGCCCCTGGGCAAGCGGCAAAGGCTATCTGCGGATTGTCGAGATCGAGAGCTGCCACGCTCTGCCTCATTGAGGTCTCAGCAGCGCCGCCGCCTGGAACAAACAACTTCTCAAGACTAAAGAGCAAGTCCTCGTCGGCAGAAGAAACGCAGACTGTGCACTTCCCAAGACGAAGTATCGTCGACCTCGCCGTCACTTGGCAGACTCCCCGAAAGGCCGTCCGGCTATGGCGCCTTCGGCAACGAGCAAGCCGGAATCCAGCATCTCGTCAACAAGGACACTTATTTCTTCCGTCAAGACATCCGCCTGGAAAACATCCGAAAGGGAAAGAATCTCCCTGACGATATCACCCAGGCAATGATGTCCATCGCTGAACTCCCAGACCATTGCCGCCACAGGGTTCAAAGTGTGCGCCCAGTCATTGCCGTCATTAAAGAGCACGACATTGCCATCGGGCAGAAGCGTGCTCTTCACGTCAGGATTGCGATGCAGGCACTGGTCTGGCGGCATGAAAAATCCGGACACGCTCGGCGGCAACGTTCTAATTTTAGCAAGTCCTCAGGTGTGAACCAGTCTGCTGTCAGACGATGAAGAAAGGTGTCTCAGCCACTTTATCCTGGCAGATAACCTGAATCTGGTATTGTCCGGGACCGACATGAACACTGGGGGCAACTACTGCGCCATCTTCATTTGTCTTGCGGCTGAAGACGACACCGCGGGAAACCTCATTGATTCGCAGCTCGACATCTCTCAAAGCTTCATCTTGAGCATCTCTGGCTTGCAAGAGGATGCGCAATTGCTCCTTTTCCACCATCCAGCCTACATTAAGCTGAATGCTGGCATCGGCAAACTCTTTTTGGAAAGTACCCAGCGAGACCATTTGGGTGCCTACGCCGCGCAGAGCGCCGGCTGGAACCATTTGTTGCCAGGACATAGCTGAAAGCAAATCCTGCCAGGTGTTGATTGCTGTTTCTTTGCCTGCGCCAATCAGCTCCTTCAGCTTGAGTACGCCGGCGCCGACAACATCTGCCTCGTCTTTGAGCAGCCTGCCTGTCACTCGCTTCAAAATCTTCTCGTCGGCCGCCGACAGGGCAGTAAACTCGGATGCCGCCCACATCGCCTTGTCGAACTGGCTGTCCTGCCCGGGCAGAGGAAGGCTATCGGCATGCTTACGGCAGAATTTTTCAAAAGCCCCGGCAACGGCTGCCTCGTCCTTGCCTTTCATAATGTTTGCCAGCTCTTCCTTCAACGAAGTCTTCATGGTCTGCTCTCTGCTCCTAGATACGCGACTCTTCTCTGTCCAATCGGTCTTTAAATGCCTTCAGCGTCCTGACGATTTTCTTGTCGACCGTATCTATACTCTTCGCATCCATTTTTAGACACGAAATCAAATCTTCTCTCTTATATCCCTGGACATACTTCAAAAGGAAGCAGGTGCGGTGAATTCCTGGCGGCAGCTCCAGGAGAACCTGATCTATTAAATCCTTTATAAGTGCACGTGCTGCCGGGTCGTCCTCACCGCCACCTGTGCCTGCCAGCTTGTATTCCCAGCCAAAGATATCCTCAGCGCAACGCCCGTCTTCTTCGTCGAACATGGAATCCAGGGATGTAGTCCGGAATTGCCCGCTGCTGCCAGCTTCCTCGTCAAAAGTCTTGCCTGGCGCCAGAGTCTTCACCTGCATGGAGGCGCCCTCGAAAGTAGCTTCCCGCTCCGACTCGGTTTTCTCCACCGTCCGCTCGTGCGCCTTTCCTTCATCCCTTTTCTTGAGAATGACTTTGTGGTAGCGCTCTAGATTCTGGGCTATCGCTTTGTTGCAGGCGCCCAGGCAGTAAAGCGCCAGATTGGCATCCGGATGACCCGGGTCGAAATGCTGGGTTACCAGAACCAGCGCATTCTGGAGTATGTCTTCTATGTCTTCATCAGTTGACAGGCGGGCACGCGAGCGGACATAGCGCATCATACGCTGGGGAGTAAACTCCATCTCCCCTTTCAAGAATTGTCTGCTTTCCTGCGGATTCATCTCTTTTGCAAATCTTGCCCCATCAAGAAGTCGTCAAAGCGCAGTCCGTTCTTGCCCGGATAAATTGTATCTATACGACTGAGCAAATTTCAGGAAACCGCTCGGCGCCATCTCATCTTAACAAACTAAATACCCCGAATCGGCAGGCACGCGCTTGAGAGCCTGCCAGGAATTGTGCTTAAGACTTGCCTCTTTCAACTCTTGTAGAATGGGCTGCACTTTTGAGAGAAGGCGCCCAGCTTTATTGCCTGGTGAGCCTGAGGTGACCGGCTCATCTTCCCTCTGAAGCCCGACAGCCATGTCCAAGGAAAAAAAGTGAACCAGAGCCTGAAGCCTGCCACATACCGCCACGCCACAATTTCCAGAAAGAGACGTGCAGTGCTGCCCCATCTTGGCAACTATCTCCTTGGCAATCTTTTCCATGCCGTCGTCGGCGCCAAGAGAATTCCACCGGCGCTAAGCCGTCGGGCAGTTGCCAGCGGTCTGGAGAAAGAGCAGGTGGAGCTGGCTGTCAAGCAAGTAAGGACACTGGAAAATCTCCCCCGCATACTCCTGAGCATTTCGCAAGACAGGCTCAGCAAGGCTCTCTACTGGGAAGACCTTGGTCTGAAGCCCCGGGCCCGGGACAACTATCTTGAATCAGCCCTCTGGGGGCTCTACGCCGAGCTGTTTGTCTGCGACCCGGCAGCAAGAGCAAAGGTCATGGCCCAGTACAAGAGCAGTTATGCCGCTGCCGCCCCTTATTTCAGCAACCCTGCCCAACCGGTAGAAATTAATTATCTGTCCGGTACCTTAAAAGGGTATCTGCGCCTGCCGGCCAGCCAGTCCGACTCAAACTCGGACGGTGAATTCTTCCGCAGCAACCATCCTTGCGTCATCCTTTTTAATGGCATCAGCTCACCAAAAGAAGAGCTGCACTATACGGAAAACAGCCTGCTGGCCTCCGGACTGGCAACACTCTCTTTCGATTATCCTGGCATCCATGAAATATCCGGAGAGACTTTGCTATCTTTCAACGCTGAAGAGCTCGGCAATTCTCTCTATATCTATCTGTCCTCGCGCCCTGAAATCGACCCATCGCGCATTGCCTTGCACGGGCTGAGCCTGGGCGGGCGTCTGGCTCTGTATGTCGCTTTGAAGAACCCGGGGCGCTTCCAGGCCGTAGCCACATTATCGGCACCTTACGACCTGCTCACAGATCTCGATCTTCTTATTCCGGCTCTCCGGCGCGAACTGGCTATAAGCAACAGCACGGCCAAAGCAGCCATCTTCGACCTGGCACGCCAGACTCCGCTGACAGGGCACCTGTCCGCCATTGAAGCTCCGGCGCTGGTGGCTGGCGGCGGCAAGGACCTGATCGCCATGCCAGAAGAAACACGCACAATATACGAACAGTTAGGCTCGGTTGACAAGAAACTCATCCTCTGCCCCGGAGCCACTCATAACTGCTACGAAATGATGCCATCTTTGCGTTTTGAAATTGCTCAATGGATCAAACAACGCCTGTGAATCGTCCTGTCAATTCAATAAATAGAGGTCGAATTGAGACGAGGGTATCCATTTACCAATCAAAGTGCCAGGGCAATTGTGGCAGCACTGCTTTGCGCGCAAGCAATGCCTGCGGCACAGCCTTTCAATGCTCCGCAGCCGATCCGCCACAAAGACGTACTCCACCTCAATGAGAGCAGCTCGACAGGCCGCAGGGAGGCAGATGGTTCACCGGAGCCGGTGCTCCGTCCGGCAATTGCCGAGCCTGGCGCAGCCAAACCGCCTGAGCCTGCAGCAACGCCTGACCGGGGGACAGAGGCGTCCTCCGAGGGCAGTCCATCTGCCGTGCTTGCAAAAGACCTCTTGCAAGAGAACATCCCTGTCCTGAAAATCACCGAAGCTCTCAACCAGGCACTGATCAAAAGTCCGCGCGTGTCGGCTGTGAGGGCGCAGCTGGAGATAACAAAGGCTCTCTATGTGGCAGCCCAGCAGATGCCCAACCCCGTTCTCCTGCGCGACGAAGCCCCCATTGCCGAACAGAACCGCCGGTTCGGAGTCCAGACAACATACGACCCACCCTGGAAAATAGCTTTCCGTCTCCTTGCCGCCAAACAGCAAGTGAAGGCGACCAAACTGGACATATTGAACACGCTCTGGCTCTTTCGCAGCGAAGTCAGGCGCATTTACACCGAATGTGTCGTTGCCCAGGAAACATATCAAACGCTGGTGGATCTCGCCGAGTTGTCGCGAAAGCTTCTCGAAGTATCGCAAAAGCGTTTTCAGGCAGGCGACGTGCCGGAGCTTGATGTATTGAAAGCCCGCTTAGCCACATCGCAAGCCGACATCGACAGGGACAACGGCGGCAGACGCGTAATCCGGGCGCGCCAGCAGCTGAATGTCATTCTCGGGCAAGATTTGCTCCAGCCAATCAAAGTGCCTCGCCTGCCGCCTTTCAAGTTGAAAGCCGAAAAAACGGAGCTATTGCCTGATTTCGCCGCGACAGTACCGCCCATGAAAGATTTCATCGAGCAAGCCCTGGCTAACCGGCTGGAGCTGAGGCTCATCAAGCAACAGGTTGCCGTCAACAACGCCCAGCTCTACAACGCCATCGGCAACATCATTCCCGACCCGATTGTCTCCACAGGCAATTCTGCTGCCGGCAACCCGCCGACCGGACCAAAGCTGAGAGGTTTTTTCGTATCACTCAATATCGAGCTTCCTGTTCTTACATACTCGCAAGGCGATATTGCCAGGCTGAAAGCCACGATTAAACAGCTCTACGCCCAGCGCAACGCCCAGCGCAATCAGATAATTGCCGACGTATCCAGCGCTTATAACAACCTTCTGGCAGCCAGAGAGCGCATCCGTGTTTACCAGTCTCATGTGCTCTTCGACTCGGAAGAAGTAGCCCGCCTGGCAAGGCGCAGTTACGAAGTCGGTCAGTCCGACATCACAGCAACTCTTGCCGCGCAACAAGCCAACGTGCAAGTCAAAAGTCAATATCTGGATGCCGTGCAGGCATACCAGCAGTCCTTCACCGATCTTGAACAATCCATAGGCGAGCCATTGCAATGACCACATTCAGACACAAGCTAAGCCAGATTATCCTCACGACAGCCTTGCTTTCTTCCTTGAGCCCGGCTTGTCTGGCGTCCACAATCGAATTCTGCCCCGAGCCAGGCAGCGGAAGCGCCGGTGCAGCAGAAGGCTCGGTCAACATCGACCGGCTCGGCAGCCTGCCTGTGGAGCGCGGGCGCGTCTTTTTGCATGGCAATACTCTCGATATATCGACAGTGTCCGATTGGCAATTTGACACTGTCGATATATCGAGAGTA
>JAHFBI010000345.1 GCA_023250095.1 Candidatus Melainabacteria bacterium
TCTGCCATCTCCTGCCTCAGCCTTTTCCTCATCCTCCTCAAGCGTCCCGGGAAATTGGCATCTTTTTTCTTAGTACTTCTTTATGCCGCCTCGACCTGGGCGCTGATAAATAGCCATTACACAGGTCTTTTCGTCTTTTTCTTTCAAATTGTTCTTTCCTTGTTGATGGTTGTCGGGGGCCGCAAATTCAAACTGTTGACTCCAGTCGCCTCAGCCTGGGCCCTCATTGCTGCCGCCTGGCTGCCCTGGCTGCCTCTATTCTTGCAAGCGGCAGCAAGCCGCAGCGAATCGTTTTATGTCGCCCGCCCACAGAGCCTCTGGTGGCCCCTGAAGGCTTTGTTTTTGACGATTCCTCTCAACTGGGAAGCTTTTCTCTGCGGCAAGAAAACGGTGGCGTATGCAATACCGCTTTACCTGACGTCCTTTCTTATGCTTTTGCCGGCAGCGGCAGTATTTTTGCCGGGTGACCTGAGAAGCTTCCTTTCAACGCATTACCGCCGCCTGTCCAAGATTCTTTTCTGCCCGAGAACCACAAAGGAAGCCAGCCGCCTGCCTCTCTTTTGCCTATGGCTCTGGGCGCTCTTACCGCAGCTTGTCCTCTGGAGCATGGACGTTCTGGAAAATCACCGGGTCGTTGAAATATCCCGTTATGTCATCGGCACGGCTCCAGCAATATATATACTTGCCGGAGTCGGGCTGGCGCTTGTGCGCCCGAACGGCAAATGGTGCTTGGCACTGCTTACCGCCCACATCGGTTTTGCTCTCATCAACAACGCCTGGGGACATATAGTCCCGCAGCGTGAACCCTGGCGGCAGATTGCTGCTATCGTCCAGAGCCTTTGCCCGAAAGATGAGCTTATCGTCGTCAGTCAGTATTATGATCTTGTCTTGCTGGACCGCTACTTGAGCCACCCTTATCGCCAGCTGGGAATCAGCCCAGCCATGGGCGCGGAGCATATCGCCTCCTTGCTTGAGCCGCTTGAACATTTCACCCTGGTCACTGCCCAGGAAGGCGAGGCAGCAGCGGCGATGATCCCGCCCGTCTTTCAGCTCACTTCGAAAACGGACCTGCCGCATGGCCTGCACATGCGAATCTACAGACGCCTGCTGTCAGACTAATCACTTGCCAACCACCCGTTGCAGGCTGCCTCGAGCCCTCATCTCCATGCCTCGGCTCAGCACAAGGTTGCCTCCTGTAAGTCCCAGCACGTCTGCCAGGTCTTCTGTGAAGCTTCAGTTGAGACGACTGGCCAGGACGCCGAGTATGACGGCAAGGAAACCCAGGCTCAGGTTGGCGATGATGTTTGTCGAGGCCAGAGCCAGCTCGCCGCGCTGATAAAGAGACAGGGTCTCGAAAGTGAGGCTGCTGAACGTTGTAAATCCGCCGGCAAAGCCAGTTGTCAGAAGAAGACGCCAGGTGGGATCAATCAAACCTGGCTTGGCAAGAGCCAGAGCGCCGACATAGCCAAGCCAGGCACTACCAGAGACGTTCACAAACAGCGTGGCCCAGGGGAATTCGGTACCGAACAACATGCCGCAATAATGACCGGCAAGAAAGCGAGCCAGGCAACCGATTGAACCGCCGGCGGCTACAGCGATAATCTGACTGACCGGTGGCAGCTGAAAGCTCATCGATGCCGCAAAAAATCTCCTTAAGAAACAAACAGCCAGCGACCGACTCTGCTCCATCTTCGCGCCAGAGACAGGCGCTGGCATCGGCAGGTCAGGAAACTTTGCCGGTCGCCATTATATCCGGTCCTTGCCAAGTCTCAAACGAAGGATCTAAAGTAAATGCCAAAAGGCGCCGCTGCTTACAACGTCGGCTGCAAAAAAAGGGCCCCTAAGGAAGAGATCTTCTTGTCTCCAGAAAATGAAACGCTGAAAACGGCTTTCTCTCATCGATGCCTGACATTGATCACGACCAGTTTTGTTCTTTTCGAAATAGTCTTTCTCGAGCTCTATGCCGATAACTTCTGGTTTGCTTTCGATATTGCCTGGCTGGGCGTGCCGGTAATTCTTATCGTGGCCATTTTTGCCCATTTTTTACTCAGCTGGCTCAGCAGCCCCCGAGCCTGCCGTCTTCTGTCCTTCCTCTTCAAAGGGAGACTGCCTGTGGTATACAGCAGCTGGCTCAAGCTGAATTCGTCGGGAGTGACATTCGGACTCAAGCACATTTGTTATCAGGCGATAGACGAGCTCAACTTGACCTGGCTGGGCAACCTGGAATTTCGCTCGCGCCGCCTGTGCGGGCAAGAATCGCCTGAGCCTGATTGTGTTCTGAAAGTTCCTTTCGGCGTAGCGTGCCAGGAGGTGCAGAACCTTTTGCTGGAGAGAATCAAAGCAAATAAAGGCGATCTGTCCCTGAATGAAAGACTGGAAAAACGGCTCAGGAGCCCGATTGTCAGAGGGCAGGCGCTAGTTCAACTCTTCGGAGCCGTTTTCATGGTCCTTGTCCTCATCGATGTGGCGCAGTCTTCTTTTTATTTTCTGGAGACCCTCAAGCAGTATCATCTCGCCCATGTCGAAGCCCGGCTCGGCAAACGCCATAGTGCTCTTGCCCATCTGAAAAATGCTGACAGCCTCTATCTAAAACCATTTGCTGTCTCCTGGGTCATAAGCGGACTCCTTTTCCAAGGCTCCTCTGGCGCCGGGGTCTTGCAAACCCGAGCTCAGGCGCTCTTTCATCTGGGACTGCAAAAGGAAGCTCTATCTGAAGCCAGGAAAGCCGTCGATCTCGATCCTGGTTTCCGCAACCACTTGAGCCTGGCCAGATTATTTGCCGGGTCAAGACAGACGCTTTCAGCACGTGCCGAAATTGCCGATGCCATTGCCAGCCATGCCGACTCACTCCTGCCTCGCCTCTACATGCTGGCGATGATGAAACCAGATGCTGCGCGTCTTGAGCTTTACAAGAAATATATGGACGAACTCAAAGAAAGCACTTTCGAGCAAGAACCTATGTGGCCCCCCGGCGGCAACAGGTTTCTGGCGGAAAATTTCTACAGCGACGACATCAGCTTCATTTTCGACAGGCTTCTTTCCCCGACAAATGTCTCTGGCAAGAACCTGCCGGCAAATGGGCCAGTTGGGGTTAAACAGCTGCTGCGTTGAATAAAGTTCAGGTGCTGCGCACCGGAGCGAATCTGTGCAACTTTTCCACAAACTCCCTGTCGATCAGGCAGTTCTTGTCTTTGCACTTGCCTCTGGCTATTCTTTCCAGTGTGGCAATTTCTTCCTTAGTGAGCGGGTCGACAGCCATTGTCCTGCCTGCTGACTCTTCGGCATGAACAGTGGCGCACTGCAAAACACGGTGAGCCACGGCAGGATCGAGCCAGACCGCACCGAGACCCACAGTGCGAATAGCCATCTCCAGCGTCTCGATATAATCTTCCTTGAGAACATAGCCATCGGCGCCGGCGGCAAATGATGCCAGGATCTCACCTTCACTGTCGTGCGAAGTGAGCATGACGATTTTTGCCCGGCTGCCCTTGGTGCGAAGGCGCCGCGAAGCAGCAATGCCATCCATGACGGGCATTTCCACATCCATGAGAATTATGTCGGGATCAAGCTCGTTGGCTGCATTGATTGCATCGGCCCCATTGTCGGCTTCGCCGACAACATGGAGATCGCTGACTTGCCCGAGGAAAGCTCTTATCCCCGTCCGGACAAAGGGAACGTCGTCTACAAGCAAGACTCTCAGCTTTTCTTCTTCCAGCATTGTTGTCTATTCTCCACGAGCCAACAGATCCGTTCCAATCAGAAACTCTCTAAGTACAGTTTTTTCCAGGAGCAGATGTCTCAAGTTCACCTAAGTCCACCACCTCATCTATCTTAGTTCAGGTCAAGTGAGGCAAAGTGCCTGTCCTGATGCCCTAATGAGATTTTTAAGCTAGCCGGTCGACCTGACACCTGTGGGCGGGCGGACAAACCGTCTTGCCGTTTTATTTTAAGGAAAGGAGATGCCGTTAGGAGAATTTTACACTCTCCGGCAGCTATTTACATTTGCAGCCTGGAATCGGACCCCCTGGCAAGGGTTCAGGCCAAGCAGGCAAAGTCTGGACAGATTCCTGGAAGCGCCTTCAGACAGCCGGTCAAGTTATCAAGTCAATGCAAAGAAGGTGAATTGCCGGCCAGATTCCTGGCGCAACTGTCGCTGCCCTGCCCCCTCAAACATGTGACCACCTCGGGGCTGCTCAAGACAAAATCGGCAATGAGCGGGAACAAGCGAGCGCCGCCTTCGGCGTTCAAATGAACAGTATCGAGATAATCATTCTTGTCAAAGAGGACGCTCTCACTTAAATCGAACCAGAGCGCTCGATTGTCTTTGCAGGCAGACTTGATGTCGCGCCGGAAACCTGCCCAGAACTTGTCGGGCAGAAGCGCCCTGTTCATGGGCAGGCTGGGCATGCCTACCACCACTACTTTTATGCCGTCGGCTGCCATGTCCTTGAGAAATGCCTTAAAAAAAGCCAGTTCCGCTCCATAAGAAGGCGGATAAGGGTTGCGATAACGCATCTTGTATTCGCGCGTATTGTCCACCCAGAGGCGCGGAATATTGGCCGGCACCAGCCACTGCCCGGGAGCCGTGTCCCCTATGGCCGTGATGACATTGACCGGGCTCTCCTTCTTCTGCTGAGGGAGGCAGCCCACTGCCGGCAATTTCGGAGCAGCCTGAGCCAGCCGGCTGGTCAACTGGCGCACAGGCATTTGCTCGAGAACACACTGGAGCCTGGTCATGAAACCGCCGCCGGACCAGGCATCGAGCCCCCCGGTCGACACATAACGGCTGTAGAATTTGTACGGCTCGGTGGCTGCCGGATAGGGCAAGGCGTTATCCATAAAATCGCGCGGCGAGATGCCCACGACCGCCACTTTCGGTCTCAGTTCCCTGGAAAAAAGCCCGCGCGAGATCATATAAGCGTCCGAAGCCATAGCCCCGGGAACAGCGAGATTGAAAACACTCACCTCACGTTTGACAGAGCCCGACATCAAGTCGGAGAGAATGGCGCAACGCCTGTACGTGACAGCATCGACTACTTTGAAAAGATACTGCGCCTCGGCAGTGAAAAGAGCCGATCCCATCTGCGAGCTGCCAAAAAGTACGACATCCGGA
>JAHFBI010000051.1 GCA_023250095.1 Candidatus Melainabacteria bacterium
CATCACCTTGATTGGAACTGGAGAAATAGTGCGGAAAAACGCCATTCACTCGCGTGCCTGTGGCAGGCGGTCCAAGAATGTCATAAATTTTTCCGCTGGCTGTCGGTTTCACCGGTGATGCCCCGTATGTAGGCGGGACTATATATACAATCTTAGAAGTTGCAGAACTCCACTGGCGTCTCACAAAAGTAACCGGAGTTTGATCGTCTATCGAGCCAGATACATCGAAGCAAACGACTACATCGAGATCGGGTACGCCACCGGAAGCTATGGCCCGTATGGGCACGGTGGACAGCCCCAGATACTGCGCAAAGGGAGGGCGCAGCCCAAAAGCCCCTGTCACCCTCACTGTCTTTCCGCGCGGATCGCCTTGCGGCACAGGAGTGTTGTTATTGTTGGGATCGAGAAATTCTATGAAAAGAGAAGACTGATCTGCTGCCGGAGAGTCGGTTGCAGTTGCCGAACGCACTGCTGCCGACAATGACTTGCCGGCCACTTGATTCTGGTGGAACAGAGTAAGCGCCACATCAACTGCCTGGCGATGCGCGGCAGAAGGATCCAGGTTGTCCTGACTGGCCAGAGCAGCAGCAGCACCGAGCCCGGCGCTTTCGGTGCAAGCGCTGAGTTGCATGCGTGCTACTTCCGCCCGCCCGATTTCAAAAGATAGAATCCCTAAAGGCAAAAGAACGAAAATCGCTATAAGCAAACCCAGGGCAAGTATTGCCTGCCCGCTCAATCTCTTCCGTATGCCCTTGAACATGATGACACCCCTTTCCGGGCAGGGAAATTCTAACGTGTAAGACCATCCGGGTTCTCGCAGAATGCCCTGGCGGCAGCCGTTACCTGCACCGGCACAGTCAACCCGGGGATGGCTCCGAGAACGCCAGAGTTGAAAGTTATGAGCGGATTGACCCGTCCGGTAAGTACAGTCTCAATCTGATAGAGATTTACCGAAGTGTTGGCCGGCTGTGGAAGCGGCGTATTCCTTCGTGTTGTCACCCTGGTCGTAAGATCCGTGACAACAATATTCGTTGTGACAGTGTCCAGCGTAATTTCGGAAAACATGGAAGTGGCAAAAGCCGCCTCTTGCTGGGCAAGATGAACAGCAGACTTCTGATCTGGCGATATATCTGTCTGAAAGCTCTTGGCACGTGAGGCAACATGGACAGCTTCGCGCGCAGCGTTCATGAAAAAGCCGTAGCGCAGACCAACTGTAGAAAGATTGAGCAAAGGCACTGCAAGCAGCAAGAACAAAATCCACAGAACAAGCGGCAGCTCGGCAATAAAAGCTCCCGCTAAGCTCTTTGGCACAGTCAGCCTATCACCCCTCGATCTGGCAAAAGCGTTCACTTTCCTGCCCTCCGTCACCTGCCCCCTCTTTGCCCTGCCGCTTTCCGACTCAACCTGGGCACTTTCTCAGTCTCTTAGATCCTTGAGCCTGCCAGATGCAAAACTGCCGGGCAAGCCTTTGGCGGCTCCTCAACCGTGAGCTTGAATGTCACCAGGCTTGACATGCCCGCCGCCTGTCGTCGGGCGCGATTCATAATATTCGCCTGCAGCCTCGCTCCAATATTTGCTCTCTTTCGTGCCGATCTTTTTCAAACCGTCCTCTGGAAACTCACTTTCGGCCAGGAGCTCGGCTTCCCGTCGCGCTTCCTCGGTCCAGGCTCTCGTGCGCTGAGCAAGCCACAGCTTCTCGGCCTCGGTCAGGCTGGGAGTCAAGCCGCCCATATCTTTGAGAATCTTGATGGCGGATTGATCCATCGTTGGCTGATCCGAAAATCTCCAGTTACCTGGATAGAGATCATCGCCGTGCAAGAACCAGTAATGCATGGCCCGGAATACGCCCGAGCGCTGGAGCGCCAACGGGCTATTCAATGAATGCAGCCTGGTGAGCAAATTGTCGCAATCCTGGCAGCGGCAATCAGAATAGTGTTCCCTGTGCAGCCTCATGCTGACCAGCCGACTCCATTGACTGCCATCAAGAGGGAAGGGCTCATCTTTTTCATGTTCTCTCAAATAATTGAGATGCTTGATATGGTCAAGCTGCTCAGAAATCTTGCCGGTCATGACGCCACCCCCAGTTCTTACATGTTTCCTCATGCGGTCGGCCAAAAGCACAAGACCGGCAACAACGCCATGGTCCAGTAACTGAGCAACTTCTGCTATGTGGTTAACACTTCCTCAACCGTGCCTTCAGCTTAACATGCTGGTCTCAGCAGCGCATCGCTCCGCAGGGCTACTAGGTCGACCCAGCAAAACACAAGCTGGCAGCCGGTTTCCAGCTAGCCCATCCGTACGGATGAGAGGACATGGTGCACCCGCCCATCACACGGGTATCCCGCAGGTGAGGGACTACAGCACCAACGGTTGACTTCTCCCGAGCTTCTTACTTGCCGGCTCCCGCTGTCGACAAGGTCTTGCCATGCCTGGGGCAGTGCTCGCTGCCTGTGCCTGCAGCTTGCGGCAAGGACTGGAACTGAGCGGTAAAGTGACGCAGAGCTTTCGGTTGCCAGACAATCTTCATACCAGTCAGCTCGCCTTTGCGCCGATAGACTCTTTCAGCTCCCTCGATCACATAGTCGAAATGGCTCTGAGAATAGACACGCCTGGGCAGAGCCAGCCGGACAAGATCCTGATGAGCCGGCACTTCCAAACCTGTCTTGGGATCTGTGTGCCCGAACATGGCTGTGCCAATTTCGCAAGTGCGAATACCAGCTTCGAGATAAAGCTGGCAGGCGACGACCTGACCGGGCAGCTCCGCAGGCGGTATGTGCGGCAAGAACTGGCGCGCATCGATATAAATGGCGTGCAAGCCTGAAGGCACGACAATAGGCACATTATTGGCCCTCAAGCCGTTAGCCATATATTTGGCCGAAGCTGCGCGATAGCGCAAATAATCTTCAGAAAGCACTTCTTTCAGCCCGACGGCAATCGCTTCGAGATCTCTTCCGCTCAGCCCGCCGTAAGTGGGAAAGCCTTCCGTCAAGATGAGAGCGTCCTTGAGCCTGGCGGCAAGCTCGGGATCTCTCAGGGCGATAAAGCCACCCATGTTGGCCAGACCGTCTTTCTTAGCTGACATCAAGCAACCATCGGCAAGCTCGAATATCTCCCTGACGATGGCGGGTATAGCTACTTCCTTGTATGCCGGCTCGCGCTCTTTGATGAGATAAGCATTTTCGGCAAAGCGCGCCGCGTCAATGATGAGGGGTATGCCGCGTGCCTTGAGCAACTGGCTGTACTGGCGTATATTGTCCAGCGACACCGGCTGCCCGCCACAGGCATTGTTGGTGATCGTGATCATGCCAAAAGGAATTTGGTCTGGTCCTTTGCCCTCAAGCAGTTCTGTGACTGCTTCCAGATCGATGTTACCCTTGAAAGGATAGTCCGACTCGCTATCGGCAGCTTCCTTGCAGCGGAGATCTAGCGCCTGACCGGAAAGGGCTTCGACATTCGCCCGCGTCGTATCGAAATGCGTATTGCTTGGCACCACCTGACCGGCTTTCACCGTCTGGCTGAAGAACAGCCTTTCAGCTGCACGTCCCTGGTGAACAGGCAGCACTTCCTGGAAGCCAAATATTTCTTGCACCGCCTCCTGAAAGCGGAAAAAACTCTGGCAACCGGCATAAGACTCGTCGCCGCGCATCATCGCCGACCATTGCTCGGAAGACATTGCTGAAGTGCCGCTGTCCGTCAACAAATCGATGATGACGTCTTCCGCCTTGATACGAAAAAGGTTGTTGCCAGCCTCTTTCAAAAGCTTCTCTCGCTCGGACCTTGTCGTAAATCTGATGGGCTCAACAGTCTTGCAGCGGAATGGTTCAATGATAGTCTTCATAATTGGCTCTGGATCAGGATCTCGCGCTAAGTGTCCCGCTTTGCCACCCGGGCGATATCATCCAGAAGGATGATTACGCAGATGTAACTATCCATGAGCGGGCAGCAGCAGGCGGACAATGCCCGTAGATTCAGTCCTGGCTTGAATTTGAATAAGTTTTCATGAAGCTGTCTTGCTGCTTTCCCCTCGACAAATATCGTCACTTTTGTAAACGCGCGGCCAGGCATGAACAGCAAAGCAAACAACCGCAGCCAGCTGGCAAATCTTGCCAGCCAGTCCAAGAACCAGGGGCAAACCGAAAACAGGGGCAAAGCCGCAGAGAAGGACACCAGCATTTATAAGGCAGAAAGCAGCCACCGCGGGCAGCTCATTTCCCCGGAGAGCCCCGGTAAGGAAGCGCGGCAAGATCCAGAAAGCTACCCCCATCGAAAGCTGGACCAGAAAGCCAAAGACAAGGAATTCCACATGCAACGGCCACAATTTCCAGATGACCTGCGCCACATGCACTCCCCTCTCGACACTCAAAATTGCCCCCAGGGCAAAGCCGGCCAGAAGGTAAGAAAAAGCAGCCCTGAGAAAAAGGATAGTCAGAGGCGGCACGAATCACTTCCCCCTGATACGTGGCCAGATACTGAAAACAAAGCAAACAGCCCCTGCCAGTTGGACGAAACCGGACACAGCCAGGGCAGGACCGGACATCGGCACTTGCGTCGTCAGCGGCTCGGATATTGCCCGCAAGAGCAAACCAACATTCAAGAGAAAAAAAGAGGCCAGGGCGCTTCGATCGTAGACGACCGGGTTCAAGCCGGCTGGCAGTTTGGGAAACATCCAGTAGGCCACACCAAATATGAGCTGGCTGAGCCAGCCAAGCACCAGGAAATGAATATAAATGGGCGTGAGGCTGCTCAAACAAGGCATCGCCGCCAATACATCCCCGGAGGCAATTATCACTGCCATGATGAGCGCTGCCACCAGATAAAGGAGCGCTGTCTTGAGATACCAGCAAGTGAGAATCGGCAAAGCAATCGCCCCAAAAAACGTCCAACCCATGTTAGCATCCGGGCTGTCAGGCACCCTCAGTCCTCACTCTGGAAGAACAGCCGGCAGACCCGCCAGGTAGCCCTTGTCAGCAAAGAGTTTTCTGGGATTCCTCGTCAAAGACAATAGCCCCTGCGGATGATGCAAAAAGGTGACCATGGGCTCATAGTTTTATGTATCAGGAGCTGAGTTGCAACTTGATCTGGGGTGAACTTAGAATGAATTCCGATCAAAACACAATCTGGTCCGCGTATATTGCCGCGGGCAAGCAAGCTTACGAGCTGGGCAAATATGCCGAAGCCGAAGCAGTGCTTACAGACAACTTGCACGAACTGGAAGAATTGCTCGCCAATCGCGAAATTGTTTTATCCGATCTGCTCTTGACGCTGGCCAATATAAACCGCGACCAGGACAAATTTGAACCTGCCGAAGATCTCTTCAGCCGGGCAATTGGCTTGAGAGAAAAGCATGCCGGCCCCTCCAACCCCGGTCTTATACCTGCGCTCAAAGAATGGAGCCTGAGCCTGAGCCTGGAGGGCAGATTTTCGGAGGCATTCGGCGTGGAAAGAAAGATCCTGGCCATTTGCGAGCGCAGCCAGTTCAAACATCAACGGGATCTCACAAACTGCCTGGCCAGACTGGCAGCCTTGTCCTTTGCCAGTCTGGATTTTGAGCGCGCCGAACTTTATTACAAGCGCCTGCTCAAAGACCGCGAGCGGCAACTGGGCAAAGAGCATCCCGACCTCATCCCTATCATGTCCGAGCTGGCAGTGCTCAGTTACCGCCTGGACAGATTCGATGAAGCCGAAAAGCTTTTCCAGCGCGCTCTCACACTTAAAGAAAAGAAAGGACAGGCAAAAGACCGGGAAACCGCAGACCTGCTGAACGGGCTGGGACTGGCTCTGTGCGCCCAGGGAAAAAATCACGAGGCGCAGCCATTTTGCAGGCTGGCTGCCGAGCTCCGTGACAGCCAGCTTCCTGAGACCCCCCCTGACATGGCTTGCGAGCTCAACGAGCTGGCCGATGTCTACTGCCAGCAGGAAAGGTTCAACGAAGCTCGAAGTCTTTGCGACGAAGCTCTGGCAATCAGGCAGATGGAGCAAAACAATGAGGGCGGCGAGCTTGCCAGTGCGCTGTCCATGTATGCAAAATTACTGAGACAGCTTTCCTTCACGGAGAAGGCAGAAAAAATTGAGCAGCGGGTTGGAAGACTTAGAATACCTGTTGCCACCTGAAATCACGGCAGCAATACTTTCCGGCGGTGAGAGCCGGCGCATGGGTCAGCCCAAAGACACAATTGTCCTCTGGGATGGGCGTCCCATGATCGATCACGTACGCCTGACTCTCAAGCAAATCGGACTGAGAACGCTTGTGGTCAAAGCGCCACCGCCACCTGAGGCTACTCAGGAGCCAGACTCAAACATCATCTATGACACTTATCCGGGGCTAGGACCGCTGGCAGGAATTGAAGCAGTTCTTGCCAGCGGGCTTGGCAGCGGTTATTTGATTGCAGCTTGCGATCAGCCGCTGCTGACGCCGGCTATCCTTTGCACCCTGTTGGGAGGCAACCTGGAGCGAGCTTGTTTCTACCTGGCAACCGATGGCAAGACCATTCATCCCTTTCCAGGCTACTACCCTGCCGGAGTCCTGCCTGCCGTGCGCGCGGTCCTCAAATCTCAGCGCCGTTCGGTGCGCAAACTAATATCTTTGCTCGAGCCGGCTTTCTTGCCCTTGCGCGCCGAAGACGAATATTCAATCCAGAGCCTGAACACCCCCGACGACATAGCCCTGGCCGCCAGGGCTTACACCACCTGAGGCTGTCAAAAAATGTCACGAGAAGTCCGACTGCCGAGCGCTGTCAGCGCCCGGCGGCAGCCAGCTGTGGCGCTTGGCGTTCCAGCAGGGCGCGCGAAATAATCACACGTTGTATCTGGCTGGTGCCCTCGTAAATTTGGAAAATCTTCGAGTCGCGCATGAGCTTTTCCACAGGATATTCACGCGAATAGCCGTAACCGCCGAAGATTTGCACGGCATCGGTGGCAATTCTCACCGCCATGTCGGCAGCAAAGACTTTGACTATGGAAGACTCGCGCGTGTTGCGTTGCCCTTGATCGATTATCCAGGCTGCATGCCAGCAAAGCAGCCTGGCAGCTTCAATATCTTTGTCCATGTCGGCCAGCATGAAGCTGATGGCTTGATTGGCGGCAATCGGGTGTCCGAAAGCCTCACGCTCTCTTGAATAGCGCGCAGCATGCTCCATGGCCGAGCGCGAGAGCCCGACGGCAGCGGCAGCCACCAGAGGACGCGTATGATCGAAGGCTGACATGGAAATTTTGAAGCCCTGCCCCTCGCCGCCCAGCAAATATCTGGCGGGAACTTTCACGTCTTCGAAAGTAATACCCCTGGTATCGGAGCAACGTTGCCCCATATTCATCTCTTTCTTGCCGACGGTAATGCCGGACAGCTCGCGCGGCACCACGAAAGCCGACATGCCCCGGCTGCCCGCTTGAGGATCGGTGAGAGCAAGAACGTAATACCAGCTGGCCACGCCAGCATTGGTTATCCACATCTTCTGCCCGTTGAGGATATATTCATCGCCGACTCGCTTGGCAACAGTTTTGATACCAGCAACATCCGATCCAGCCGCCGGTTCGGTGACAGCATAAGCCGCAAAGACCAGCTCCTCCGTCATGGGCGTAAGGAATTCTTTCTTCTGTTGGTCATTGCCCGCGACAACGAGCGGAGCTTCGGCAAGACTGTTGGCTTCCATGGCCGTGCCGATGCCAGTGCAACCGCTGGCAATTTCTTCGGCTATCAAGGCGCAATCGAAAACGCCCAGTCCGGCGCCACCATATGCCTCCGGAATATGTCCGTTCATCAAGCCCAGCTCCCAGGCCTTGCGACATATCTCCCGGGGGAATTCGCCGGTTTCGTCGTGGTGGGCGGCTTTCGGAGCAATTTCCCGCTGAGCAAATTCTCTTGCGAGCTGCTGAATCTGACGTTGTTCTTCGCTTAGTTTGAAATCGACCATGATTAGCCCTTCCTGCTTTGTTCGGCAACGCGCACATAGTATCGCGAAACCCAGCCAAGAATTTCCTTTCTCAAGACTGATTCTTCTCAGCCGGGTCAGCCGGGAGGGTGAAAGAAGCCCAGGGCCGCCCGGTGACAAGGACAAACACAAGCTTGCATCTTATCTAGGGGATTATGTGGACAGGAAAATATAAGTTCAGACATCAGCCAAGGGGAGCAGAAACTCGACAGTGTCTCTACTTGGAGCCCCCAAGAAGCCTGGATTTTCCAGGAAATTAAATTGATTCAGCCGGCAATTCATTCGGTTGCTCGGCAAAATTATGCTCGGCGCAAGCCAAAAGATCCGAGGACAGTACTCCCAGAGCTGAGGACAGGCGGCTCAGGTTCAACAAAGAGATATTGCGCCGCCCGCGCTCGACATCACTGACATATGAGCGATCCAGCCCGGATATTCTGGCAAGCTCCGTTTGCGAAATTCCCAGCACTCCTCGCCTTGCCAGGATCACTTTCCCGAGGCAACAGGCAAAGACAATGCTTAAATCTTCCCGTCTGGAAGCCTTGCCCGATTGAATGTCTTGCTCAAGCGCACCGACATCGCCATTTTCATCCTTACCGTCCGAAGAAAACGGCTCCCCACCAGAGCGGGACGGCAGCCTGGTGGTGTCCTTGGTATCAATAATTTTTGTCTCCCGCTTTGCAACCTGCAAAGACTCGAACATATACCTGCTGCCGGCAACGTCAGGGTCTGCCAGCAAGCTCAGGCACGATTGCCTTCAAACCAAGGAAATCAACCGACTCAATGACGAGAATAACCAGAAAGCTCATCTCGAGTCATCAATCACAAGAAGTATCGGCTGCCCACCGCCGGGGGTATTACTTTATGTCCCTATCAATACCTGCATCAGCCTCCCGGTCAATTCAGCGACTTCACCACAATTGGGAGCTGTCACCAATTTCAGAGAACACGACACTCTTAGGAAGTTTTCAAGGCTGTAACCTTGGGGCTAAGCTTGCCACTCCTTCAGGTTTTCAAGACTCAGACGCCGCAGGATAGAACAATGACAAAACTCCCCGACCACTTCATCAAATTTCAAGAGTCGCATCCCAGGGTCTTCGCTTCATACGAGGCGCTCGGACAGGCAGCTTCGGCCGAAGGGCCGCTCAGCAAGAAGGAAGTGTCCCTGGTCAAACTAGCTACAGCCGCCGGCGCCGGGCTGGAAGGCGCCGTACATGCCCATTGCCGCCGCGCGCTCGAAGCTGGCTGCTCTGCCGATGAGATCCGGCATGCGGTCATACTCGGGGTGACAACGCTCGGTTTCCCGTCGATGATGGCCAATCTCTGCCGGGTGGACGAAATCATTGCTCGCCATAATCAATCCTGACTGGCTCTTGCCCTGATGAACCAGTCATCGGAAAATTGTCCGTCGAAAGAGTGGTTACGCCCACCACTCATCCTTCGGGTGGATACAAACTCGTCACCCTCGTCCTTTAGATAGCTCAACGGACTGATGCCCTTGTCTTGCGCCTCCTGAGACAATGTCATCTCGGGACTTAGAAGCGGACTGGTTGACCCTGCCCGGGTGGAGATTAAGCATGACTGAACTGAATGCAAGCATGACCGTGGGAGCGATGGTAGCCTCGCGACCGGCACGATCAAAAGTATTCGAGCGCCTCGGAATCGACTACTGCTGTGGGGGCAAAAAATCACTTGCAGAAGTTTGCCAGGCAAAAGGTCTTGATCCTGCCTCGGTTTTGAGCGAACTGGCGCAAGCGGACGAGCAAGCCGCCAGGCAAGCAGGCTCTCAGGAGCAAAAAGACTGGAGCCAGGCTGGTCTGACCGAGCTGGTCGACCACATAGAAAAAGATCATCATGGTTATGTCAAGCAAGCCCTGCCGCGCCTTCTGACTCTCTGCGACAAAGTAGCCGGTGTGCATGGCGACTCGAATCCGGAATTGTTGGAACTGCGCACGCTCGTCCATAACATCGCCCAGGACATGATGGGGCACATGATGAAAGAAGAGCAGGTTCTTTTCCCGATGATGCGCCAGCTGCAAACGGCAACGAACATGCCTGCCTTCCACTGCGGCAGCCTGAAAAATCCCATCGGCGTCATGGAATATGAGCACGATCAAGCAGGCGCCATTCTCCAGCGCATGCGCGAAATCACTGCCAATTACACCTTGCCAGAGCATGCTTGCAACAGCTACCGGGCACTTTTTGCCGGACTTTCTGAATTCGAGTCCGACTTGCATAACCATGTCCACAAGGAAAACAACATCCTTTTCCCGCGGGCTGTCGAAGCTGAGAGCAAGTTAAGTCACGCCTGCAAGCACTGAGAGCTTCTGAGCCCAGAGGCAGGAGCAAAGCCAGGATCTGAGCCTGCTTGCTTGATTAGCTGGGTTGCTTGCCGCCTTCCGGTCGAAAGCGCCGAAGCGCGGAAAGTATTAGTTTTGTTTCCAGATTAGCTCCGCTAGGCCCCGGGGATGATACGCCAGGGCTGCCGCCATGTGAAAATGCCATTCTGACGGTATATTCGATCAGTCAAGGCATCATCCCCCTCAGTGAAGACGCTTTCAAGCACGCCCACCCAGGCTCAGCTTCCGGCAAAATCCGCCTCAGGCGGCTGGCTTGAGGTTCTCGCCTCTCTGAGGCTTACGTGCATATTGCTGACAGCACTCACTCTTTTGACTCTCTGCGGCGCCTGGATCCCGCAGACAAGCCAAACCGACCCGTCCGAATTGCTTGAGCGTTTCGGCAAGGATGGACTATCCATCCTCAATTTTCTCGGGCTGACCAATGTCTTTTATTCACCCCTTTACCTGGTGAATGTCCTGCTTGTTTTTGTCAACCTGGCTGTATGCACGGCAACACGCATGGCGCCTCGCATACGTGCCAGGCTTCAGAAAGCGGATTTTCTTTCGGGCGACGAGATAGCTTGCCTGCCCTTTGCCAGTTGCACTTTCGTCAAAGGCGCAGCTGAGCACAGTCAGCTCATTCATGACAAGATGCGCCGTCAGGGCTTTTCAGTAAAGACATCTGGCTCGAAGATGATCTTTGAAAAGGGGCGCATCGGCTGGCTGGCAGCACCAGCTACGCACCTGGGACTTTTTGTCCTTCTGGCTGGCATCCTCATCAGTGCTGCCACCGGATACAATGGCTCCGTCGACCTCACGGTCGGGCAGACAATCGACTTCCCGCAGGCTCACTCGGAAAAGCCGCGCATCGGTAGCCTGCCTCATTACAGACTCACTCTGGACTCCAGTTCTCGCGAGAGTTACAAATCGGGCGAACCAAAGCAATGGTACTCCGGACTGACGCTGCTCGACCATGGCGGGCGTAAAATTGCCTCCGGGCAGACCTGTGTCAACAGCCCGTTCAGCGCCGCGGGCATCGACTTTTATCAATCCGACTGGCGCCTGAGCAGTGTCAAGCTGACCCTGGACGGCAATCCCCTGTCCATTCCCCTCAAATCCATGGGCGGCGACAGCATGGGCGTCATGCCGCTTGCGCAGGACATGCTCCTGATTGCCGTTGTGCATGAGAGGGAATCGCCCGTGCGCCTTTATCTGAAACTCGAAGAGACTCCGATGCCCAGGCTTTTTGCTCAGCTGAATAAGGGTCAGACTTTCCAGGTATCGCCGCTGACGATCAAATATGACGGGGCAGCCATCACATCCGGAATTCATTACAAATACGATCCCGGTCTCCCGATCGTTTATGCCTCATTCATATTGCTTATGGCCGGAGCCATTTTCGTATCTTTTCCTCAATACAGAATCTGGGCGGACGCCGAGCAAACAGCCGAGGGCACTTACCGCTGGACGACTGGCTGCTGCCCGACCAAGTTTTCTCAGTTGCTTACTCTTCAGGCCAAAACTCTGGCGGCCGAGCTGACAAAATTGAATTGCGAGGAGGTAGCTGCCCTTGAGCCTTGAAATGACCATGACCAACACAGCAGGCATATCGAGCATACTTTCGCTCTGGCTCTTTATCCTCTCCGGAATGTTTGGCCGTGTGAAAACGGCTATGACCAGACTGGCTTTCCTGGCTTTCATCATCTGTTTCGCCTCCGTTTCCGGAGCCATCCTTTTCCGGACGATGGAAGCGGCCCGTTTTCCTTTCGCCAATCTCTACGAAAGTCTGCTCCTGTTCGCCTGGGGCATCCTGGCTGCTTATCTCCTTCTCAACGGCAAGTACAAAATAGCCAACCTGGGCTGGCTGGTATCGCTGATGGTGAGCTCTATATTTCTTTTTGCCAGCTGGCTGCCCAGCACACAGAAAGAGATTGTCCCCTTGATGCCGGCCCTTGTCAGCAACTGGCGAGCCATCCACGTACCACCATTGATAGTGTCATACGGACTGCTCATCCTGGGCGGGATTATGGCCATGGTTTATCTCTGGGAAGCAGACAGAAGGAAGACTGCCTTTTCTTGCGCGGCGACGACGGCAGTCTCGATCATCTCTGCCGGCGGGGGCACGATGCACACCATCCCGTCCTTTTATCTGCAAGTATTTTTCTGGGGCGGCACTGCCGTCTGCCTCATCATTACCGGCTTGTGCCTGAAGAGCGAGCTGTCCAAGCCTGTCCCCGAGAACAAGCAGGTCGCCCTCTACGATGAAGTCTCTCAGCGTTGCATCACAATAGCATTCCCGCTTTTGACTTTTGGCATCATCACCGGCGCTCTCTGGGCGAATCATGCCTGGGGAACTTACTGGGCCTGGGATCCCAAAGAGTCGATGTCGCTTGTCACCTGGCTCAGTTACGCCACTTATTTGCACCAGCGCGCCAGGCTCAACTGCCGCGATGACGTAATGTCTGTATGGGCAGTAGTCGGACTCCTTCTTACCTTGCTCACCTATCTGGGCTTCAATTTCCTGGGCTTCGGCGGACTGCATGCTTACGGCAAAATAAGCTAACCAAATCGCCTGCCTCCATTGGATAGATAGATAACTCGGCAGATTTACTTTAGTGTCTTAACATATGTATGAAGAGCAGTCAGGGCTTCATCATTGTCGGCAATCTTGTTGAAAGCAGGCATGGTGCCCTGAGCCCTGGAAAGAAAAGCCTTGAAAGTCTCTTTTGTGGCAAGCTTTTTGGAGCCGATGATCGGTTTTTTGGGATCGATCATATTCTTGCCCCCGGCATGGCAGGCCTGGCAGTTGGCAGCAAAAATCTTGTCGCCAGACGGAGCAGCCAGAGCGCTGAGGCTGCCAGCTGCCGACATCGACAGAAGAGAAGCGCTCACCAGAGCAAACAAGCTGGTCCTGTTATTGGCAATTGATAATTTCATGGCAGTATTCCTTGACACTTGAGCTCAGTCCACGCACCGCCAACAGTGTAGGCACCCCTTGCCTACGTAGCATCAGCCTGCCGGTGGAGACTCAAAGAATGATAACTGCCTGATAACCCACTGCCTGAATCATCCCCAGCCCGAATGCCGCAATACTTGACAGGATAAGGTTTTTACCGGGTAGAAACCTTACAGTAACCACTCCCTAAGCTCTGCCCAAGTTGGTACTGTTTCGCTATTACTGACAGCGCTTTCATGAGGCCGTTATGAAGAGCTTTTTTCAAAAATCGATGGCTGTTCTCCTGCTTGCCGGGCTGAGCCAACTGGGCATAAGCACTTATATCGCTCAGAGCCAGGCGGCAGGCAAGAAGTCCGAAAGTATTCATAGCAGGCTACCTGCCCCTGGCAGCAAAACGACCCCTTCCTCCGGGCAATCCTCCCTGACCAAGCCCATTGCCGTATCTACGCCCGGAGCTAATTGCATCAGCTGTCACGCAGATGCGGTAAGCCCGGGAGCAGTGGAACAATGGCATAATTCCAAACACGCCAAAGCTGGCGTGACATGTATTCAGTGTCACGGCGCCACAAAAGACGATGTCGATTCCTGGATGCACAAAGGCAGCTATATCAGCACAATTGTCACGCCGCAGGACTGCTCCAAGTGCCACTTGAAAGAAGCCACCGAATTCCAGGCCAGTCACCACAGTACGGCATCACTGTTTATCGGCTCGCTGGATAACTATCTGGGTGCTTTCGTCGAAGGGCACCAGGCCACAGTATCTGGGTGCAAGCAGTGCCACGGCAGCCGCATGAAGATATCCAAAAACTTCGAAGACGGAACCAGCTTCAATCTGGATATGGAAGACATCTCAGCCCGGGCTCTGGAAAAACTCAAAGCTGCCGGCAAAGATCCCATGTTAGATAAGGATGGCTTCCGGGAAGAAATGCGCTCTCTGGTAGCCGAAGCCTGGGGACCATACAAAGACAAGCCACTCAAACCGGAGCGCGCCGGGCTCTCCATCGATAAAGACGTCTGGCCCAACTCGGGCATGGGCAGAATCAATCCTGATGGAAGCATGGGCAGTTGCAATGCCTGCCACAGCCGCCACAACTTCAGCAAGGCGCTTGCCCGCCAGCCAGACAATTGCGGCAAGTGCCACATGGGTCCCGACCACCCGCAAATCGAGATTTACAACGAGAGCAAACACGGTATTGCCTTCCGCAACCGCTTGAGCGAAATGAATCTCGACCACCCCAGCTGGGTTGTCGGCAAAGATTATTCGGCTGCCCCGACCTGCGCCACCTGCCATATGTCGGCAACGCGGACACAACCTGTCAGTCACGACGTCGGTCTGCGCATCAGCTACACTCTGCGCCCGGCCATCAGCAAACTGACAACATCGCACTCGGCCAAGCTAGATGATTTCGGCGAAGTGAAAAAGTTCGACATGTTGCCTGAAGAAAAGCGCAAGAGCATGCAAGAAGTTTGCTCGGCCTGCCACGGACCGACGCATGTCAAAAACTTCTACGATCAATACGACGCGCTGGTTGCTCTCTATAACGGCAAGTTTGCCCAGCCCGCCCTCAAGATCATGGACTACATCAAAGCCCATAACTATGTCGACACGAAAGTGCCTTTCGGCAGCGACATAGAGTGGAAGTTCTACGAATTGTGGCACCACGAAGGGCGTCGCATGCGCATGGGCGCTTCCATGATGGGACCGGATTACACTCAGTGGCACGGGGCCTTCGAAGTAGCAAGGAATTTTTATTTCCACTTCCTGCCCCTGGCTCAGGAGATTGCCGAGAAAAACCATGACGAAGAGCTCAAGAAGCTTATTGCCACGGAACTCTCCACTCCCGACCATGCCTGGATGAAAGGGCTCTCGCCAGAAGAGCGTAAGCGCATGCTTGAGTTCTACCAGAAGCGCTATGGTGAGAACACCGCTCTCATCCAGTCGGCCCCAGCCCCGGCTCCCACAGGCAGCCCGGCCAAATAGGAGCCGCAAGAAAAGGACAGGGCAGACAAGCTCAAGAATGAGACCATCTCTAACATTGCCAGGAGACTCAACTCGATAATCAGATCCAGAGCATTTCTCTGAAACATCCAACAAAAGGGAAACCGTCCAGAAAAGTCCGGATGGTTTCCTTTTCGTTCTCATCCCGGGGGATGATCAACGGCTGTCAAGACGACTTTTTTCCCAGAAGATTGAACCTCCGAATCATTTATGTCGTTTGAAAAGTTGACGGTAACGTGAATAATGTGGAAAGCAAGCGCTCCCGCCCTTCCGTCCATGCGCCAGCTGTTTGAGGAAAATCAAAATGCAAGGGAAAAACTGGTGGATACCCATCATTGTCGTGATCGTATCCGGTCTGGCAGGGGTCTTTTTTATGGGCATACGCACTTATCAAGATGCGCCGCCGATACCGGATTTTGTCAGTTGCGACGGTCGAACTGTAGTCTCACATGACTCTATCTTGACCGGGCAGACAGTCTTCCAGAAATACGCCCTTATGGACTATGGCAGCATGTTCGGCGACGGAGCCGGGAGGGGTCCTGATTTCACTGCAGACGCTCTGCACCAGACTGCCCTTTCCATGAAAGACTTTTATGAAAAGGAAAAAACGGCTGCCGGTGGCAAAGCTCTATCTCCTGAAGAAATAGCCGGCATAGAGGCGCGCGTCAAAAAGGAAATTAAAGACAACCGCTACCAGACAGTAAGCAATAGTGTCCTTCTCAGCCCCGGGCAGGTACATGCTTATCAGTCTTTGCTTGCCCATTTTGAGGAATTCTTCGCCGGTAAAAATCTGGAAGGAATGCACCCGGCTGCCTATATTAGCGACCGGCAGGATGTAAAAGAGCTAACAGACTTCTTCTTCTGGGGTGCCTGGGTCTGCGGAGCAGATCGCCCCGGCAAGAATTACAGCTTCACCCATAACTGGCCCTTCGATGAAAGCGCCGGCAACACTCCCTCGGCCCAGATTACCCTCTGGACGGTCTTTGGCTGCCTGGGGTTCATACTGGGCTTGGGTTTTGTCCTATATATGCGCGGCAGACTGGACAAGGCTATCGGAAACGGTCAGACCGACCGCTCACAGCCGGTTCTGACTCTGGACTATCTGGCTAATTTCCGTCCGACGATAACTCAAAGAGCCACTTACAAATTCTTCGCCGTTGCGATCTTGCTCTTTTTGCTGCAAGTGCTTGCCGGAGTTCTCACAATCCACGACTTCGTAAAATTCACTAATTTCTTCGGACACGACATTTCTTTCGAATTGCCCATCACAGTCACGCGCAGCTGGCACCTCCAGCTTTCTCTCATGTGGATAACCTCCTGCTGGATAGGCGCTTCGGTCTTCGTCCTGCCCATGATTTCCAAAGAAGAACCCAGGGGACAGCTTGCACTCATCAATATGTTGTTTGCCTTGCTTGTTTTCATGGTGCTGGGAAGCTCGGTAGGCATCTTTCTAGGTCCCAGAGGGCTGCTGGCACAGTGGTGGCTCCTGGGCAACCAGGGCTGGGAGTTCGTCGAGCTGGGCAAAGCCTGGCAATGGATGCTCTTTGCCGCGATCGGGCTCTGGGCGTTCATACTTTACCGGGGCTCGAAGGAGTCTTTGAAAAACGCCCACCCGCTGGCGCTTCCTAACTGGCTTTTCTACTCAGTTCTGTGCGTTCTTGTCCTTTTCATATCTGGTTTTGTCGCCGAGCCCAAGACCAATTTCGTGATTGCCGATTTCTGGCGCTGGTGCGTCATACACATGTGGGTGGAAGCCTTCTTCGAAGTTTTCACCACTGCTCTCATCGCCTATTTCATGTATTTGATGGGGCTTGTGACATTCAATGCCGGCTCCAGGGTCGTCTATCTCTCCACGCTTCTTTTTCTTGGCTCGGGAATCATCGGCATATCGCATAATTTCTACTGGAATGCCAAACCGGTCGAGACTCTTGCTCTAGGAAGCATTTTTTCCACACTGCAGGTAGTGCCGCTCATATTGCTCACGCTTGAAGCCTGGAAATTGCGTAATACACCGCAAACCCAGCTGCGCCTGTCAGGTGAGACCGGATTGTTCGCTCAAGGAGATACTTTCCTCTTCTTGCTCGGGGTCAATTTCTGGAACTTCATGGGAGCAGGCGTATTCGGCTTCATCATCAATCTGCCAATCATCAACTATTACGAGCACGGCACATATCTCACGGTCAACCACGGACACGCTGCTCTCATGGGAGTTTACGGCAACCTGGCCCTTGCAGCCATGCTCTTTTGTGCGCGCTATTTGATCCCTCAGGAGAGTTGGAACAGCAGGCTTATCCGCTGCGCTTTCTGGTCCATGAACCTGGGGCTTGTGCTCATGGTGCTCCTGGACCTTTTCCCGGCAGGCATCCTGCAATTTTCGGCTGTAGTTGATCACGGTCTCTGGTTTGCCCGCTCACAACAATTCCTCATGTCCATCCCTTTCCAGACTTTCACATGGATGCGAGCCGTCGGCGGTGGTATCTTTGTTGTCGGCGGCGTGGTTCCTCTTGTCTGGTTCATGCTCTCCAGGCTAGGCAGCCTGCATGAGGCTTCCGACATTATTGTCAGCGAAGACACAGTGCCTGGCAAAGCAACTCCCGACGCTGCCGCGTAAAGGTCCACGACCGGCAATCTCGAGGTGCTCAAGCATCGATATTCCTGAAAGCGATCGCCAAGACGATCAAGAGCAATGGGGTTTGAAAACATCCTTCGTCGCCGGTGAAGGGCGCTCAACCACGCACCTGGAGACGCTGAGCATGGGGGACGATCTCGTCCTGCTTGTTTTCAACGAACAGGCTCATATCGGCGCAGTGGCCCTGGCTGATATAGATCAAGGATCCAAAAGGGCCTGGGCTTCGGTCCTCTCGTCAGCAGGCCACCGTGAAGACAAACTGGCCCACGAGTTATCCCTCAAGGTCTGCCGTAGTTTGCGCCGACGTGTCTGTGTCATTGCCGGCATCCACGTCGATGACATCACTCCCGAAGAAATTGCCGACGTCCTGACTGCCGCCCGCGCTGTCACAAATCAGTTCATAGAATTCGTACGCGACATGGATGATTACCTTGAGGAAATCATCCGAGAGGATGATAGTTGACCAGCTGTGAAGCCTGTAAAGTTTGCCTTCGGCTCGGAAATCGCGGGCAATATGGTCTTTCCCGCCCGTCCTCCGCAAGGACTAGTCCGATCGACCGATAACGCAGCCTGAGCGCTGTGAAACAATGAGCGCCCGTCATTCGCCATGACGCCTGCTCATGGAAACTACCATACAACCTAAAGAAAAGGACATGAGACGTATGAAGAATATTCTTTCAATTGCTCTTACCACCGGTCTGCTCGTCGGAGCTCTCGGCAGCCTCCCCGTGTCGGCAGAAGAGCCTAAAGCCACTCCCGAAACCAAAACCACCGAAACAGCCAAGCCGGCTACTGAAAAGAAAGCTTCCAAGAAAATAGCCAAGAAAGAGAAGAAGGAAGAAGCCAAGTCCGAAGAGAAGAAGCCGGAAGAAACCAAAGAAGCCAAGAAAGAAGAAACCAAAGAAACCAAGAAAGAGAAGAAGTGCAAGGCTGACAAGAAGTGCGATAAGACTGAGAAGAAAGAAGCCAAGTCCGAAGAGAAATAGCTCTGATTCCGGAAGACTGCCGGCAACAGCACTTCTTCCTATCAGCTACACCACAAGCCCGGTTCGCCCTTCAGCTGACCGGGCTTGTGCGTTTTTGTCCTGATATTTTGTCGATCCTGCCTTTGAGACGAGCCCTGGGAGCAAGATGACTCTGAAGCCGACTCATGCGCCCGAACCTTTTTGCACATCACTTGAGCAGCTTCGGCTTAGCTCAAATTTGCAGCGACCTTAAGAATGTCCCCAAGGCAAGACAAACAGGAGACAATAGCGGCGGCATTACCTCCTGTTTGCCCTTTGCAAGGTGATGCCGGGCATCTCCAGTCTATTTTCTTCTGCTGAGAATAAGAGTGGACAGTTACAGGACTATTTCCCGACTTGAGGGACTGCTTGCCGGGCTTATAGCCGCCCTTGTGCTGATTGGCTGGATCTTTGACTTGCCGCTGCTTAAGAGCGTGATTCCTGAATGGGCGCCAATGAAGCCCAATGACATCCCGGTCATACTTCTTGCCGCAACCGCAGTATGGCTCATGAATCTTCGTGCTGCCGACAGCTTGAAGAAACGCTCTCACCTGGCCATCAACGCTTGCGCCGCGGCAATTACCTTGATTGCCCTGTTTACCCTGTCCGAATATGTTTTTGGCTGCGATCTGGGAATCGACCAGGTCTTCTTTCGGGCGGCCGGACAATTGCAGTCAGGCTTCACCTTATTCAGGCCTTCGGCCAACGAGGCTTTGAGTTTTCTTCTCCTTGGTCTGTCGCTTCTGGCACTCGACAGGAAGAATGAGTTAAGCTCGCCCATTACGCTCACTCAGGCTCTTATAATTCCGGCCGGGCTGATTGCCCTTCTGGCATTAGTGGGCTACTTGCTT
This sequence comes from Candidatus Melainabacteria bacterium, assembly GCA_023250095.1. Classification (GTDB taxonomy): domain Bacteria; phylum Cyanobacteriota; class Vampirovibrionia; order Obscuribacterales; family Obscuribacteraceae; genus JAHFBI01. Next base: position 19,701 of record JAHFBI010000051.1, read on the forward strand.
GGCGTCCAGCAAATGCACGGCAATCCCACCTTCTCACACATGGCTTTCAATGCAGCTCTTTGCGTGGCTCTCCTTGCGCACGCCATCCTCTTTGCCAGACCAGAGCTGGGCGTCATGCGGCTGGTTACGAGCAAATCAACGACGGGATCTTTTGTCAGACGTTTGCTCCCGGTCGTCTTCTTTCTGCCTCTCATTCTTGGATGGATAAGGCTGAACGGACAGTCTCTGGGGCTATATGGGACGGAGCTGGGGGTTTGCGCTATGGTCGTGGCTCTCATTGTTGTGTTCAGTTTAGTGGTGTACTGGTTCGGGCTGCACTTATTTGCCGAGGAGCAAAAGGCTCTGGCAAGCGAATACGAACTCTTCAAGTCAAGACGCGCCCTCGAGCAAAGCGTCACACATCTCAACCTTGCACTGTCGGCAGCGCGGCTCGGTACATGGAGCATTGAAGCAGATTCAGGCAGAATGTCCCTCGACGAAGGTGCCCGAGCAATATTTGGCTTGCCACCCGGACCGCCCGAGCACACTGTCAATGATGTGCTCGACTGTATCGCACCAGCCGAAAGAGAAGCGGTAAAAGAGAGCCTGGAAGATGCTCTAAGACTGGGCTGTGATTTCAGCGCCGAATTTCGCACGGCGCTCCCTGATTCGGGCAAGCGCTTTCTCTCGGCATACGGGAGTCCGTCAGCCGGCGCAAATACTGCCTCAGCACGGCTGACCGGAATAATTCAGGACATCTCCGAGCGCAAGCAGTCGCAAGAAGCTCTCGAAGAATTGACCGAGCGCC
>JAHFBI010000052.1:0-5345 GCA_023250095.1 Candidatus Melainabacteria bacterium
CACTATCCGACGAGCTACCGCAGGAACTGCCACCACCTGAGCTGCTGCTCGAGCCGCTACCAGACGAACTACCGCTCGAGCCACTATCCGACGAGCCACCACAGGAACTGCCACCCGACGAGCTGCTGCTCGAGCCGCTACCAGACGAACTACCGCCGGAGCTGCCACCACCTGAGCTGCTGCTCGAATTGCCCGGGCCGTCGCACACTGTGTCGATGCTAACGGCAAGGGGGAATGCCTGCCCCCAGGCTAGCTGTACTAAGGTACCGCCACTGCCGGCTGTTCCCGTTGCACTGGCATAGTCGCTGGGATGGCCGAAAATTGTGGCAAACATGTGATCCACTTTCATGCTGGCCGTGACTGCTACTTCTCCGGCTGTCTCCTGGGTACAAGGTGTAACGGACACCGTTACGGCCGTATCTGTCGAAAGATTGGAAACTGCACGCCCGTCAGCCGTATTCAGGGACGCCACAGTCAATGCGTCAGCGTCACAACTGTTGGGGGCGGTGAGAAGATCTGCTGCTCCAGCTAATGCTGCCGCATCGACAGCTTTCTGGAGTTCACCGCGCACAGTGGCAAAGTGCGCCAGATCCAGTGCGAAAGCCCCTATGGCAAAACAGATGGGAATTGAGGCTGCCAGCATGAGGGAACCCAGAGAGCCCTTTGCTCTCCGGATTGTAGTCTTACTGCCTGAATTGAAGTTGTCTCTGGTGGGCATTGTAGAATCTCCTGCTCTGGATTATTCGAGTCTGTAGGTTGAGCTTGCGCTTATTGTCAATTGCCCGCTCAACCCCAGTGGATCCGGATTGGGGAATGTCGGCAATCCATACTGTCCGCTGGTATATGTGACGCCAACAGTGACTGTGGGCGGCGAGCTGCTGGTGTTCCAGACTGGTTCGCTGAACTGGGCGGAGTTATTCACCATATTGGTAATCCGTATAGTGTCAAAGACCTGGGCGTCTTCGAGAGTCCGGTTACCGGCGATGGAAGCGTCCTGCCCATACGCCACGGAAAGATCGCGTCCTGCCTCGCGGGCCGCCTCGTTCAGTGATGTCTTGATGAGATAGGCGTAGCTTGCCTCCAGCACGACAAAGAGAATTGTCATCATCAATGGCAGCAATAACGTCAATGATGCGGCTGCTTCGGCGATCGACACACCTCTTGCGCGTTTTCTTCCTATCCTGTTCATACAGTTAACTCCTGAGCCGTTCTGGGCTAGTCTTTGGCGGTGAAATGGTCGGCTCCTGTGCGTAAAAGTTCTTCCAGTTTTCTGCTGGCATCGTGCATTGTGAGAACAGGCTCGAACTTCAGGGTTGCTGTCTGTACGGCCAGTATCGCGATTGCCGGCTCGGTTGAAGGCTCACTGTCGTGCACAATTGACCAGGAATTCCTGCAGCTGGCGTTGTTTCGGCGACCAGCTCCCAGTGAGCCCTTTATCGTCCTCAGGTTGCTTGCTGTACTGGCGTCGGTGGCCTCCAGCAGCTCAGTGTCATAACGGCGGCGATTCTTCAAGTAAAGGAGTTTGGCTTTCAGCTCTGATGTTTCTTTCAAACTGAGCACCGGTTCGCTTTTGAACCAGCCTGCCAGTATTGCCACCATTTGCCTGAACATTTTTCCATCTCCCTTTGAACCAACCGATGATTCATACGCCAGAGATGCCAAGAGGGTTCGATTTCCGGTCAGGCTCCGGTAAAATTCCTTTACATTTATCTCTTCATCAAATAGAGAGTGCGCCGGGACCCGTCGATTCTTACTGATTTTTCGATGTCGAAGAATTTTCCGAACTCGGCTTCGAAGGCTTCCTGCGTGTAGTTCGGGAAAATGTCTTCTCTGGTCAACAGGAGTCTTTCGACCTGGCAATCGTCCCTCGGAACAAACTCGATGATGAGCGACTTGCTTATTTCGGCAAAGAATTCCGCAATACGCCAGAGCGGGACATTGTTCGAAATTGCCAGGTGGTGAATGAGAGCCAGTGCCATCACCGTGTCGGCCGGTCCGCGCTCCGAAAGAGACAGCCTTTCTTTTGCGCCCCAGCCGATAGCTGGAGTGGGCGCTGTCAGATCCAGGACCAGCGGCAAAATGTTTGTTTCACCTCTTTCGGCAGAGACCCGGTAGTTTCTTTCCACGCACATCGGGTCAACATCCATCGAGACGGTGTGCATGCCTTTCTTTGCGGCAATGCGGCTGAACAAGCCGACATTGGCCCCTATATCCCAGACCTTGGCTGGGGCGAGCTCGTCTAAGAATTCCGACACGAGCCTCTCCTTCTGGCTCAACGCGGCGTCAGAATAATTGGTGTCAGCGTAGTAATCAGCCCACTCCGTCTTTTGAACCGGGCATTTGAGCGAGGAGATGGTCGCCTCCAGATTGTCGATGAGCCCCGCCAATGAGAGAGCAGACAGTTTGAGACGTCTGTGTTCGACCTGCTTGTCTGAATAGTGCCGCTGGGATCTCGAGTGCAGCAGAAGATGTGCCAGAAGAGAGATGTTCAGCCAGGCGTGATTTGGCAGCAATGATGTGGCCAGATCCAGCGGTATGCCATCTATGTATAGCTGGAGCATGCGGTTCAGCCTGATGTCCTTGTAAGACATGAGAGCCAAAGGAGCAAGAAAATGCTGGCAGAACTGCCTGTAGGCGACCCAGGGTTCGCCTTCTTTCTGCATTTCAAAGGAGAGCGTGTCGATGAGCACAGCCTTTCCCTTGAGAAATTGAATGTTGAAAGCGCTGGCGTCTTTCAAAGTCATGCCGTGCTGCATAGCCAGTTTCTGTACCTTCAGAGTGCACAGAGCAGCATCCTTTAGTTGATCGAAGCACCATTCGTAAGGATAAGAGATGAAAGGTACAAGCTCCGGTTTGAGAACTTTATATGTCTGCTCCGGGCAGGATCTGCCTAGATCTACCTCCTGATGTTTTACAAGAAGCTCGCAATCGGAGAGTGTCTGGTAAAGGCCGGAGGCAATGAGCTGGTCGTAATGCTCTTTATAGCCTGGCGCCACTTGCCGAAACAAGGATGTGCCCAGCCGGAAGACGAAGCCGCTGGGATCTCTGAAAGAAGAAGGCAATCGTTCTGTAGTAAGCATACTGTCTAGCTGCGCTTGAAGAGCAGAGATTTGATGAAGAGCCAGCCGCCAAATACAAGGCTGAACAGGACCTGCGCCATATAGCTGCCGGTGCCCGGGTCCAGGTAGGCAAGGGCAGGCGGTGGTGAGGCAAAATAAGCGATGGCGGCAAGAAACATCAATTCGTTGAGGCAGATGGATGCTTTCATGTTATGGCTCCTTTGAGCGCGGGATGGAACACACAACAGATGAAACGAAGCAGATGGTGCAAAAGTTCGATCCACATGGCGTGTGTGCAATAAATGTTTACTGCTTGTGCTAATATCGGCACCTTGCGCTCCGGAGCCCTGCGATGAAGAAGCAGCTAGCCTTTCACCCGCTCTTGTTTGCCGTGCTTGCTGTCATCTCTTTCTATGTAAGTGCGGTCAATCTCTATTTGCCAGACAAAATGCTTCTTCCGGCGGCCTCAGCATTGGCGTGGGCCGCCGGGCTCTGGGGCGGACTGACGCTGGCATTCAAAGACCAGCAGCGTGCTGCCCTTGTGACGACTATCATTGTGAGCGCGCTGCTGTTTTTCAAAGCGCCATACGATGGCTTGAAATCCGTGGTTGCCATGTGCGCTTTGAACGCGCCCGGCGAGGATGCCTGCCTGGTAGTCTGGTTGTTGCTTGCCGTCTCGGCTGTGTGCTTCGCGGTCCTGACACGCAGGAATATGGAACGCGCAACAGCGCTGCTCAATCTGGCGGCAATTTTTCTTGTCGGCATGAAGCTTTTTGTCGTTGCGTTGCATCTGCTAAGCGAGCCGCCCGAACACAATTTTGATTTAAGCCTTAACCTTAAACCGGCAACTGTTGCTCGAGGGCTCAGGACAAGCCCTTCCGAGCAGGCTCAGACAGGCAAGCAAATGATCAAGCCGGACATCTATTACATTATTCTTGACGGTTATGCCAACCCGGATGTATACAAGAAATATTTCGGTTACGACAACGGCGCTTTCATTCAGGCTCTCGGCGCCGAAGGGTTCCACATCTATTCAGGTTGCCATCCAAATTACCAGATGACGATGCTTTCGATTCCATCGTCGCTGAATATGGATTATTTGAATGATTACATTCCATCCTTAATAGGTACGGTTTCTTCCGACTGGTGGCCGCTCGATCGCCTCATGCAAGATCACGCTGTCGGGCGCTTCCTCAAGGCAAACGGGTACAGGTACATCCATTGCAGCTCCGGCTGGGGGGCGAGCAACTACAACCCTTATGCAAGCACCAATATAGAGTGCGGCTGGATGGATCAGTTTTTTGCCGAACTAATGCTCACGACAGCTTACGGCCCGCTGGAGCGACGCCTGCATTTTTTGCGTGATGCCATTTCCGCCAAGAAGCTTGCCATATTCGCCAGTTTGCCGGACATTCAGAAAGAGCCAGGGCCCAAATTTGTTTTTGTGCATGTGCTGCTGCCCCACCCGCCTTATCTATTTTGCGCAAATGGCGAGCCATCGGGCGCCGGCATGACGCCGTATATGGATGGCAGCGATTACAGACTGAAGAAGCCCTATCTGGAACAGTCCATTTTCGCCGAGAAGAAAGCCCAGGAAGCAATCCGTGCAATTCTGTCCCGGCCAGGCGACAAGCCAGTGATTGTTTTGCAGTCGGATCACGGTTCGTCCTCTTGCGATACGAACGCATTTAATTACAAACCCAGCGACGCTTACCTCGGCGAGCGCATGCGCATCTTCAACGCTTATTACTTTCCTCATAATGCGCCGGTGGCAGTGTATGACGGAATCACGCCCGTCAACAGCTTTCGCGCGATATTCAATTATTACTTCGACGCCGGCTTTCCGCTCTTGAAGGACGAAGTCTACTATTCTCCATATGCCGCACCTTTCAAGCTCGTGAATGTTACTACACGGATGCCGGCTGCCGACAAAGCTTCTCCTGGCAGCCCCGGCACCGAAAGTTCCGCAAGCAACTCCCCGGAAGCTTCCGGGCACCCCCAGGGCGCCGACTGATGCTTGATATGCCATCCTGCAGCCTGTTTGCGTAGTTTCCCCATCGACGGCACTTGGATTTAGCAATAACATCCTGCCATGTACGTCATTCTGGAAACACTTGTCTTATGCCTGAACAACCTGATATCCCAGTCCTCAAGCCCGGTATGGACATGAAATCTCCCGGCGAGAAACAGCCGGAGGCCGACGCGACCGCGCGCCGGCTCTATGAGGAGCTTCTGCCGAGTGTTGTACAGATAACAACCGACAAAGGCAAGGGCAGCGGTTTCTTT
>JAHFBI010000052.1:5355-20485 GCA_023250095.1 Candidatus Melainabacteria bacterium
GGCGCGTGGTGACTGACGCTCACGTCGTCCTGGGCTCCAACGAGCAGTTTGTTATCACTGCCGACGGGCGGAAGTTCAAGGCGCAGGTTGAGAAGCTGGACGATCTGCACGATCTGGCGACCCTGACTGTCAGAGGACTGAAAGACACCAAACCGCTCAATCTGGGCACCAGTGACAAACTCACCCCCGACCAGCCGCTCTGGGCGCTTGGCCATCCGCTGGGGCAAAGACCAGCTTACATTTCGCCAGGGTATTTCCGCTTCATGTCGGACCAGATGAATATGCTGGCAAATGCCGATGCCAAAAGCTTGATGTTGATAATGAAGAGCGTCAGCAATCTGACGCCGAAGGAGCAAGAGGACGCTACTGAAGGACTGGGACGATCGCTCGTACATGGGCTGGTCCGAGTCGATCACGGCTCGTCCGGCGGTCCGCTAGTTGACGCCAGCGGCAAAGTCGTGGGCGTAGCTGACATGATCGATCCCAAGGACGGCTCGCAGTCTTATCACACACCGGTCGAAGACGTGCAGAAACTGTTGAGCGGCCCTGGCAAGTTTCAGACGACTTATTCCTGGGCTCCGGAGTCCTGGGCACAGAAATATCAATATCAGTGGTTGCACCAACCGGCTGCAGCAATTGGTGAGACAGGGGTGGCAGGGCTTGCTGGGCTGGCCGGTTATCGCCTTTTGAGCCGTTTCCCGAAAGCCATGGGCTTGGGACTCGGAGCTTACGGAGCCAGCAGCCTGGCAGAAGACTTGATGGAATATTCGCAGTCCACAGACAATCGCGATACCTGGAAATTCGCGCTGTCCAGCCTGGCTGATGCTTCCACGGCAGCCGGCGCCGTGATGAGCTTCATTCGCCCGGCAAGAACAGTCGGGCTGATCGCCATCGGCGTTGGCTTAGCCGGGCGCGCGGCTACTGACTTCATCCCCAATCGCCTGACTATGACGGACCTTCGCCGCACCGACGGCGACCCGCGCCCGCCCTACGAACTGGAGAAAGTTCTGCACAGCAAACCGCTCGAGGGGCACTAGTGTCGGCTTGCGCAAACGCATGACCTCCCAAGGAGCCAGGCTATGCCCTGCAGCGCCAGGCATAGCCTGGATACAAGAAAAGCGTAGCCGCCTCACAAGGCTATATTTGGTGAAAATCGTCAACCAGAGTCGCGTCTTTCGACGCAATCGATCAGCGCCCGCGGAATCATGGTTTCCAAATTTCAAAGGTCCTCAGGAGAACTTTTCGGGCGCAAGTGACTGGTACATGAAGTTTGCCCCTATCCTAGAAGGCCGTCCTAGCATGCCTTTGCGGCTTCGGCCATCCCGGAGCTAAACCTAGTAATTATTATTGGACGCTTATCTTGATTGCCAAGAGTGTGCTGCCTTACGGCATCACAGTACACTATGCATTATGCCGATCACCGACGATTCAAAAGAGAAACTGAAAGCCCGGCTGGCCAAGGCAATCGGGCACCTGAATGCTGTCTACCGGATGGTCGATGAAAAAAAATACTGCATTGACGTACTCAATCAGCTAAAGGCAGTTCAAGCCGCTCTCGACAAGACATCGGCGGTCATCCTGCGTCAGCATCTGGAAACCTGTGTTGTTCAGGCTGTTCAAAATCAGGATTCAGCACGGGTTATCGAAGAATTAATGCAAGTGTTCCAGCAGGCTCCGACTCTCTACGAATCAGACGAAAACCCCACAGACTCACCTGTGGCCACCAGTTCAGCAAAGTCAGGCTGCTGCCATTAACCCCACCGGGGGGATGGGTTATCCCCAGTCCCTGGATAGCTTTTAATGGCCCAGGCGGCTCGCTATAACTGTGCAACATAGGAGACAGGAGAATATGGGACCGTGTTGCACTCACAATTTCGTTCAAGGGCTGTTGCCTGCCTTGCCGCTTATTGCGTTTCTACTTGCTCACTGCCGGCCAACTGTCAGATCCATCACGTGCTGGATACAGAAATGCCTGCAGCGCCAGAAACCGGAGTCGCCAGCCGACAAACGGACAATAAGCTGCTCATAGCCCATTGCGGCGGCTGTGACCTGGGTGCAATTCAATTGATGGAACAATCATCCGGACCTAAACTGGCAGCCGGCAGTGTGCTTTCTGACAGTCTCTGGGGCAATCTAATTCTTAGCATGGCTTACCAGCGAGATAAGGAGCTGCAGCGACTGGCGAAGCGCCAAGGGCTGGCCAATGTTGTCACCCTGGGTAGCGTAGGTGCCGTTTCTGGACTGAGCCTGGCTCAAAATATCACAACACTGGCTGGTCTGAATAGCGGACATAGCCACCAAGCAGAGCTGCCATCGGCTCCAGCAGCCTCCTCAGTCTCTCCGGACGGAGAAATGAGCACTATGGCTGACCACAACGCTTCTCAAGATACACATAACAGTAGCGAGCAACACAGCCCAGTCCCGGGAATTTTGGGTCTGATCGCCTCTGGTGGCACCATTTTCGCCCTGGTTACCCAGGTCTATCTCAACCACAGATACCGGAAGAAAGTTACCGCCAGAGAGCTTGTCATTCGTCAGCACGTCGAGGAAATCCTGGCACATCTGGAAGCCGGTCTCCACTGCATGGACTGTCAGAAAGAGCTGTCCGTCCTTATAGGAGACCGGGCCAGCCGCGAATTCATTCAGCTTTGGCGATCTACCCATGCGGTGGCTGCCGGACCAGGCGTCAGCGGCTAGTCCAACTGAGATTAGGTGACGCCTGCATTATATTAACGCCACCACATGCGGTTTCACCGGGGGCGCACGGAGAAGCCGTCAACGGGCACGGCTTGCTTCCTTCAATTGTGAGCTGGCGTGTTTGAAGCGAGCATCTGCCCGAGTTGAGGCACGAGCTCTTCCCAGAGATTATTCCGAGGCGCGTGCCCGGCGGCGTCGACAGCCAGAATGAAATTGCGGTCTACGAGCTGGAAACCAGGGATCATGTTGTAACTGGCATTGTTGATAAAAGAGCTGTCAGCAAGGAGAATCACCCGGTTCCTGTGTTTGCTTACTGAAAAGTGCCTGTCCCACGCCTGTGCCTCGGAAATGGAAGGGGCGCCCATCGACGGGCTGTAGAGAAGAAGCTGGACCAGGACAAGGTCCGGGTTATCCAGGGAGATGTTTCTTGAAGCGCAGTAGTCGGCGAAGTCGGGCATCCCCTGCTGGGGGTTGCAACCCTGGAATCCGCCCACTTTTGGCTTGCCGCCTCCGACGAAGGCCTGGCAGGCCGGACAGGACATACCTATCGGCTCGATCAGAATAACCTTGCCTTTGAAGGATGACAGCCGCGTCGGCTTGCCATCTTGATTCGGCAATACGAGGTCCGGATAGACCATTCCCAGTCGCGGCGGCCACATCTGTGGCTGAGCAGCGATGCCGGTTGGAGCTATGCTGGCAAACCAGATCAAGCAAACCACAAAAGCTGGGAGGATTATTTTAAACGCCTGGAAATGGCCGGACATGTACGTATGAGTCGATGACACGCTCAATGAGCTCAGATAACCAGACACTTATTTCTCCTGTTTCTTGCGGTAGCGCCGTTGCTTCTCTGTGACAACTGCAGGTTCTTGCGCTTGCTTGCCGATCTCATAGCTGGACGTGCAGCAGATGTGAGAGCAGAAATCTGTCTGAGAAATCGATGGAAACAGCATCAGGCAGCGCCGGACACTGTCTCTATCCTTTTGCGGAAGCCCTGCGGCAAGCGGGATTTCCGCCAGCCAGCGCATTTCTGTTTGGACAGGATACCAGGCTGCTGCAGCGCGAGAATCAGTTGAGCTTGTTTTCTCAAGTCCCTGGCAGCGATGTACAGACAAGGGCTCGCCCTCGGCAAGCGATGTTGCTGTGAATTCGGCAAACTGGACTAGCAAAGTGTCCTTGACCGAGCGAAGCAAATCAGAGTCCAGGAGCCCTTTTACGCGTGCGCGAAAGAGAGGCAGCCGGCCGTTTATTCCCTCCTGAGCGCCCTGATGGTGCAATAGCCCCAGGTTTACTGTTTTGAGCTGGGCGTCGAGCCAGATGAGATCCACCGGCTCTGAGAAGTGCAGATTGGCCATCTGCCTGCGCATGAAGCCGAGAGCCTCCTCAAATCCTTCAACTGCACCGTCTTTCAGCGCTGCCGGGCGGCCGATCAACTCCGAAAACCAATTGACAAGATCTGTGCGCGCGCGCCACTTTGGCTGCTCGTTCAGAACATCAATCCAGTTGAGTCTTCTGGTCATGCTTTGGTAAGCGCTTTTGTGCAGTGTGGCTGGCTGCTGGTGAAACCGGCAGCTGGTGCGTTTAACATCGTCAATTGTGTTAAATCCACTATAGCCCCAGCACATCATTAATGCAAGGAAAGTACGATGCCGACAGACACCGCCGGACGGAACAAAATTTCCCTTTTGTTACAGACTGAGGGGAATTGTGCGGGCGTCTGCTGCCTGAACCTGCCGAGTCAGTCTAATGGGTATTATCTGTCCGGACTGGCGAGAGTTTTCTTGATTTGATTCAAAACATCCTTCAAAGGGACTTCTTGCATATCAGCAGGACTCCAGCCGAAGACTGTGTACCACTCAACCATGCCGTTCTTGAGCGGGCGTATTGCCAGGTGCCAGTTGGAGCTGACAAGAAGTGGACCGTCGTGCCGCAGAAAGACCAGAAAGTGTCCCGGCACAAAATTGCAGCGCGCACATTCAAAATCCTCACCGCCATACAGCTTGATGCTCCGCGTCATTTTGCCTGCATCTGCCTTTTCTGAGGGGACTTCCTTGATCACTTTCTCGACTCTGGCATCAGCCACCTGGCTGTACGTCCAGTGCGAACCCTTGACGCTGACTGCACTTACTTTTGTTATGTCCACCAGGGCAATGATCTCGGCATGCTTGATCATTTCGTCTGCCGGAGCAAAATACGCCTTGCTCCCAGCCGGCAGGCAAAGAACCAGCACAAGAAGGCAAACCACAGGCACGGACACGAGCACGAGAGCAACACCGGTTGAGATGCGCTTCAATGCTGAGCCGAAGTATGGTGTCTGGTGCATGAGAGCTTTCCGTGTAGACGCTGAGCTGGTTTCTCAGCTAAATGTACAGCCTTGTAATCTCGTCGCAATTGCCCAATTTCGGACTAAAATGGCGAAATCGAGTAAACAAGTCAATTGGAAATGCCATGGATGCCGGCAAGCAACCCGATTTACTTTTCTTAACTTTCCCGCGGAGATCCTATTGTGCGCTACCGGGTCAGCGACGGAGTTCATTGCAGCAAGCGCTTGAGAACTTTGCCTGTGGAGTTGCGCGGCAGAGCATCTGTGAACTCTACAAGACGAGGCACTTTGTAATCTGCCAGAAAGCGAGCACAGTGGTCTTTTACGTCTTCCGCGCTGAGTGTGGATCCCGGCGCGACAAGGACAGCTTTGACACGTTCGCCCATATATTCATCCGGTACGCCGACAACAGCAGCTTCCGTCACTCCATCAAGACGCATGAGGACATCTTCGATTTCTTTGGGATAAATGTTTTGTCCGCCGCGAATAATCAGCTCTTTCTTGCGCCCGCAGATATAAATGTAGCCGTCTTCATCCCGATAACCGAGGTCACCTGTATGGAACCAACCATCCTTCAAAGAGTCGGCGGAGGCGGCAGGTTGATTGTGATAACCGAGCATGACGTTTGGACCCTTGATGATTATTTCACCAACGTGCTCGGGTCCAGGAGGAAGCAGTCTCCCATCGCTTCCGGCGATGGCAATCTCCACTCCGTTCACCGCCGGTCCGACCGAGCTTGCCTTGCGGGTCCCGTGAAGCGGGTTGATAGTGGCGACACAGGCTGTCTCGGTGAGGGCATAGCCTTCGATGACCGGCACTTTGAAAGCGCGCTCCAGCCTGCCGAGCAATTCGGCAGGAAGGGGAGCTCCGCCTGAGAAACAGACCCGGAGCGAGGATGTATCGAAGTCCGTCTTGTCCAGCTCCATCAGCATGAATTGATGCATTGCAGGCACAGCCGGGAGCAATGTCACTCGTTCGCGTTGCACAAGCTCGAGGGCTGCGCGAGCTTCGAACTTTTGCATGATGACCAATGTGCCCGCCCGGGAGATTGTGCCAATCATCACGACTGTCAAGCCATATATGTGGCACAGCGGCAGTGTCGCCAGGCAGCGATCCGCCTCGCCGATATGGAACATCTCCAGTTTTCCCGGAAACACCGACAGCAGGTTGGAGTGTGTGAGCATGGCGCCCTTGGGCCTGCCGGTTGTCCCTGAGGTATACACAAGGACGGCCAGATCTCGTCCGGCATCGACCGGCAGAGGCCACGATACCGTATCTGGTGTATCGCTGTCCTCGATGAGATCGACGACGCTGAAATTCCCAGGGGCAAAAAATGGAGCGGCGCCAGGTATGTCGCTGGACACAATAAGCTGTTCGAGCCCGCTGAGGTCCGGTAACGCTGAGAGAGCTTCGGTCATGACCGCCTCATGAACAATGAGCGCCCTGGCGCCGGAGTCGCCGAGGATATGCGAAATTTCTTCTGATTTCAACAGGGGGTTCACAGGGACGACGACTGCCCCGAGACCGACAATGGCAAAAAATGCTGCGACGTAGTCAGGATGGTTGGGATGGAGCAGCCCGACCCTGTCTCTTTTCGAGATGCCGAGTCTGCTTAGCTGTCCGGCAATGGCTCTGGCGCGAGATGCCAGTTGCCCATAAGTCAAGCGCCTGTCGTTTGACACTATCGCTTCTTTATGAGCATGGCTGCGTGCTCTGAAATCCAGGTGATCCGCCACACCGGTAAGCGCGGCGATCTGCGGAGCAAAGTCCATCGAAGTGAGATGTTGCATAGCACGTACCTCTGACTGCTGGCAAATTATGGACCGTTGGACCGCAGGAGGCTTTATAGCTAGCTAATGAATGAGCGGGAGCGGCATTAGGAGTCTTTAAACACCGGCGCTTGCCGTATATGCGTGTCGCTCCTGTCGGCTATGCGTGTCGTCTCGATCTAACCGCCGGCAGTGGCGCAGGAAATAGCCAAGCCAACTCACTTTGTAACTGTGATTTTGTCGAGCTCTTTGCCGTCGGCGGCGATTTGATGGATGACGAGAGTCTTGCCATCGACGGAACATTCCGAAAATGAGTACTGGTCGGCAACGACTTTCGCCGTGAAGGGCTGCCATGCCTCAGGTCGGTTTTGAATATGCGCACCGCTCAAAGGAGCGCCGCCGCCGCCGGTAATGATGTAAATGATGCCGTCGGGCTTCGTGCTTGTCCTGCCGTCAAAAGTCCTGTCTATTCTGAAGTCACCGGATACGGTGCCATCTGCCGCCATGGCGTTGCCGTCCGGCTGTTTCTTCAGGGTGAAGTGCAGAGGGAACGTGCGCTGATAATTATGTACATGTCCGTTGAAAACGACATCGACTTTGTATTTTTCGAGTATGTCGCATACAAGTCGCATGCGCTGCTCTTCGAAGTGTTTGCTGTCGGAGTTGAAACCGGGCTGGTGGAAGGCGACGAATTTCCATGTGGCGCTGGCGGCTGAAGCGAGGTCCTTTTCCAGCCAGTCTCGGAGTTTCTTGTCAGTCCAGTTCATATACGGGTCCGCATCCAGAACTGTCCAGTGACAGCTGCCGTAATTGAAAGAGAAATTAGCCATGCGCGGATAGTTCTTGCCGGCGGCGGTAAGAAAAGCTTGCCTGTGTGCTGCGGAGCCTTCCGCTACCGGCGTATCCAGCGATCCCGGATTGTCTGTGGGTCCATTGAGCGGTTGTGACCAGAGCAAGAAATAGGCCAGTCCGTCCGGGAATTGATCCAGGTTCCTTACATCGAGGTTGTTGCCATGAGCAATGTCGTGATTCCCAGGAGCTGCTATGAAAAGCGTCGAGCGCAAAAGCGGTACACCATCTTCTGCAGACGGCTGGTCGGCGTTGTAAACGGGAAAGAAGTGACGCAAATATTCCGTCATCCGTCCGAAGTTGTAAACGATGTCGCCTGTCACCATCACAAAATCAGGCTTGCTCTGGAAGACCTGGTAGGCGATTTGCTTCTGCCCGCGGCTACCGCAGCCACAGTCACCGAATACATCGAAACGGCATGGTTGCCCGGCTGCCTTGCAGGCATTTGCCGTTGCGGCAAATACCGGTATCCCGTCCCTGGCTACGCGATACTGGACCGACTCGCCCGGAGTCAGACCGGCAAGCGTTGCCGTATAGATGAAGAACGGCTCAATGCCGTCCAGGGAGACCGGTTGCCTGGACGGAGCAGCTGTTTTTGTCCAGGAGGGGTTGCCTTTCCATTTGATCTCCACCGTCCAGCTCGAGGACGAGGCATTCGTGGACCACAGGAGATTCAAGCGCTCAGTCTTGGCTGCTGGCGGGCGGCTGCCTATCTGGACATAAGGCTGGATCAAGAAATCAGACGAAGCGGCCTTGACCTGCGGGCGCTCAGCCAGAAACAAAGCCAGCATTGAGCCTGCCAGAATAACCAGAACGAAAGAAATGATCCGCAATGGCTTCATCTTACAACCGGCTTCTTGCTTTCTATTCTTTCCCGGGCATGTTTCTCGGCGCTGTCGATTACCTCAGTGAGAATTTTCTTGAGCTCCGGCTGCGTGTCGCGCGCCTTGAGGCAGATCTTCATCACTCTGGGATGCTGCTCGGCATTGCTGGTGAGTGACCATTTTGCCGCGCCACCTATCATCAACTTGGTGATGTCTTTGCCATCAGAGTCGCACCAGGGCAGGACCGTGAGCAGGCGATTTACATAACGCTCGTCGCCTGTGGCGCAAAAGCTGCCCCAGAGTTCATCGAGAACAGCCGGCGTGGCAATTGCCATCTTTTCCACAGGCTCGCTGGGGTGGGCGGTCTGGCTTTTCAGCTCGGCTTGTGCCTTGGCCGGCAGTGCTTGAATGATTTTGTCGAGAGCTTCGGCAGCTTCCTTTGTCGGCGACCAGTACAGGGCAGTCCAGAGCATGGGTCTGGTGGTGGGCTTGAGCCCATCGAGTTGCTCGACCCAGAGCTTGATCTTGCCCGGGTTCTGTGTGAACACCTGTGAGACAAAAGCCATGAGCGGGGCGCGCCCGTCGGAATCGAGCAAGCCTTGCTTGTCGGCATAGAGCAAAGCCGGTACAAGCAGATCCGGCTGCGGGTGCAAGTAATAATAAGTCATCCACGTAAGGAGGTCGTTCTGTGTGGCAATGACGCAAGGCGCCTTAGCTTCGGATGGCACTTCGGAGTCAGTGGCGGCAAGGACATCGGTCCCGAGCCCGCCAAGGCAAATAGCAAAGTTGACTCCGAGAAGGAGCGCCGGCAAGCGCCGCCTGAGTAGATCATTCTTGTGCAAGCCGTACATAAAGAAACATTCCTCCTTATGGGTCTGGTAGCGCATACGATGGCATCTTCGGGCTAACCATGGTCTACTGGCTCTCCCTTTGCTCCATGTGTCGATCGGGGTGCTGGAACAAGACGACTCCGATCACCGAAGTCAATGTCAGTCCAACCATCAGTCCGATCGCCGAATTGAAATTGCCTGTAACATGCGAAAGATATCCAGTAAGATAGGGCGCCAGAATCGCTGCCGTGGCTGCAAAGCAATCCATGAGCCCGAGGCTTGTGGCAGCGCGATCTTTTGCCAGGTCGGCATTTATAGCGTAGAAAGCGGCGTTGGGCATGAGCCCGAGTCCGACACCAAGAGATATCAGGATGAGCGCTGAAGGCAAAGAATGGATGAGTGTCACTGGAATGAAGCAGAGAGCCGAAAGAAGCTGGCAAATCCAGATCATGTGCGAGCGGGCTATGCGTATGCTGCCTGTGCGCTTCCAGAGATAATCGGAGATGACGCCGCCTAGAGCTAAAAGAACGAACGCCGTCGCCCAGGGCGCAATCAGAAACCATCCTACATCTTTGAGTTTTACGGCATAAGTCTGCTCGAGAAAACCGGGCAGCCAGGTAAGGGCGAAGAAAAGCAAGTAGCCGAAGGAGAAGAAGGCGTAGTTGTTTGCTATAAGCGCCGGGTTGGTGAGCATGAATTTCCAGGTGGTCCGGCCAAAAGACAAGTGATGGCGCCGCAATTCTTCGTCGCTGGACTGCCGACTTGTAACCTTGCCTTCGCGAATATGGGTCAGCTCAGCCTGCGAGACGAAGGAGCTGTTTTCGGGATAATCACGGAAGAATGCATAGAAAAGCAGGCACCAGGCAACTCCCAGCCCGCCCAGTATAAAGAACATTGTTTTCCAGCCAACAGAGAGTATAAGGTGCGAGATAAAAGGGGCCCCGATGACAGACGCCAGGGGCACTGCCGACAGTCCCATGGCAGTCGATCGCGCTCGCTCCGACATCGGCAGCCAGTCAGCGACTACGCGCGTCAACGCCGGGAAACACGGACCTTCGGTGATACCGAGCATGAAGCGAAAGAAAGCGAGCATCCATAATCCGCTTGAGATACCGAGCAATGCTGTGACAGCCGACCAGGCGATACCGGAGATGGTCCAGACTTTTCGCGCGCCCCAGAGATCGACGAATATGCCGCCTCCTAGAGTCATTACCATGTAGCCCAGCCCAAAAGCAGCGGCAATCGTGCCGAAATCAGCGTTATTCAGCCCGAATTCTTGCTTGATCGGGCCAATAGCATAAGAGATGGCCGAGCGATCCATGTAATTGATGATGATGATGATGAATGACAGAGCAACCACTATCCAGCGAAAGTGCGTCATGTTCTGTCGGGTCTTCAAGTCGGTTTCCTGCAAGATCATTTTTCTTCCAGTCCTAAGAAGTCCTCGGAATCAGGATATGCTCGAAGTATTCCTCGATTGTGGAAAAGTCCGCCGGCTGTGCCCGGCAACCGATGTAGCCGTCCGGACGAATGAGGTAAAGACACTCGGAGCCAGCGCCGAGCCTGTGGTGCAGTGACAGGTCCTCGTCGAGGAAGGTCGAGCCGTCCCAGTTCAAAGACGCCGGCCGAGAGCTTGCACCAATGACAATATGGACATGGATGCTGTGATCATACTTTTGCTCGGCTTGATAAGCGATGCGAGACAGCGATTGCAACACGTCGGCGGACGGATCAGTGCCAGTCAAAAGCAGCAAGCAATGTCTGGTGCCCTGGAGAATCGCAAACAGCCTGATGTGACTTTCTGTGCTCAGATTCGTGAGCGAGGCATCCGGCACTCTGTCGCCAGCGGAAGGTCCCAGACTGAATTGCAGCCACTGGTTCGGGTTTGGCTCTTCAGGCTGAGAGCCTGGAAGTACACGCGTCTTCAGCAGACTGTGCCTGTGCTCCAATACAATGGGGCTCTTGCGATAGCTAATCGCCAGCTCCGACAGGAAACCCTTGATGCGCTGCTGGACAACTTCTTGTGCCACCAGCAACGGTGCCAGCCGGTTGCGCACTTGCCTGCCGATCGGGTTGCGCATGATGTTGACGCGGGTGAGAAAATTCGTGCCTTTCAGCAGCGCCACTGCTACGCCGTCTCTTTCTGCGTGATAGCTGTCGATCAAGGCCGATTTGCCCAGCCCCCTTACCACCAGAGCCAGCTTCCAGGCAAGGTTGTAGGCGTCCTGAATGCCTGTATTCAAGCCTTGTCCGCCGGCAGGGCTGTGGACGTGCGCGGCGTCGCCCGCCAGAAAGACCCTGCCTGCCTTGTATTGCAAGACTTTCCGAAAGCGCACCTTGAAACCAGACAGCCAGACGGGATCGCTCAGGGTGGCCCTGATGTGACAGCACTCGTTCATCAGATCCTGGAAGGCACTGAGCGGCGGCTCCCCCGGCTCGTCCGTCTGCCCTTCCCAGACTCGCGCTTCGGGAGGCAGGACAGCAATGATACGAAAGCGGTCGCCAGGCATCGGGATGACGCCAATTACCCGGTCGCCCTTGTTGAACAGGCACAAGCCCGCCGGCGGCTTTTCGCTCCAGTCTATGCGGACGTCTGCCAGCATGAACAACTCATCGAAGTCGCCGCCGGCAAATGAAAGGTCAAGTCCGTGCCGGACAGCGCTGTGCGCCCCGTCACAGCCGATTAGCCAGTGACATCTGCACAACTCCTCTCGTCCGCTTCCGTGATGCAAGACGGCCGTCACTTCGTTGTTGTTCTGGCTCAAGTAAGTAAACTCCACCTGGCGCTCCACCTCAACGCCAAGTCCTTTCAAATGCTGGATGAGAATATTTTCCGTAGTACTTTGCGGCAAAGACAGGATGAAAGGATAAGGACTGTCCAGTTCGGACAATGTCAGGTGGACAATGCGCCTGCCCTCGGAATAAGCATTGAGCTCGGTTAGTTCAAGTCCTTGCGCCAGAGCCGTTTCGATTAGACCCATGTCTTCGAAGATTTCCAGGGTGCGGGGCTGGACCGCAAGCGCCTTGGAGTGCTCGGATGGCTGTGGCGACCTGTCGATAATACGGAAATGTACTCCGTGCCGCGCCAGCTCCGCCGCCATGGTCAACCCTGTCGGTCCGGCCCCGACAACAAGCACTGGCAGCGTCCCTTTATCCGATTCTGCCGTCATAAAGCAATCTCCCAGGTTGGAAAAGTTGATGGGAAGCAGATCTGTCGGGCTGGCTCCGCCCAGTCCGAGAGGAAAAGCCAGGGGAACTACGAATTGTAACCGGTTTGAAGATGGCGAAGCCCGGGAAGATGAAATTCAGAGGTGAACAGCGATGGCTTGACAAGCCGGGAGCCCAACATGCGTGATGAAGACCTGCTGACCAGAAAAGACTTGCAAAGAGTGGCGATGGCTGTCATGTTTGTGCTTCTGGCAGGCAGCGCGCCGACCTGGTTCAATCCGCAGAACCAGCACCCGTCAGCTTATGACGCGCCGTGGATTTATCCGGGATTGAGCTCCAATCGTTAGGATCGTCAGGATCTAGACCTGGAAAAGTGTTTGTGCAAAATGTGGCAGGAGGACTTGCTGAAAGCAAGTTTTGTTGACATCTGCCCGGAAATATGGCAAAATCTCTACTTAATCAAAGGAACACTAGTGGTGTTCTGGCAAAATTGTCGTTGATCGCTGGCAAGAAGAAAAGAAAGTCCGTCCTCACAGCAAAAGGGCAGAGTGCACCGGCGAAACGCGACGACCCCATGAGGGGCTGCACTTTGTGAAGGAAGCCGGCTTGTGTTGCCGGTTGTGAATGACGATTTCCAGTAAAGGACTACATTTTGAATAAATTCTCTGAGCTTGGACTGTCCAGGCCGCTTGTCGTTGCGCTTGAAAAAATAGGTTTTACCCAGCCAACTCCCATTCAATTACAATCCATTCCTCAAATACTTGCCGGACGGGACCTGATGGCATCTGCCCAGACCGGTTCCGGCAAGACCGCTGCTTACGCCTTGCCCATTCTTGAATGTTTGCTCGATCCTGAAACAATGCCGCGGGCTCTGGTGATTTCACCTACCCGCGAGCTTGCTTTGCAGGTTCAGGAACAGTTCGAGAGATTCGGAACCGAGATGAAGCTGAGGAGTGTCGCCGTATATGGTGGCACCGGTTTCGATTCCCAGACGCGTGCGCTGAAAAAAGGCGTCGACATTGTGGTGGCCACACCCGGGCGCTTGCTCGATCATGTCGAGCGCCGCCATGTCGATCTCAGCGGGGTGGAAATTCTTGTGCTTGATGAAGCCGACAGATTGCTCGACATGGGTTTCATGCCCCAGGTCAGGCGCATTGTTTCAGGCTTGTCCTTAGAGCGGCAGACATTGATGTTCTCGGCCACCATCGACGAACAAGTGGAGCGTATCGCTGCCCAGTATCTCACCGAGCCGGTGACTGTTCGTGTCAATCCCGAGCAAGTGGAGCCCTCCGAGATCAGCCAGGTTGTTTATCGGGTCAACGAGTTCGACAAAGATTCTTTGCTTGTAAAGTTGATCAAAGAAAACGAAATGCCATCCGTGCTTGTCTTTACACGGACACGTATGCGCGCCGACTGGGTTTGCGACAGATTGAACGAGTCGTCAATCGTCTGCGAGCCCATTCATGGCGATATCAGCCAGGTCAACCGTGAGCGAACCCTGCTCCGTTTCCGGGAAGGCAAGCTCAAGATTCTCGTGGCCACTGATGTTGCTGCCAGGGGGCTGGATGTTCCGGCGATCTCGCATGTCATCAATTACGACCTGCCAGGCAACCCCGAAGACTATGTCCACCGCATTGGCCGCACCGGCCGCGCCGGACGCTCAGGTATTGCCATGTCTTTTATCAGCGAAGATGAAGGCTACCTCGTGCGGGAAATTGAGCGGCTCCTGGGCAAAAAACTCGATCCCGATTCCCAGGTACGCAAGAAACTGCCACCGAGACGCTTCAGCGGGCGCGGTTCTGGCATGGCTTCGGCACGCCGGCTTGGTTAAGGTTTAAGCAATATGTTCTATAAGCAGAGGCTGCCATGGGCAATGGTGCTATGATCTGTCCTTGCTTTCAGATTTCCCCCAACCGGCACAGCAGCTGAGGTCTTATGGTCAAGAGAACTTCCCGACAAGACGAGAAGTCCTCGTCTGACAAATCTCCTTCGCGCCGTGTTCAACGGCTCTCGGAGGAACAGCAGCAAGAATACAAACAGAGACGCGCACAAACAGGAGCTGAAGGCGAGACGGCTGAAGGCGAGGTAGAAACCGTGCGATCGTCCGACCGCGGACGCGAGCGCTCCCGGGGTGCCAGGGAAGCAGGTTCAAGACCGGACAATGTCAGTCTCAACTTGAGCCCTCGTATGCTGGAGCTGGCTGAGGAACTGGCTCAAGAGGCCCACATGCCCCTGAAAGTCTATCTGACAGAAGCTCTCAAATACATTCTTCTTGCCCACGGAAAACGCCTTGGCAAAAAGAGCCAGTACTTGCCGGAATTCACAAATACCGGTTCCAAACACATCAGCACCTGGAAGTCAGACGCCGCCCAGGGCGCGCCCGACTCCTCGCGACATGGGATTTTCCGCGGCGGCAGCGAAGGCCAAGGCGGCGAACGCAAATTTGCCGCAAGATCATCTGAAGAACGCAAACCGCGTACTTTCAGAGCCGGCGGCAGCGAAGGCCAAGGCGGCGAACGCAAATTTGCCGCAAGATCATCTGAAGAACGCAAACCGCGCACTTTCAGAGCCGGCGGCAGCGAAGGCCAAGGCGGCGAACGCAAATTTGCCGCAAGATCATCTGAAGAACGCAAACCGCGTACTTTCAGAGCCGGCGGCAGCGAAGGCCAA
>JAHFBI010000053.1 GCA_023250095.1 Candidatus Melainabacteria bacterium
TAGCGCTCTTTCATGCTGCGGCGAATGGAATCGACCGAGATGGTCGCCGGCGGATAAACGGCAGTAATGGTTGGGCTGGCACAAGCATCTTTGATTACGAAGGGTTTTAACCCCATTCCCAGAACACCGGCGCGCAGAGCCTTCTTCATGCGCTCATGTCTTGCAAAGACTGCCAGGGTTCCTTCCTGTTTGAGCAAGTCCAGGGATGCTTTCAAAGCGGCAACATAAGAGACATTGGGAGTGAACGGCGTTGTCTCGGCCTTGAGAGCGTCACGGCAGCGTCCCAGATCGAAATAATAGCGCGGAGATTTGCAGGCGGCATAAGCTTCCCATACGCGCTCGCCGACAAATACAACGGACAATCCTGGCGGTAGCATTAGCGCCTTCTGGCTGCCGGCTACCATGAGATCGATGCCCCAGTCGGTGAAAGACACAGCTGTGGCGGCAAAACTCGTGACGGCATCTACGATGCAGAGAGCTCCATGTTCGCGCACGGCTAGCGACAGCTGCTGGAGATCGTTTATAACACCTGTCGAAGTCTCATTGTGAGTGATCGTCACAGCCTTTATTGTCCGGTTGCGATCCTCTTGCAATCTGGTGCGCAATACTTCCACTGAAATTGCTTCACCGGGCTCTACTTTCAACCGCTCCACCGAGGCTCCGTAAGCTTCGGCAATCTGGGCCCAGCGCTCGCCAAAAACACCGCAAACCAGGCTGAGCACCTTGTCTCCAGCATTTATCGTATTGGCCACGGCAGCTTCCATGGCCCCGGTTCCGGAGGCTGTCAGGATAAAAACATCACCCTGACATTCGGCAAGCTTCTTCAAAGCAGCAGACACTTCGGTCAGGAGCTTGGAAAAATCCTTGGTCCTGTGCCCGATCGGATCGCGAGCGAGCACCTCCAGAACGGCATCCGGAACCGGTGTCGGTCCGGGTATCATCAAAAATTCTCTCGGTTTCATGACGTGTCAGGTTACATCTTTTGGTTCAATAATGTCAAAGACTAGTTCATTTGGCCTGTGAATGAAGGGTTTTACGTCAGAAATAATGTCTGCCTGAATTGTGATTAAAGCCTCTTGGACTTCCGGGTAGCAATCCTGCCAGGTCGGACAGTCCAGGTTGTCACATTCGAAATAACCCACTGTTTTTAAGTTGCCACCAGGTGGACGTTGCGCCGGGCGGCACTTTGTTCCATCCCAGCTCAGCTTCTCGCCAAGTTTGTAAGAGATCTGCTTGAGACTGCCTGCCCGAAAACCAATGCCTGACTTCACGGCATAACCGCAATGGGGGCACTTGACTTCAGAGTAAAGAGTGTTGGTCCCTGTTTCCATTCCCATGAGATTTCTACCCTTCTATGACGTCCAGACGGTACACAGCCGGTAGCTTAACTATAAGCTCAAACATCCACCTTGAAACAGACTGACTGCTGGCCATTAAGTCCTTTGTCACAACGCCCGTACCGCAAAAAGCGGCACGGGCGTTGGCTGACCCGACTTATCTGTGGAGATCAGGCTTTAACGGGCATCCTGTCTCCTCTGCTCTTTTTTTCTTTGAGTCTCTGTTCGGCCATGCGGTCGGCTGCCACATGCGGCGGGATATTCTCCTGGCGGGAAAGCTGGAGAATATTGTTGATTGTGGTGTATACCTGGCTGACCTTTCCGAGTACCAGCTCCTTGTTGTATCCGTCGAGCTCTGCCGCTACATTGATCAAACCACCGGAGTTGATGGCATAGTCTGGAGCGTAAACGATGCCACGGCGCATGAGCTCGAAGCCGTCAGATTCATTTTCCAGCTGATTGTTGGCGCTGCCAGCAATGACTTTGCACTTCAAAGTGGCGACTGTGCGCGAATTGAGAACAGCGCCAAGAGCGCATGGCGCGAAGACGTCGCACTGAACTCCGTAGATGTCGTCGGCAGAGACGACTTCAGCGCCGAACTCTTCCACCACTCTTTCAATCTGGTTCGGATAGATATCAGTCACAATCAGCTGCGCGCCAGCAGCCGAGAGATAGCTTGCCAGATGGTAGCCGACATGACCGACCCCCTGAATGGCCACTTTCATGCCATTGAGATCTTCGCCCAGTCCGGCAGCCTTTACTGCCGCCTTCATCCCCTGGAATACCCCGAAGGCCGTCATGACCGAAGGATCGCCGCTGCCTCCTTCATTGCTTCCGCCGACGGCAAATTGGGTTTGCGTGCGCATCACGTCGATATCTTGCACGCTCATGCCCACATCTTCGGCAGTGATGTAGCGGCCGCCCAGCGACTCGACGCAACGTCCGAAAGCCAGGAGCATTGCTTCGCTTTTCTCGGTCCTGGCGTCCCCGATGATGACAGCTTTGCCGCCGCCGAGCCTGAGTCCGGCAACAGCGGCTTTGTAAGTCATGCCTCTGGACAGGCGCAGCACGTCTCTGACTGCTTCGGATTCGCTGGCATAATTCCACATTCGACAACCACCCAGCGCCGGTCCAAGAACCGTACTGTGGATGCCCACAATGGCCTTGAGACCTGTGTCTTTATCATGGAAGAAAGCGACCTGCTCGTGACCGTAGCTGATCAGGTCTTGGAAAATTTCCACCATTACCGTATCTCCTTTTTAGAGTGCAGAAACGGCGGCAATATTATTGCCGGAGCGTTTGGGTGTGTCAGTTATTCGAGGTCAACAACGAAGGAAAGGCCATCGCAAGATCCTCATAACAATTGGCCGTAACGATATTTCAAGGCCTGCCGCCTGTCAATGGCTTAAGGATACTGCCTGACGCTGCAGGCAGTAAAGATGTTCTAACGGATGCAAAAGCCGCATCAGGCAATACCTTCAAGATCAATTAAGATCCACCGGCGTCGCCGACTGGCAGGTGTCTTATTTGCGAAGGGGCAGAACGCGCATACGCTTTATGCCGGCTCCGGCAGCCGCGTCCATTACTGCCACCACATATTTCTGCATGGCATCGGCATCGGAAGAGAGGTTGAGCGGGAGATCCTCCTTGCCGGCTTTCTCCTGCTCATTGTGAATGACCTGCTGCACGGCAAATGAATCAGGCGGATTGACAGGTTGATTGTTTACGAGAATCTTGCCGTCCTTAGTGACAATAACGTCGATCTTTGGTCCCTGCTCTTCCTGTTGCTTCTGGTTGGAGCTGGCTGCCTGCGGCGGATCCACTTTCAGGACGGTCTGATTAACCAGAGGTGCCACCAGAATCATGATGACCAGCAGCACAAGGAACACATCCGTGAGCGGGGTGACATTGATATCAGTGAACTGATCACCAGTTCTTCCCCCCATGGCCATAGGCGCTGTTCCTCCCTAACTCTTGAAATTCAGGCGTCCGGCCGCTGTTGTTCTGGCCAGGTCTTAGCTAATATTAGCGTTTTTACAGTTTTACAGCCAGTAGGGTTTGCCCTGGTTCCAGCCAGGTTTGCTTAGCGCTAGCTATGTGCCGGAAAAATCCATTTCATCGTCAGAAAAATAAACGCATTATTGAGATTAACAGCAATAAAGGCACCCTCCCTGTTGAAAGCCTTGTATCTGTCAAGAAGGACTTCATAGACTCAGTCTGGCCTTTTATTCAAACTTCTCAAGTGACAATCCCCAACTAAGAAAACCCTGCTCTCTTTTAGCCGTCGAGACTCTTTCATTCCGTCAAAAGCGGAAAAGGGTGACGTCTTGAGGCAAGTTGCTTTTCTGCTCGAGAGAAGTCCAGCCTGAAAGATCGCCTTGATCAGGCATATCTGCCTCTCAAGCGCTGAGTCGCCTGAGAGAAAAGACTGGACACGTTTTTTGGCAGCAGGACTCAGTCTGGCTGCCACCCTGGCGCACTGTTCGGGCGCTGTGACCAGGGAGAAGACTACGCGCCCTTGATCCGGACAGTTATCTGCTGCCCGGACTTTTGGAGAAGGAAGGACTACTATGTCTGACTCAGACAATCGTCAACAGGACGGTTCCATGCAGGGACCGGGCAACCCAACTCCCAAGCCCCAGCCCAACCCGGTGCTGAAGTGGCTGATGATTCTTTTCGCCGTACCGGTGATGTTCTTTGTCGAAATCGCCAAGGGACTCAGAAGGCGCGTCTATCGCAACAACTCCGCCGGCGATTTCCGCGAGGCGGTGGGCATCATCCTTGGCGCTGGCGGCGGCATCGCTCTTGGTTACTACCATGGCTTTGCCCACGACCTGCCCTGGTACACCTGGCTCTCCGAAGGTATCGCTTCGGCGCTCGTGACCTACTTCTACGCCTGGCCGCTGGCTTACCTGTCCATCGTCCGGCCCGCGCACCGCATCTGCGAAGAGCTTTGGGCGGCTGTGCCGACCCGGGGTACTGAGGGATGGTTTAGCCACCTGCTCACTTACTCGGCGCGTCTCACAGTCATCGGTGGATCGGCCTGGGCAGGCTGGACCCAGATGTTGTCGGCGCATGCCAATCTGTCCGCCGGCTGGGGCCTGTTCTCCTGGCCGCTCGCCTTTGCCTGGGGCGTGTTTCTCGGGCTTGTCATGGCGGCCTTTGCCTGGTGGCTCTTCACAAGCTCGATTTACGGCATCTGTGCCGCTTCGGGTGTTATCCTGGTCTGGGCTCTTTTCCCCTGGACAGAGGCTTTCCTGGCTCGCTGGGGTGCCACATCAACCCCGGCAGTCTACGGAGCCGCCGCAGTCGAGTTTGCGCTCTGGGGTGCCTTCCTTTTCCCCCTGGTGCACGTGCTTGTCTCGCATGGACTGCGCTGGGTGCGCGACCTCTGCCAGAAGGTCTACACCAAAGCTTACGATGAGACCGTCGGCGTCTATGACGGTGTTTTCGTCCAGCTGGCAAACATGTTCGTGGCTTACCACCTGGCTGCGCTCAGCTTGAAGCTTTGCGCTCTCCTCAGCTTGCCTCTTTCGCCCTGGCTTGCCATTGCGCTGCCGGCAGCTGTGGCGATCATCTCCTACATCTTCCTTGGGGAGATCCTGAAGGAAGTCGGCAACCTGGCTCTGGGCACCATAGCTGCGTTGCATGTGGCGGGCTTTGCAGGTTTTGCCTGGTTGCATGCCGGTCTCTGGCAGGGAGCAGTGGGGGCCGTTGTCGTCGGGGCTTTTTGCGCCACGGCAACTTTCTTCCTGCTCTACCCGCTGGCTTATGTGCTTGTGCGGCTGGTCGGACGGTTTATCCTTAACAACCGCTTTGCCGCCCGCTTGATCGACCTGCACACAGCCGTCTGGGACAATTTCCACAAGTTGGCCCGGGAGCTTTCGCGCGCGCACAAGAACACTTACAGCGATGAAACCCCGTATGCAGGGCTTTTCTTGCATGCGGTCAACATCATCGTGCTCTTTGCGGTCTTTCACTTCAGCCGCGCCTTCACGCAGGCTCTGGTGTTGCCCGTCTGGCTTGCCTGGGGCTTCACGGCTCTGAGCCTGGCGGCTTCCTACCTGCTGTGCGGCAAGGCCCTCGTCTGGCTGCGCAACCACCTGGTAGGCGTATTGCTTGGACTGTCCGCGGCAATTGCCTCGGGTACTTTCGCTTATGCCGTTCAGCCCTGGGGCTTGTGGGTAGCTGTTCCCGCCGGGCTTGCCCTCGGCTTCATCACCTGGGGCTTTGTCTTCCCGGTGGCTTACGTGCTGACGCGCTTCGTCGTCAACTCCATAGACCGCCTTGTGCCCTTCTTCTCGAAGGTACTGACGCCGCTTCTCAGCGCCATCTATGATGCCAGCTGGAAGCTGTGCGGCAATCTCTGGAGCGAGTTTGTCGCGACATATCGCGGCGTTCGCGACTGGTTCAAGCCCTTCTGGCAGAGCGTCAAGGATTCGTGGGACGCGGCTATGCAGTCCATCAAGGACACCTGGGACTCGATCACCAGGAAATAAGCCTGTCTTTGCAGCCTGGGGACGCTCCGCAGCAAGCGGAGCGTCCCTGTTTTCCCTACGACGTACTATTTCCCGGCCAACGCGCCGGTATCTTCCATCAGACGGAGTTTCCCTCATGACGGGTAACAAGAAAATCGTGCTGCTTGCAGGCAGCCGGACTCCTATTGGTTCATTCGGAAAATCTCTCAAGTCCCTGCGGGTCGACAAGCTGGCCGAGCATGCCATGCGCAACGCCCTGCGCCGGGCCAACATTTTGCCCGGGCAGATTGATGCTGTCATCCTCGGACACGCCTTCCAGAGTCGCTACGCGCCCAACACGGCTCGCTACACCTGGCTGAAAGCCGGCTTCCCGGCAAACGTGCCAGGCTACACAATCGAGATTGAGTGCGGTTCGGGCATGAAAGCAGTCAACGAGGCCATGGATCAGATCCTGCTTGGACAGGGCGATATCTACCTGGCCGGCGGCGCTGAATCCATGTCCACAGTCGATTATCTCGTGCCTGGTGAGCTGCGCTTCCAGGGCTGGCTGTCAGGCAAATTCAAATTCGGCCCGCGCCCATTTTTCGGGCTGGTCGATGACGCCTTCATGCCGCGCTCTTTGCTCTGGGATCCGAAAACAACTCACATGGCTGCGACCGCCCAGCGAATTGCCGACACTTACGGCATCAGCCGGCAAGCAGCCGACGAATATTCGCTGCGCTCTCAGGAGCTTGCAGCCCAGGCGATCGCCGCCGGGCGCTTCGCCCTGGAGATCGATCCCATTCAGACAAGTCGCGGTTTCATGACGGTCGACGAACACCCGCGCAAAACCTCTGCTGCAAAGCTGGCATCCCTTTCGCCGGTTCTGAAAACGCGCAGCGTCACCGCGGGCAACAGCTCCGGTGTCAATGACGGTGCTTGCCTGATGGTGGTCGCCTCAGCCGACCGTGCAGCGGAGCTGTCTCTAAAGCCTCTGGCTGTGCTTGTCGATCACTGTGAAGTCGGGGTCGACCCCGAACAAATGGGGCTCGGTCCAGTTGCTGCCATCACAAAGCTGCTCAAACGCAACAGTCTGAGCCTGGCTGATATCGACCTCTTCGAAATCAACGAAGCCTTTGCTTTCCAGTACCTGGGATGCGAAAAGCTGCTCGGGCTGGATCGCAACAAGGTCAACGTGAACGGCGGCGCTATCGCCCTCGGGCACCCCATTGCCATGAGCGGCGCCCGTGTCATTCTCACTCTTGCTCACGAATTGAAACTGCGCGGACTCAAGCGCGGCATCGCTTCTCTGTGCATCGGCGGCGGGATGGGCATCGCCACGCTCATCGAGTTGCCGTGAATTCCGCCAAACCAGACTTCAAAGCTAACAGCAAGAGGACATAACAATGAATACGGCTGTTCAACTGAAAATTCTCCCGTCAGGCGTAGCCCTCATCACCATCAATCTGCAGCAGGAGAAAGTGAACGTACTTTCCAGCAGCTTGATGGCTGAGCTCACCGGCGCGCTCGACACTCTGAGTGCC
Source organism: Candidatus Melainabacteria bacterium (assembly GCA_023250095.1). GTDB lineage: Bacteria > Cyanobacteriota > Vampirovibrionia > Obscuribacterales > Obscuribacteraceae > JAHFBI01. The sequence goes on from JAHFBI010000053.1 coordinate 7,339, forward strand.
GAGACTTCCGTGCGCGGGCTGATCATCGCCTCGGGCAAGGAAGACAACTTCATCGCCGGCGCCAATCTCGACGAAATTCTTTCAATCCAGAGCCAACCGGCGGTGGTGTCGTTCAACGCCGCGCAAGAAGGCAAAGCTATCTTTGCCCGGATTGCCGCTCTGCCTTATCCGACCGTGGCCGCCATCAACGGCGTCTGCCTGGGCGGCGGCACCGAGCTGGCACTGGCCTGCAAGTTCCGCCTGGCATCGGATAATCCGAAAACAAAGATCGGTCTGCCGGAAGTCGGTCTGGGCTTCATTCCCGGCTGGGGAGGCACAGTGCGCCTCGCCAGGCTCATCGGCGCCCAGTCCGCCATGGGGCTCATCTTGCAACCGCTCAAGACATTCGACGCCGGCAAAGCCTGGCGCGAAGGCGTGGTCGATGAGGCCGTGCCCGGCGAACAACTGCTCCCTAGGGCAGAAGCCGTGGCGCTTTCCGGCAAGGTCCGCCGCGCCCGGCAACCTCTGAGCAAGACTCTTCGCCGCTTGGCCCTCGAGCGCAACCCACTCGGGCGCATGCTTCTCAGCAAGCTGGCCAGCAAGGGCATTTTTGCCGAGACCCGTGGCAACTACCCGGCTCCGCCTGCAGCTTTCAAGGTCATCATGGCTGCTCTGAGCCAACCTGCCGCCAGCGCTTTCTATCTGGAATCGACCACTTTCGCCAGACTGGCCGTGACGCCTGAGTCGCGCAATCTGGTGGGGATCTTCTTTGCCAGCCAGCAAGCCAAGAAAGCTCCGGACAACGCTGCTCCTTCCATCGATATAAAGACAGTCGGCGTCATGGGTGCAGGCGTCATGGGTGCCGGCATTGCTCAAGCCGCTGTCTATGCCGGCTACAAAGTGGTGCTCTACGATAAGTTCGCCGCCGGTCTTGAGAAAGGTCACAAGACAATCACCGACCTTTTCGATTCGCTTGTGGAGAAGCGCAAACTCACAAGAGAAGCCGCAGACGCGCTGCTGGCCAATCTGACGGTCAGCGCCGACTTCAACGAGCTTGCTGCCTGCGATCTTGTGATCGAGGCAGTCATCGAGGACATGAAAGTCAAGCAAGCTGTTCTCTGTGACCTGGAGAAGCTCATCGGCCATCCCTTCATCTTCGCCACCAACACATCCTCGCTCTCGGTGACGACCATGATGGAAAATGGCAGCCATCCTGAGCTTGCCGCCGGACTGCACTTCTTCAATCCTGTCTATAAGATGCCTCTTGTGGAGGTTGTGCAGGGTGCCAAAACGGATCCCGCAACCGTCGCTGCTCTCAAGTCCTTTGCCGGCAAGCTCGGCAAGACGGCAGTGAGCACTTCCGACAGCCCGGGCTTCGTCGTCAACCGCATCCTGGCGCCTTATCTCTTCGAAACCATCCGCCTGATGGAAGAGGGTGTTCCTCTGCAGGACATCGAAGACGCCATGAAGAAGTTCGGCATGCCCATGGGTCCGCTTGCCCTGCTCGACGAGGTCGGGCTGGACATCGCCACCAAGGTCATCCATGTCCTGCACGATGCGCTCGGCGACCGGATCACCCCGCCGAATATTCTCGGATACATCGAGTCCAACAAGCTGCTCGGCAAGAAGAGCGGCAGGGGCATCTACATCTGGGAAAATGGCAAACGCGCTGGCTTCAACAGCGAGCTTGTCGCCGCCCTGAACGCGACACCGAAGACCAAGAGTCGCAGCGAAATTCAGGACCGCCTGGTGATGGCCATGATCAACGAGGCCGTTCGCTGTCTTGAAGAAGGAGTGGTCGAAGACCCGTCGCAGGTCGACCTGGCCATGATCATGGGGACGGGTTTCCCTCCCTTCCGTGGCGGGCCGCTGCGCCTGGCCGATCAGCTCGGGTCCCGCGCCCTGCTGCAGAAGCTCAGCTACCTCAGCCAGGTAGCAGGCGACAATTACAAGCCGGCAGCTCTCCTTGCCACCAAAGCTGAGTTGGGTGACGGTTTCTACCGTTAAGACGAAAAGCCTCCGGGGCATCTTTGCCCAAAGCTCTGCCCCGGACTTTTGGTGGCGCTGCTGCCAGCGCAATGGAGGACATTGAACTGAGCCATCAGTCCCACACCTCTATCTTTCGTTCGGCTTGAGGCGACTGCTCAAATTAAGGTTTGGGCTTTCGCTTTTTTGGGGAGGTATGCTATATGTACTAGTATAGACAGCAAAGGAAGTGAATCGTGCTGGGCAGCGTTGGGCTGTCCTTTCTCTCAGTTGACCCGACTCAAGCCCAATTGAGTGAGACCTGATTCCTCTTGAGATAAGCGACGTTCTTCATTTTCGATCCAGGACCGGGTCAACGACACGCGCTTTTGTCCGCAGGAGATCGCGCTAGCCGCGTCCGCGAGGTTGGCCCTGTTAGCGCTATCTGTTGCGGCAAAGTGAGCGTGCAACCCAATTAGCGAACCATCGCTTCCGGCAGATGATGAAATTCTGGTCGCGAAAAAAAGTGCCTCCAGAAAGCAATGTTGCCCAAACCCGCATGCACAGCTGATTGTCGCGCCACTGTTTGCGTGTGTTAACAGTCCTTCATTTTACATGGCGTTCAAAATAAGTTCCAATAATGGCAAGAACATATACGCGCTTCACCTAGCCCGCACCGGGCAAACGATGGAGCAGGTTGCGTTGCACCTCTTGTGAGGTGTCAGCAGCGGCCAGGCAGAGTGTAGCACCGTATACGGTGCGCCCCCCATTTACACAGGGAGGAAAGAAGCATGCAAAAGCTAATCAGGGGACTGCATCACTTTCGCACCGAAATCTTCTCCTCCCAGAAAGAGCTCTTCGAGCACCTGGCTCTCGGACAGCGGCCGGATGCCCTATTTATAACTTGCTGCGACTCGCGGGTCATGCCGCATCTGATAACGCAGGCAGGTCCTGGTGAGCTGTTTGTCTTGCGCAATATCGGCAATATCGTCCCGCCCTTCGGTTCAAAACTGTGCGGAGCAGCCGCTGCCATCGAATACGCCGTCTGTCAGCTGGGCGTCAAAGATATCATCGTCTGCGGGCATTCTTTGTGCGGCGCCATGCGCGCCCTGATAGACCCGAACCAACTGAAAGACATGCCGACAGTTGCGCAATGGCTTATTCACGCTGAAGCCACAAGAGCCATACTGAGAGAAAACTACAGCCACGTTCCTTCAGAGGGTCTCCTCAGCGTAGCTGTTCAAGAAAACGTTCTCACGCAGCTGGAGAATCTCAAGACACATCCTGCAGTAGCTGCCAGGCTGGCGAGCGGACAGCTAAGAGTGCAAGGCTGGGTCTACAAGATGGAATCAGGTGAAGTATTCATTTTCCATCCCGACAAGGGGCAGTTCCTCCTCTCTTGTGTCGAGACACAAGCCGCGTCACCCCGCCGCTCTCTCATTGGTACTTCAATCCAGCCGTTTGATAGCGTGTTTTCCACCCATCAAGCCCAGGCAGATATTTTGCCGATTGCCCAGCATGTTCGAAGACACGGGCGTCATCAGGTGGCTGCCGATGCAGGCCCCTGATCGAATCTTGCTGAGGTAGCCGAGCTTGCTGCCCCAGTCAGGTGTCAAAAGCCCGGATGTTTGAGAACGTCGCCTGCAGGCGACGTTCTTGCCTGAAGAAGAGTGTTATTGCCGCCTGTCCTGTCAGGCAGGGAAATTTTCTGCCGTCTTTGGCGGCAGGGGCTTTTGGGAGGTCAGGCAAATACTACTAGATGCAAGCGTAGAGAGTCCAAAAATTGAAAAGTGGGCGCCGGAGCGCCCACTTCCCTTAAAGCGCACAACTTTCAGCTAGCTGCGGCAGGGCCTCGAAACGAGGACGCAAGACAGGCAGCGCGCCTCTGTAGAACCCCTTCCTTGCGATGATATTCTTCACCGGAGGAAGTACAAGATGGTCGATCGATCCACCTTCGTTCACTGCTCTGCGGACGACTGAGCTGGAGACCGGCACCACAGGACAGTCCACTACTTCGACTGTGGATGCAGGCAGAAGCTTCTTCGCCCATTCTCTCGCCTTATCCGTGGTTATCTCGCCACGAGGGCAGATGACGATGCGCGACAGCTGGAACAGTTCCTCGGCAGTTTCCCACCGGGTGATATTCCACTCGTAGTCAGGTGCTAGATATTCCGCACTGACAATCAAGTTAAAGCGGACGCCCTCACCATACTGCTCACGCAAGATGTGCAGAATCTCGATCTCGCTGCCGAAACCGGCGCGGTCGAGGTCGGCGCGTGAAGCCTCGAAGTAAGGGCTGCCAGCCACAGCAGCGGACACCATAGCATGACGCTCTTCGGCATCAAGAACCCCGGACTTGTGCGGCGGAGTCTTTGAGGTGACGAAGAGCACCTTCTCGAGTGCCAGGGCGCGTCGCAGGCAGTCAGCAGCCCGCAAGTGACCGACATGGATCGGGTCGAACGTGCCACCGAAGATACCTATGTCTCTCATAATCTCCACCTTCCTTAGAACCGGCACGACGCCGGACGTGTACAGCGCATGCCTGCGCCGGGAAACTCAGCGGCACAAATATCTCCTCGGGCGCCCGAACGCCTGACCGCCACGGCTCACTGTCCAAGTCGAGCCAGTCGCCGGATTCGAGGAAATTTTCTAACCGCTGCAACCGAACCAGACCTCCTGGCATGTCCGCCAAAGACATGCCTGCCTGGCCCCACTTCACGATCTCGTTCAATGCGCCCTGGCAATCAGACAACTATTCATGCCATGCAAAACACGGCAGGAAGTTTGAAAGATGGCAGAAATCAGGCGCGGGAGGTTGTTTTGACGAGACTTGCAGATGGAAAAGTACGACGTGAAATGATGACTGGAGTGTAGTTAAACAAGCTGTTGCCAAGCAACGCTCTGAGCGAATTCCAGCCAGCTTTAAGATTAAAGCTGAACTAAACAATTAGCGCGATATGAGCAAAGGTTTTGGGCTTTCAGGATGCTTCTGCCGGTTGCCGACCGGTAGCGTTAACACTTAGCGCTAACTCATTCAGGTGCGCCCGACAAGTTCGCGTCAGTGCCACTTTCATAAAAGCAGGTCCCAGCACAGTTCTTGGGCTTGCTTGACATCGAAGACGGCCTTAGGGTGGGGTCATGACAACTTTAAAACTGCACCAGACAAGGAACACAGCTAAAGAAACTTCCCCAGCCACTATTCCCGACAGATGCAGAAGAAAAAGGCGCAGGTTTCGCCAGAATGCCCGGGGCATTCAAGACAAAACCTGTATTACACAAATCCTTGATTAGCCAGCCAATCATTGCAAGCAAGGTCACTTCCTGCGCATGGCGCCAGGTAGAAACCCCAGCAAGCGATTAGCCGGCAAGGAGATTGTTATGAGCCAGAATGAACGCATTTCGCTTAAGGTTGAACAGCCAAGTGAGCAGGAAGCAGGTTTTGCCAGACAACTCCAGGCCCGCATCGTAGGGCAGGAGAACGCAAAGACGGTAGCCTCAAGGGCCTACCGCCGTTTCTTGAACCCGTTGCGCGACAAAGGTCGTCCCGTATTCACAGCCTATTTGCTCGGTGAGTCAGGCGTTGGCAAATCGCTGACAGCCAAGACCGCAGCGCAAATAATCCACGGCGACCCGACCGCCATGATCAAGATCAACGCTTCCAACTACAAGGAACCGCACCGAATAAGCCAGCTCCTCGGCGCCCCGCCTTCTTACATCGGATACAAAGATCCCACAGATGAGAAGTCCAAACCCGCGGAAGGACAAGCGGACACGAGCGCCAAGCTCTCAATGCACAACAAACTGGCCAGCCGCAAAGGTTCCACTGTGCCTGTCACAATCGTGCTCATCGATGAAGCCGAGAAGATGAGCCCCGAACTCGAGCAAGTATTTCTCAGCATCTTCGAAGACGGCGAAGTAGATTTCGGCAACAACACAGTTGGTGACTTTACCGACTGCATATTCTTCCTCACCGGTAATGTTGCCGCGGAACAACTGGTCGAGCTGTTCAGAGCCAAGCCGAAAATCGGCTTCAGTCTGGGCAAGAAGGAAGAAATAAGCCAGCTTGAAATCGAAAAAGTCGTGCAAAGGGCCCTTTCGGCTCGTTACGCTCCAGAGTTCCTGAACCGCATAGACGAAGTAGTCATCTATGAAAGGCTTACCGAAGAGCAGAAGGGAGCAATCGTCGATGTCGAAATCGCCGAAGTCGAGCAAAGGATCGTCTCTGCACTGCCGAGCGCTCTTGCCTTCGAAGTGAAAGTTGACCAGGCGTCCCGCGACTTCATCCTTGCCGAGGCACTCAAAGGACAGGGCAGCGCCAGAAACATAAGGCAGCAGGTAAGCCGGCTCATCGAAGAGCCGCTCGGAAACGAGCTGATCAAGTCCACAATCAAAGCTGGTGACCTCATCGAGGTTACTTACGAAGAAGGCGATTCTTTCCTGTCGTTCTATCGCGTTGAAGGACAGGGACAGGTGAAACGTGACGTTGCGGCCAACGAAAACCCCGCAGCCCCGGCAACGCAACAAGCGCATGCCGAGCACAGAGTGACTCTGCCTGCGCTTTCAGGTCCAAAAGCCATGTATTTCATGGCTTTCGGCGCAGAGAGCAAAGCTCAACTCAGCAAAGAGATCTCAAAGCTCTTGAGCGATCTTCTCACCGTGCTGGCGATTGAGCTTCTGGACCTAAAGATCACCGAACAACCGTTGAAGGCGTCGGTCACGGTCAAAGCATCCGAGCCCCAGGCGGCTCTGCTGAAGGCCAGATATCCGTTCGCTTATGTCACACAGATTTCGGCTGCCAGCGACGATCGTCCAGCAGCCTAAACACACTTTCTGCCCATTTGTGGCACCAAGGAGAATTCCCATGGCCAAGGTTAATAACGCCCCCAAGACCAGCAAGAACCAGACCGCTACTGAAAGAGCCGAGACCAGAGCCCGCGAGGGTCTGCAGAAATCCGGGCATTTTTGCCAGGATCCCAGCTGCCCCAGCAAGAACGAGCCCATTCTCGTCAAGGACCTCCGTCCGGTCAGAGTCGTTCCCCTGAAGGGAAAGGCTAAGACGGTCTTCTATCATGCCGGCTGCTTCAAGATGTAATGCCGGTTCCGTTTCTTTCCAGTCAGGCTCGCCAGCTCTAAGTTTGCGAGCCTGATGTTGCCAAATTCATTTCGGGGAGGTGTGCTATGTCCAAGACAGAGCCACAGAACACCGCATATGACGGTGTCACGATTGTCTATTCAGCCTCCGTTTTGGCGGATGGCGTAGTTGAGCTTTCAACCGACAAGGGCGGCTTCTGTTTCCTCTCCGAATACAAACACAAGGAACAGGAACCGGAGCGCTGGAACCCAGATGCCGACAAGCTGGCCTTTCTCGAAGGGACAGCCAGTCGCGTAACGAAAGAGACCAAAGCGGTTCAGGAGAGCAAGAATCTCTATCCGCTCCTTCAGCCAGCTCTCGATCATGTTTTCTCCAAGAGTCAGGACCTTGTCGTGCTGGAGCTAGGCCCCAACACCTCGACTGTGGCGCCTGAGGTCCTGAAAGAGCGGCTGAAGCTGTACACCGCCATCGAGCTCATTCCAGGCGCTCTGCGCAAACAGCGCCAGTTCCTCGACGAGGACGAGCTGTTGAAAGAGCGCACAGTATCGCTTGTAGCGAACACTTACGAGCTGCCCTTCAAGAACGCGTCTCAAGATGCCGTCGTCACTGTCAGCCACCCGCCCTTTGTCTCAGCTGCCATTTCCGATAAAAAGGCAGCCTTTACCGAGGTGTGGCGTGTGCTCAAAGACGGCGGTTTCTTTTTCCTGGGACCCTGGTATTTCAAGAACCAGCCACCTGAGGTAACAGCGTTTGCACTGTCACTGTTCGAATTGCAAGGTTTTACTTCCGCGCCTATCGATGCAAACAGGCGGCTGCTCATCCTGAAGAAACGTCCAGTCTGATACTGCTTTCACCAAGACAGCACCAGATCCCTGGCTGAGGCATGCATGCGCCACAACTGGCCATGCATGCCCTGCCAGTTGCCATCTGGCTGGAGCTTCGTTCCGGGACTTCCCTTCATGGAACAGAGCTTTCCACTCAGGCACTTTTTGCACTTTTTGCGCCGGCTTGCGCTTGTGTCCCTGGTTTGCGGGCGGCAAGCGGTTTGCACCTTTCTTTCATACGGGGCGGACTGCGCCCCATCTTTACTTTGCAAAAGGAGATCATCATGAACACTCCTACATCGCTTTTAAAGAAACTCGGCGTGAAACGCGTCGGCAAGGAACTGATGGGGGTTAGCGAATACCGCCTCAGCAACGGACTGAAAGTCCTCCTCAAGCCGACACATCTGTCCGAAGTTGTTGCTCTCATGATCGTATACAAGGTCGGCAGCCGAAATGAAGCTGTCGGCTATACCGGCTCCACGCACATTCTGGAGCACATGATGTTCAAAGGCTCTCGGCGCTTCAATGCCTCCGCAGGCAAGGACATCATGTCCTTGCTCTCTGAAATCGGCGCGGAGGTCAATGCTACGACATCCTTTGACAGAACAGCCTATCATGCCTTAGCAGGCAAAGAACATCTGAAGCTGTTGATTGCTCTGGAGGCGGATCGCATGCGCAATCTCAGCCTGAGACGGAAAGATCTCGACAGCGAAATGACTGTGGTGGCCAACGAGTTGGCACAAGGAGAAAACAACCCCAGCCTGGCGCTGGCTAAAGAGCTCTTTGCACAGGCTTACCGCGAACATCCTTACCATCATCCGGTCATCGGCTGGCGCTCGGATGTAGAGAGTGTCTCAATACAGCGTCTGCGGCAGTTCTACCGAGAGTTTTACCAGCCGAACAACGCCACTGTCATTCTCAGTGGGCGATTCGAGACTGGTGAGGCTTTGAAGTTGCTCGTCAGCCACTTTGGGAAATTTAGCAGCTCCTCAAAGCCGATTCCTGCCGTGCATACGAAAGAGCCGGCGCAAGAAGGGCAGAGGCGCTTCGAAGTGCATCGCTCAGGCGGTGTGCCCGAGCTGGTGGTCGGCTATCATGTGCCGCCTTCTGCTCACGCTGACACATATACTCTGTCTGTCATCAATCTCCTTCTGGGTAGTGGCTCCAACCCGTCCGGTCGCCTTTACAAGAGACTGGTGGCAAGCGGGCTGGCCACGGCAGCGTCGGCCGCGCACTTCGAGCTGCGCGACCCGGGCTTGTTCACTATCTGGGTGAACCCTGCCCAGGAGTCCTCCCTGCCGGCTGTCGAGAAGGCAATCTACGAAGAGTTGTCGGCGCTTGCCAGACAGCCCATCGCTCAGGAAGAGCTTCGTCGAATAAAAAGCGGTCTGCGCAAGCACAGAATTATTGAGACAGCAGACCCGCTCGATTTTGCCGAGCTGCTTGCCGAAGGTGAAGCCGATGTTGACTGGCGCTGGATACTTGAATACAACGACCGGGTCGATGAAGTGAGCGCGCAGGACATCTGCCGCGTTGCCGCCAGCTATTTCCAGCTCAAGAACAGCACAGTCGGTTATTACATTCCTGAGAAGGCAAGCAACGCAGCCTCAGAAACAGCGCAGCTACAGCAAACGGAGCCGAAGGAGCCAAGTGAGAAAAGAGGACGGAAGTCTCCTGTCCGCTTGAACAGGGCTGGCTCGAGCCCTGAGAAACAGCCGGCTTCAGTTACCGACGCAGACCCCCCCCTCTTCTCCAAAGTCGTGCGTCAGATCCTGCCAAATGGGCTGACAGTCCTGGCAATGCATGCTCCTGGCACAGGCATTGCGGCTGTCGACGGAGCTGTTTTTGCCGGCGACTACCATGCACCAGAAGGCAGGAAAGCCCTTGCTTCCCTGGTTGCGACCATGCTCAGCCGGGGCTCGTCCAACCATTCCAAAGAAGAAATGGAAAAGGTCTTCGATGAAATGGGGACAGCTCTAGGTTTCAGCCGGGATCATTTCCGGTCCGGGTTCGACACGACGGCTACAATCGAGGACCTGCCGAGACTTTTGGAAATGCTCTCTGAGATCCTTGCAAGTCCGCTTTTCCTGGAGGAAGAGCTCGACGAAGTAAAGCGCCTGATGCTCTCTTCCCTGGTCGAGGCGGCCTCCGACGCTGAAGAAGAAGCTTCCGTTGCTTTGATGCGCAGCCTCTATCCGGAGGGACATCCGTTCTTCGCCAGGAGCACAGAAGAAAAGCTCGCCGACCTGATGTCCATAACGACCCAAGACTTGAGGACGTTCCACAAACAACACTACAGTCCGCAGTCGACTATCCTGGCTGTTGTTGGCGATATCGAACCTTCTTGCGCGATCAAGCTGATTGAGCAACACTTCGGTAACTGGACAGGGCCCGAGCGAAAAGGGATATCAATGCCGACTCCGCCCAAGCTGCCGGAGGCAAAACGCATTGAGATAGACCTGCCCGACAAATCCACTGTGGACATCGTCATTGGCAAAACCACTTCCCTTTCGCGCAACTCTTCCGATTATTTCGCTGCCAGCATCGCTAATGCGGCTCTAGGTAAAGACACGATCGTCAACAGGCTGGGCAAAGAGCTCAGGGTAAAGCACGGGCTAACCTACGGCGTTTACTCCTCCTTCGGGTTGCTCTCCTTCGGAGCGGCTCCCTGGACCATCGAGTTGTCGGTTGCCCCGGAAAAAGTCGACAAGGCTCTTGCCCTGGTCAATGAAGTGCTCTCGGATTACGTAAGAGACGGCATCGGGGAGCAGGAGCTTTCAGCCGAAGTAAATCGCGCCATTGGAGCCTTCGCTGTGAACATGCGTACGCCAGCTGCGCTTTCCGACGTGCTGGTTGATTCCGAGTTCATCGGGATGGACCCGGGCGAGCTGGACAAAGTAGCCGACAACTTCCGCGCTCTGAGCAAAGAAGACGTCGATGCGGCAATCGCCAGGCATATCGCCGGCGAAGCTGTGACTGTCGTGTCCGGGACACTCAGCCAGTAGCAAGTGGCAACTTGCCAGGGTCGGCAATTTCTGCTGCCGGTCCTGGCTGTTCTACTTGAGCGCAACTCAGCCAGGACAACCTGAAACACAAGACTAACAGCGGCAACTCATTTTTGATTGCTTGCCGCCAGAAGAGAAAACCAGGCGCCACCGCAGAAGGCTTGGTTTTCTGGCAATACGCCCGAGGAGAATGAAATGAAGAAACTCAGGCGACAGTTTGGAGCAAAGTTCGTCTCTGCTCTTACCAGGTGCCCGACTCTGGTAGCAGACCTGCAAGCCATTGCCGAGGCCGGAATCAAAATCCGCCGAGTCGGTAGATGGTGTCAGGCTTTCACCGAACTGTCCAAAAAGACGATTTATATCGGGTCAAAGTGCAGCCTCAGCTATCAGCTCGTGGCACTGGCACATGAAGCAAGCCATGCTGTTTATCGGCCGACGATAAGTCCGCTCCCCGGGGAGACTGGCCGCCAGGAATTTATCGAACGCTGTCTGGAAGACGAAGTAGAAGCTTTCGTGCACGAAGCGCAAGTAGTGGAAGAAATGCGCCGGGCGCGCATTTACGTGGGCAAGCACTTGCTCAACTGGTATGAGCGTTACAAGAAAGGTGGACGGGAGGCTGTTCTCTGCGCTGTGCGCAGCGCGCCGTCTTCAATTACCGGAGATTCTTACCCTGAGCATTACGGTGAGTGGTACGATGCAGCCGTCAAAGCTCCTTTCCGGTTGCCCATGTGCTCAAGCAGCTCAGGCTGCTGCAGCCGGTCCGCCACACCGAAAGCAAACAGCCAGACTGACCGCACCGTCTGCAACAGGCTCGGCACGTCATTTCTATAACCAGGACTTCAACCAACTTACACTCGCCATCTGACCGCCGCGCACACTTACGTGGGCCGGCGGTCGGGTGACGGCAGAGGATGGAAGAGAATCCTCAGACAGAGGACTTTGCTTGTGACTGCCCAGGCTCACCGAACATCATGTATTTCTGGGCCGAGATACTAGACGTTATGGTAAAAACATTCGTCTCCAACCCGTCGAATTTGCAGGACATTCGTATAGAACTGCAATGAGACTTTCGCCGGAATCGGAAGTACTAAGTTCGGGACGCCAAAACTATTACTACATGAGGGCAGGGCAGATGGTTGATTGCAAACAAGGGTTCGACAAAAATGCAGGTTTCGGGGCGGCTGTAGGCGCAGGAGCTGAAGCTGCAGGGCGCCTGGCGGCAGAGGCGCTCGATCTGCATAAGGGCGGTCATGTCCTGGCGAAAGCTGACGGATTGTCCAAAGATGAAATTTCTGGCTTGACCAAGCATCTGGACAAAGGGCTCTTGAACCATATCGGCAAATCTGAGTCTGACAAAGAAGCTACTGCCCGGGCGGAGCACGCTCTCGACAAGAAAGTCGACCAGAAAGATGGACTGAGCGAAGGTGAAAAGCGCACACTCAAACAATTGGAACACTCCATTCTCGAAGGGAGGACGGGAGCACTGAAGGCTGTGCTGCAAGCCCACAAAGACAATCCGAAAGCCCTGGCCAATATCATGCATGAATTGCGTGCAGATATGAAAGAGCAAGGGCTGATCGTCTCGTACTCGGTCGGACAGATGGGGCTGTCCCCGGATTACAATATGCACGATGTCGGCATGATGCGCATCTTCAGAGAATCGGGCGGCAAAGCCCTGGAGGTGAGCACCGAGGCGCGCCTGGGCACCAATGTAGGCGGGCCGGTCAAAAAGCAAGCCGATGGATCATACATCGACTATGGCATGGGGCTGTTCGGAACAAGCCCGGCAGAAGAACTGGCAGACATGGGCAAATCGGCCGTGCGCCGCATCAACCATAAGCCATCGTACTAGCAGGCTGAAATAGAGAATCCGGGGGAGCGTCGATCGGCTGTCAATCAGCCCTCCCGGAATTCTCTCAACTGCCTGATTCTGGCAGTTGCTCGGGCAAGCCCATTTGGAAGTGCAACGTCTTTTAAAAGAGTTCACGTGCTCCTCCCTATTTGCTTGCCAGCCCTTTCAAAAGCTCGATGTCGGAGGCGATAGTCAGGCACTCCTTGAGTTTGTCACCCTTGAGCAAGCCGGAGCGGGAAAGCTTGTCTACGCCTTCTGCGAAGCCGGCCATGACAGCCTCCCATTTCTGCTCGTTGGTAAGGACGAACTGGAGCGAGCGAACGCTGGTAACATTCGGCTGCATCATCACTACGCCGGCCGCGGCCTGGTGCACGGGTCCGACAGGGCCGATACAGTGGCTG
>JAHFBI010000346.1 GCA_023250095.1 Candidatus Melainabacteria bacterium
AATCTTGTCTGGGATACATTTATCAGCTTTTCTCAGCTCCGATACGCGCTGACTCACAGAAGCTTCTTCAGACGGCCAATAAATCTTCTTCATTGCGCCAGATGGTGGCATTCACTCAGCTCTATACCCCCAGGTGGGTAGTGGACTTCCTCTTGCACAACGCTTTGCTACCACTCTGGCGCGGCAGCAATCAAATCGGGGGCGAAGAACACTTTCCTTATCTCATTGGCAGTCCTTCGGCTTGCGGGCAGAAGGAAGGAGTAGTAAATGAAAGGCAGCCGGCCAGCCAGTTGACTGTGCTCGATCCGGCCTGTGGCTCTGGTCACTTCTTGTTGCGCGCCTTTGACCTTTTGCTTTCACTCTATCGTCAGGAAGACTATGGACCAGAGCAAGCTGCCAAAGAGATTCTCGAAAACAATATCTACGGAGTGGACCTCGACCCGGTCGGTCTCTGGGTAACTGCTTTATCCCTTCTTAGCAGGAGCCTTGCTTATCTGCCCGCTGTGCCCCGGCTCAAGCTGAACCTGGCTCATTGCCAGGAGAGACAGGATGGAGTCCCCTTGATGGGTAGCCTTCATCGGAGTTGGTCAGCCGATCATCTACTGATGCATAAATACAGAGTCGTGGTCACCAATCCTCCTTACCTAGGGCGCAAGCTTCTCGACAGACAGATCAAGTCCAGGCTGAAAACTGAATACACAGATGCACACCAGGATCTCTGTGCCGCCTTCCTCAGCCGCTCCGTGGAGCTGCTCAAGCCGGGAGGCAGGCTGGGCATGATCATACAAGCCTCGCTGCTCTACCTGCCAACTTATGGAAAGTTGCGCCAATTAATTCTGGAGAGCTTGTCTCTCAAAGCTGTTGTGGAAGCAGGAACGCAAGTTTTCCCCTTGCTCAGTGGCGAGAAGGTCAACAGTGCTTTGATTGTTGTGGAAAAAGGTTGTCCGGCTGCAGCCGGGCAGGAGGCAATTTTTTTCGACCTTACCGCAGTCAGAGACAAAGAGCGACAACTCAACTGCCTCATTGCTGCCCGGCAAGGAAGGCAACCGCCCGAGGCAAAGAGTAGCGCTGGAGTTTATCTGAGGCAGCAATCCAGTTTTGCTGGCATGCGCAAGCACGCTTTCAACTATCGTTGTCCGCCGGCATTTCTGAGCATAAGTCGTCAGTCTTTTTGTCTTTCCGACCAGGCCGAGGTACGGCAGGGTCTGGCCACGACTGACAACCGGCGCTTCGTGCGGCTCTTCTGGGAGGTCGATCCCGCAGCCATTGGCAGTCGCTGGTTTCCCTATGTGAAAGGTGCAGGCAGCAGGCGCTGGTGGGCTCCAATTGAGAACGTCGTCAATTTCGAAGACGGGGGGCGCGCTATCAAAGAAGCCGTCAACCAGGCTTACCCTTATCTGAACGGCAAGACGGAATGGGTCGTCAAAAACGAGCAGTTTTATTTCAGAGAAGGATTGAGCTTTTCTTTCGTCAGTGCGAAACAACTTTCAGTGCGGTACCTGCCGCCTGGATGCATCTTCGATGTGGCGGGCTCGGCCGTTTTCTCGAAGGAGGGGCAACTGGACTTTCTCCTGGCATATCTCAATTCCAGTTTTTCGGCTGCAGCTGCTGGTCTGCTGAATCCGACCATTAACTTCCAGGTGGGGGATTTGAAAAGACTCCCTCTGTTGAGATTCACGAAGCAAGAGCAGGAAGAGCTTTCCAGGCTGGGCCGGCGCTGTCTTCAATTGACGCGTCGTTTATGTCGCTTTGCTGATAACGACTGGGGCGGCACCATGCCTGAGGAGGTGAGGCAAATCTTGGGCGGCGGCGATCCGGACCGCCTCTGGCGCCAGAGCCTGGACAGTCTGGAAAGAGATACAGCTTCCCTTGCTCTATGCGAGCTTGAAATAGATAGGCTGGTTTTGCAGGCAGCAGCAGTCTGCTTGAAGCTCCCCTGCCAGGAGCCAACCGAGCTGGAAGTCCTTTGCCGTCGCCTGTCCAGTGAGCGCAAGCCGCCGGTGGTGCCACTTTCTGAGAGAAAGGAATTTGCTCTTGCTGTTCTTGCACATCACCTGAACGATCTTGCGCAAGATCTCATTATTCTGCCGAGTACGGACGAGCAAGATGAAAGCGTGATCCATGACTACTTGGGATTGAAGCCCTCGACAGTAAACTGGCTTTCTTCTTGCGTGAACATGGATCTTTTTGCTTACTTTGTCAGAAAGTTCAACGAAGAACAGTGTCTCCGCTATCAGGGCAGTCCCCGAAACATCTGCCTGCCTCTGCCGGATGGCTCCGGCACGATCCTTCTATCTTGCACTGCTCTCAGGGCAGGTGTACTCGAGCCTGGAACGGCAAAGGCTTCCGATGCGGTGCTCGTGCCGAAATTCCCCCCGCGTCCAGTTCTGCTCGCCTCAGCTCGGGCACTTGTCAGCAAGCTGCAAGCAGAACTGGCACAAAGCCCGGATTGGACCGGCGCGCAACTAATGAGCTACCTGAGAAATTTCAGTTGAGCGAAGGGCTAACTTGCCTTCTCAGTTATCTTGCCGCACGCGCTCGTAGTCGATTTTCACCCAGCTATAACCTGGCTTCACATCAGAGGAGGCTATGTAGTCTGCATCAAAGCTTACTTTCTTGCGCTGTGAACCGGCGGGAAACGACAGTCCGGGATTATCGTTGAGACTGGCAATTACCCCGAGGATGCACTCATCGAAAGCAGCTCCTCCTGAAGAATCCAGGATCGACGCCATCAGCTGGCGATCTCTTGTGACAGTGATTTTTATGGTGGCTCGCCCTGGATCGCGTGCGGCGCGCTGCCAGCGTGTATAAATGGCTTCTGATATCTGCTTGTGCCAGCGTTCCCAGGCCAGGACCATTTCGCGAGACCCCCGCTCTGCACCGATATCGAAATTCCGAGGCGGTCTGGCAAAATTACCGGGTTCGGCGATGCCTCCGTGCAAATTATCCCCGGACGCTCTGCCGGAAAGGGGGGGAGCAAAGGCGCTCGCGTCGACGAGTCCGGAGCTGGAAGAGCCAGGAGCTCGCAAAATTCGTAGCGACTGTCCTCCAGGGCGCAAGGCGGTGTTTCCTTTGTATGCAGGCATAAGGCGCAGGTTCTCGTCGATCAAATGTCCTTGCAGAGTTTGTGCATCTGCAGGCAAAGGAGCGATTGTGCTCAATGTTACTGTCGCCAGTGCAAGAGAAAACAATCCATTCATACATTTTCCTGAAATCACTGCTCTTACCACCTTTGTCTTTCATAACCTCTTATACAGTCAAACCTTTGTGCTGTAGCTTCTTCCTTCTCACCTGGTTCTGCTGATTCTGCTCGCGAGGACAGGCGGCTTGGACTTTAGAACCCGCCGGTCATAAGCCCAAAGAGCCCGCCGTAAATTGCGCCACGCGTGGCACCGCGTCCCCAACCTCCCGATGCATGTCGGCTTGCGAGAGCACCGACAACTGCTCCTGAAAGACTGGCCTCGACGACGTGAACCAGCCGTGTCCTTCCCGGAGATGAAGCTCCTATACCGCCACTAGCTCCGAATCCAAGCGCTGGAAGCGCTCCGCGTCTGAGGTGTCGAACATCATCGGCACGCCCGTATAGCGGTTGTGCTTCTCTTGAATTGGCAAAAGGAGTAATCTGACCTGGCTCCGGCGACTGAGTATTTCCAGAGCCATTATCGGTAGAATTGCCTGCGCTTCCGTTGCCCAATGATTGGTCAGGACTATTGCCAGCAGCCTGGGACATTTGTTCTCGCTCGGCATCTCGCTCAAGATCGGCAAGTGTATCTTGGTACAGCCAATTGGTAGGGGCTAGCGCCACAGCTTTGCTCAAGTATTGTTTGGCCAGCACCTTGTCGCCCTTTCCGCGCCAGGACTGTCCCAGTCCGTACTGCACGTTTGGATCGTCCGGCTCTTCCCGGGCAATGCTTTCAAGATTCCTGATGGAAAGGTCATATCTTCCAGCTTTGTAGTCAACAGAAGCATCATCAGCCAATTTCCTTAGTTGTAACTTACGTGCGACCGCAGCTTGGGCAATTTCAGCACTTTTCTGCTGTTCTATCCTCTGGCTGACGGAGGCGAGTGCATCTCGGATATCGTTATCCTCTGGGCTCTCAGCTAGAGCAATCCGGTAATGGTTGCTTGCTGCGCCCAGATCGCCCCGCGCTTCTGCAATCGCTCCCAGGTTGAAATCGGCGTCAACATTGTGCGGATCGAGTACCAGCACCTGCCGGAAGATCTTTTCCGCGTCCGTTGTATTGCCTTGGGAATATTTTTGCAAGGCTTGACGTAGGAGTTCAGTGGTTTCTGGAGTTGCCTTTGAATTATCTGGCACAGAAAACCGTCCGGAGGTAGAACCTGCTGCGGGGGCCGACTGAGCACTGCGTACATTGGTTTCGAAGGGATTGGGAGAAGGTGGGGCTGAAGCAGCAAAGCCTGGCGAAGTGCTCGGACTTCCAGACCCTGTCATGGGGGGCGGAGCAAAAACCGAGCGATCCAGGGTCGGAGCCAACGGCGGCATCCAAACACTTGCCTTGGAATTGTCCAGAACCCGTGCGATAGCGTCTAGTCTTTTGTTGTCCAGCCCGGCGCTGACTTTGCCGAACAAAACAATCTCAAGTTCCTTCAATCGGGATTGGTCAGAATATTGCAAGTGAGGTTTCCCGAAGACCTCCTGCTCATACTGAGCAAGCCGTCTGTTCTCAGGGCCTCTCAAAGCCGCGAGGCAAGGTGCTGGCACTAGGAGACATGCGGTCAGTATCAAGCAAAGATCAACTCTGGAAAAGAAAACTGGCGCGGGCATGTAAAGTCACCTGATACGATAGCGTCCGTAATGCAAGGGAAATGTGGAATGGGTTCAGCTCAGGTCAATGAGCTGAATGACGTCGACGGGCTGCAAGTGTTCCAATGTCATTCAGTTAAGGTATCTATCCGAACTATCTAAATCAGATGAGACGGTGATGGTCGGCGACAGGCATAGACCGTGCGACGTCTGTTCAGTCGTGGATTATATTTTTGTGGGCGAACCTTGTTCTTAGGGAGTTCAACCGATATCGGTTGAACTCCCTAAGAACAACCGCTAGTGAGCCCTGGGAACAC
>JAHFBI010000347.1 GCA_023250095.1 Candidatus Melainabacteria bacterium
GCCCACCAGGCACAATGTCTCGGGCTTTTTCGTTGCTCGCCTGATGAAAGAGCCTGCGGAGCCGGACGAAGGCAAGCTTGAAGAACCCTGACGGCGTTGAATCGGCGCAGCTTCTCGTCTCTGGCAGGTAGTTGTCACAGGCTTCAGTTTGCCAGCTTTTTACAAGGGAGTGATTCCCGGGTTAACACGGTGGGTATTACACTAGGCAAGAGAGCTACCATAAAGTCAGCCGGGAGAAAGAAAATGTTTGAGCTTATTGGTGTGGGCGTCCTCCTTCTCACTATCTTTCTTTCCAGTATCAAGTTCGTTAACGAATACGACCGCCTGGTCGTTTTTCGCTTCGGTCGTGTGGTGGGTGTGAGGGGCCCCGGACCGACCTTCATCTGGCCCATTTTCGAACGCTTCAAGAAGGTGGATTTGAGAATGGTGACCATGTCCATCCCGATGCAAGAGATCATCACTAAAGATAATGTCTCGGCGAGAACAGCGGCGGTCTGCTTCTTTCAAGTAGTAGATCCTTACAAGGTCGTCACTAAAATTGAAGATCCCTACAATGCCACCAGCCAGACGGCGCAGACAACCCTGCGCAGTGTCATGGGTCAGCATGAGCTTGATGAGCTCCTTTCGGAAAGGGACATGATCAACGCCAAGCTGCAAGCCATGATCGATCGCCAGACGGAAGGCTGGGGAATTAAAGTAAATGCTGTCGAGATCAAGGATGTGGAGATTCCGGAAAGTATGCAGAGGGCGATGGCCAGACAGGCTGAAGCCGAGCGCGAGCGCCGCGCTAAAGTGGTTGCTGCCGAGGGCGAGCATCAGGCAGCCGAAAAACTGGCGCTGGCAGCAGCAGTCATCGCCAACGAACCTGGCGCCATGCAGCTCAGGCAGTTGCAGTCGATGGTCGAAGTGTCAGCCGAGAAAAACACGACACTGATTTTTCCTATCCCCGTCGAGCTGCTCTCCTGGGCCAAGAAGGCTATGGGCGAAGAGGAGCCGGGGCAGAAAATCAAGCTCTCCAAGGCAAAGACTGAGACAGCTGTCGAGGCATCGGCAATTGTTACGCAACAAAAAGATGAGGCTGCTTTGCGCTAGATGAAACAACGTAATCCTATGACTGAAATGTTGCCTCGTTTTTTTTTCGCAGGTATTGTGTCTGTGGGACTCAACCCTTGTGCGCTGGCTGATCCTGCCGATGACGCTTTCCGGGAGGGACAGGCTCTTTGCCAGCAGAACAGAAAGGCAGAAGCCATACACGCTTTTGATAAAGCAATCAAGCTCAGAGGCAAGGATGTCGCATTCTTACGCGAGCGCGGCAACACATACGTCATCCTTGGCGACTTTAAAAGTGCTGCTGGCGACTGCGGCAGGATCATTGCTCTCGATTCAAAAAACGAGGAAGCTTACCGCAATCGGGCATGGTGCTATCTGAAGGACAAGCAATATGCCAAAGGCATAGCCGACGCTGATAAAAGTCTGAAATTGAATCCAAAGAGCGAGCTGGGTGTGATGATCCGCGGGCTCTGTCAATTTTTCTCAGGCAAGTATCAAAGAGCTGTCGATGACTTCAGCCAGGCCATTTTATTGAATCCCAAGAATGCCATGGCTTATGCTAACCGCGCCATGGCTTACGAGAAGCTTGGAAAGAAGAAGCTGGCGCAAAAGGATCTCGAGCGCGCCAAGAGTCTGGGCTATAAAGAGACATAGCACCGCATTTAATGCTCAGCTGTGCTTATCCAGCTCTTGTAGATATTGCGAAAGCGTCATGTGTCGCGGGCGCTTCAGTATCCAGGTGCAGGCTTCGACTACTGCTTCGCTCAGCTCAGTGTGCGGATCGTCGGCGAGGTTGGCCTGGAAGACAAGCTTGTAGGGAGCTATGTTTTCTCCATACCAGAGAAAGACTCGCGGCTCGTCGTCACCGCCGAAATTTAAGAGGAGGTGGTCGAGGTCCTGGGGGGGCGAGACATCGAAGCCGCGCCGGTACTCGCCAATGGTATCAGGACCGTAGGGAACATCCAGCCCGGCTTTGCAGCTGCCGAGCATCCCTTCGGAGCAGGAGCGTCCGCGGCAAATGACAAGGGAGCTCTTGTTGCGCTGGTAAGTGAGCCAGCCTTTCCAGTCGCGTGGTACTTTATCGCCGAGGCGCGGACCGATTTCTTGCTCCAGATATTGCATAAGTTCGACACAGCCGACAGGAAGTTGCGACAGTCCCTTCTGAGCCAGCTCCTTGGCGACCAGTTCCGACTCGAGCTCGATTAATCTGTGATGAAACATTTGGTGGCAGGCAGATATCCTTAATACACTACATTTTATGCCCTGAAAAGAACATCTGCTTGTCTGCTCCCGCCGAAATGCTCCTGCCGAAGACTTTCGGCAGGCAAAAGCTCGAGAGTCCGCCTGCCGGGATTATTTCATGTGCTGAGCAATGACCCGCCCCAGGTCCGGGTTCAGGTCGACCATCTGGTTGAACATGGGGTCGCGCGCCAGAAGCCTGGCTACAGCCGGGTCGCGCTCTATGGCGAAATAAATCCCCTCAGGATCGAGAGCTATGACGTGATCGCAGTATTTGTTGCGGATCAGTTTCTGTGTGGCATCGTGCCAGCGTGTCAGCCGGCGGCACAAATAATGGTCAGCATCGGCCAGCCGATCCAGATGTCGGTGTTGGGCAAGCTTTTTGGCTGGTCCTGGATGTTCGCAAATGGCGGCCAGAATTCTGGGGTCTGCCTGTGCTGCCCTGTCCAGCCAGACATAGTTTGCCAATCGGTAAGCAATCCATTTGTCTTTTTTGATGCGCTCAGGCGAAGCTACCGCAGGGGTTTTAAGCGGTGGCCGCAGCGATGTCTCCGATGGCGAATCTGCAGCAGGCGTCTGCGCCATCGACGGCGGTGTTATGAAGCCGAGCAGACCGCTTAAGATTAAAGCTGCCGTCAGCGTTGATTTGAATCCTAGTTGCGCCATTTACCGCTCCTATCTAGCTGGATGCTGTGTTGCCTGAGGGCTCTTGCGCTAGTAAAGTCCACCTTGACCCTGGTCGCCCTGATTCTAACATAAGCCACTATTAATGGTAGTGCAGATAGAATAGAAGTGTTCGGGTGAGAGAGCAAGAGGACAGGCTCGTCTGGCAAGAACAGGTTTTTTTGTGAGGGACTCGTCAAGATGAGCGACCCATTTAAGGACGCGGCTGAACAGAAAGATGATCAAGCTGACAAGAAGCGTGTCGATGACAAGGCGAAGGATGAGCCAGCATTGTCATTTACCGACCTGACAAGCGGCAAATCCAGCGAATTTGCCCCTTCGAGGTCTTCCATAGATTTCAGCGCCGAGAAGTCTCTTGCCCGGCTTGACATCGACATATCTTCGCGGGCAACCGGTTCTTTCACCACTTTCCCCCTGGGCGGTGGTGCTCCTTTCCAGCTCAGGAAGTCCGATTTTATCCACCCGGAGTTTGAAAAGCCGGTGTCTGAATTTAAACCGCTCATAAATGATTTTCTTCACAGCACCAATTTGAGCGAAAACGATAAGCTATCGCCTGCCGAGAGCAAGGAATTGGATGCCACAAGGGAGTCCCTTCTTGGGGCCACCACTGCCGCTGAGGCGCTCGCCAGCGCTCTGCACCTCGGACGCCTCTATCAGCACCTCAGATATCTTGAGGAAGCGAAATTGGCTGTGGAACTCTCTCTGGGCATTGACCCGGACAACTATCCAGGAAAGCAGCTTTTTAAGGAACTCGAACGAATGCACCCAGCCGATATTGGAGTTACTCCTTTTGCCGCTCCGGCGCAACCTCTCACGAAAAGGAACTTGCGCAAGCGCATTTTGAGCCTGACCGGCGGCAGGGTAATTGTCGTCGGCGACCTGCTTATTGACGAACTTCTTGAGGGACGACCGGAGCGCATTTCGCGCGAGGCGCCCGTTTTGATCCTCGAGCATGTGGACACAGAACTCATTTGCGGCGGGGCGGCCAATACGGCAGCCAATATTGCGGCAATCGGTGGAGTATGCTGCGCCATTGGCGTTTGCGGGGAAGATGAATATGCCCGCAAGCTGGCCCAGCTTTTCGACAAATCCGGCATCGGACATGGACTGGTCTGCGATCCGGAGCGCCCGACTACCGTCAAGACGCGCATCCTCTCCAAGTCGCATTCTTTCAAGCAACAGTTGTTGCGCCTGGATCGCATTTGCCATGAGCCCGTCTCCAGGCTCACCGGCGCCATGATTGTCGACCGGCTCAAGGAGGTGGCCCCTGATTTCCGGGCGATTATTCTTTCCGATTATAGAAGCGGTGTTATGACTGATGAAGTCATCCGGGGCTGCCGCAAGGTTGCCGCCGAGCACAACCTGCTCTTGATAGTCGATGCGCAGGATGATTTTCCGCGCTTCCAGGATGTCACTTTGCTCACGCCCAACCAGCCAGATACCGAAAATGCTGTCGGTTATGAGATCAAGAGCAAGGAAGACCTCAAGCGTGCCGGTCAGGATTTGATGATGCTCACCGGAGCTCAGTCCATTCTTATCACGCGCGGGTCCGAGGGCATGGTTCTATTCCAGAAGGATGAAGCCATGATCGAGCTGCCGGCTTTCAACAAGAGCGAAGTTTTCGATGTCACCGGCGCTGGCGACACTGTCGTGGCAACCATGGCTCTGGCGCTGGTCACGGGTGCCAGCTTCGTGGAAGCCATGGCCCTGGGCAATCTGGCAGCAGGTATAGTCGTTAAGAAGCCTGGCACAGCTGTAACCAGCCAGAAAGAAATGCTGGAGAACCTGGATATGCTGAAAATTGAAGAATAGCCATTTATGTGGCTGCCAGCCGGATTTGCTTGAAGAGCGGACGGTTGAGCTCTTGCGATTAGTGAGCTTTCTGGAATTTGAGCAACTCCACATAAGCTGGCTCGCCTTTGGCTGCCTGTGAGGCGTTATGGTCTGCCCAACCGGCCAGGTATTCGGCAGGTATGGAAGAAAGTTTGTGGCACACTGAGGACACCCACTCCTGAGCTTGCTGGATTTGCTCGCTGTGACTGTCGAGAGCTCCCATCAGTTCCTCCAGGGGCCTGTCTTTTGTGGAGTTTTT
>JAHFBI010000348.1 GCA_023250095.1 Candidatus Melainabacteria bacterium
AGATCGTTGATTGCCGCTTGATCGAGTATGCTGCCCATCGGGTGAGCATCATTGACAGTCATGTAACCCTGAAGGAGCTTGGTGTTCGTCGTGGCCATTGTGCGTCGCTCGCGCATACCGTCAAGCAAGCTGGCTTTGTCCAGCCTGGCAGCCAGGATACCGGTACCGGCAGGGCGCCCGCCCGGCATGGCAAAATGATCGTCTCGCCCATAAGTGGGGCTGACATGCAAACCCTTGTCGATATAGCCGGCCAGATTGACCGGGGCAATATCGTGCTCGCCCATGTGTTCGACAGGATTCGGGTTTAAGGCTTCGCCTGTGATCACTTCAATGAGACTGGCATATTTGCCGAATTTTTCGCGCCACTCAGCTACATTCTTGAAGGACTTGACACCATAATCTCGCCCGCGCAAGGCCGCAGGCAGGTTGGGATCTTCATCGGCCAGATAACGCGGGTGGTTGAGCTGGATAATCGGGCGCCCGCCGGAAGTGTCTTTGATCTGGTCCAGATGCGTGACCATGGCAGCATAGTCGCCATCGTTATAGTCAATTACTTTCGGGGTCTGGACGACTTCCTGAGGAGCAGAAACTCCCAGCAGGCGCCTGAATGGCTTCATCAGAACATCTGACAATGTTTCAGGCCTTGGCTGACGTGTTGCCCGGAAAAATTCACTGGTCTCGAAGATATTGGAATGATTGACCCCGCCGTAATGTCCGGCATCTCTGGCTTCGGCAGCTGCAATAGCCTGCTCTTTTGGCGTCAGTGCTGCTGTCTGAATGGCTCTCTCGACAGGAGCCCCACCGTTATTCTTTGCGCCGCTTGCAGGACCCGGCGTCACTTGTGCTTCATGCAAGCTGGTTGGAGCTGGCGACTTCAAAGCAGACGGAACCTGTGATTCGCTCACTCTGGCGGCAGACTGGGTGTGCACTCCTGGCTCGACAACAGCAGCAGGTGCACCATCGGAGTCGATACCATGTCCATGACCGCCTCCGACCTTGCCGATCGTACCCATCTCGATGCCGACCATCCCGACAAATTTTCCATCGACCGTGGCAGCTTTGGCATCGGCAAAAGTCTGGCTGTATTCCACAGGAGCCTCAGCAATTATTGGCGTCCCTGCTTCATCATTGGCTCTGGGATCGCCAGGCTTGATGCCGCCACGCGCTGCCAGATGGTTGTGGTCAGTGATGGTATAGAAATCCATGCCCTCGGCTTTGGCTTTAGCATAAATGTCCTTAGGCAGACCCATGCCGTCCGAATATCGTGAATGACCGTGCAGGCTGCCCATGCGCAAGTTAAACTCCTGGGTGGGAGTCTCGAACTGAGAAAGCCGATTTGCCAGTGCCGAATCCTTGCCGGCAAACCAGGCCTGGCGCGGGAGTCCGTTGCCTGCCATTCCTTCTACCTGGGCACCCTGGAGGGGCTCATGTGTAGCCTCTTTGAGGAGATTTGGTGCCTTGTTGAGCGCGGACATGCCTTTGTTCTCGCCTAGAAGAACAAATCTCTGCACGCGCTGACAGAGATCTCCCACCGGTGTATTGCTGCGCGCGATGGCGCCGCCAGCTTCACTGCCGGCAAAGCCGCCGGCAAATCCCAAACCAAGATCCACGGTCCCTGAAATAGTGTCGCGCGCCAGTGCATGACCAATAGCGTGAATGTCGGCGTCACCACGCTCTCCTGCCGAATAAGCATTGCCGATGCGACGGATGCCATTTATGACGATTGGGGCGCCAAAAATGAATCCGGTAATTGCCGCAGCCGGCCCCCTCGATGGAATAATCGCCCCGAGAGCGACACCCATAACAGCGGCAGTGCCGGCAGTCTTGATGGCATGCCTGGCCGTTTCCCAGGGATGCTCCCAGGCTTCCGTTGCCAGTTCCCTTGCCGCTGAGGGCAGTTCGGTCGCGGCTTCCAGAAGGACCTGTCTACCTCCGTCAGGATTCCTATAAGAAGCCAACAGGTTGGTATACTCGCTCATCGTCAGCACCGCCGAGATCTTTGCTCACAGAAAGGATCTTATGGAGGACAAGGGAAGATGTAACGCGTAAAAATACGCGGGCATGGCAAAACTACGTAGTAAGAGGGCAAGATTGTTGGCTGGATAACAGATTTAAGGCAGCATCGGTCGACTCCTGCCTTGACTCAGCCAATCTCAGAGCTTGCTGCCGGGAGTCCTTTTCTTTTGAGCCGGCTGCATTTGTTTGGCAGCAATCGCTGCCGCCCTCCTGCGGAGCCGTTCTGCTTCTCGTTCATGTCTCAGTTTGCCCAGAGCAACTGCACATGTGGAAAGCGGTCCAATTAACAGCGGGTGCTCTGTCCCGAGAGTAGACTGCCTGTCTGAAATGACTTGCTTCAACAGAGGGACGGCCTGTTCATAACGCCCCTGTCGACAGTAGATCTGTGCCAGCATCTCAAGATCCCACTCTACGTTGGGGTGTTTTTTCCCGAGAAGCTTCTCTCGAATGGGAATAGCGGACATAAGAAATTTGCCTGACTTCTCCAGGCGCCCGGCTGCCATAAATAATACCGACATTTGTTCGAGTTGTTGGGCATACTCCAGGCTTTCTTTGCCCTGAGTTGCCTCCCTAATCGAAAGAGCTTCCTTGTAATTGTGCTCGGCAGCTTCATATCTGCCTTTCTTTACATCGATGCGTCCAAGCTGGGCAAGAGCGCCGGCTCTCAGCAGGTCATCGCCAGCGCTCGTAGTCAGTATCTTCAAAGCCGCCTTCGCCGACTGCTCCGCCTCTTCCGATTTATTGAGAGCCAGATAGAGCCTGCTCAAGCGGATATGAATGTCTGCTGCCTGAGCGCTCCCCTTACCATTTGTCTTTTCTGTTATCGACAGGGCACGATCGAGCAGGCGCCGGACATTTTTGTAGTCCAGACGTCCCCAAAAGAGATCGCCGAGCTTGAGAAGGGCATCGGCAACCTGCACAGACACAGGTCCTGCAGAACTTTCAGCCAGACGTAAATTGTCTTTCAAACGCAATTCCTTATCCTTGCCGTAACAATTGCAAGGCAAAGGAGGCGGCTCAAAGAGGTCCGCGCAGACTCCATTTACCTCGGTCACAAAAGGAAGGAGGGCAATTACAAAGCACAGTGAGCATCGAAAGGCAGCCCGGCAAGACAAGATGAGCTTACCGGCTGAGAGATTGCCTGGACACCAGTCCTTTTGTCCTGAAGACCAGAAACATTTTCTCTCATCAACTAGACAGACGAGAAAGAGAAAATTCAGGATCAGGCAAAACAGCGCACATTGAAATTGGACTGGAAATTGCCTGTATCCACAAGGCAACAAAGACAAATTGCCTGACAGCATAGCCCTGGCACTTGCTATGTCGACAAGATTTAAAAGACCTAGTGCCACTGGCTCGATACAGAAAGAGACTCTAAAATCTCACCATCCTCATCGCAGGCTCCGACGGCCTCAGCCGCTACACAACAAGCGCATCCCCTGCCAAGTCTGTTGAGATCAAATGAGACTTTCACTTGGTTTGCTCTATACAGGAGCCAGCTCGCAAGAGGACTGCCACTGGTGAAGTGCCTGGCACCAGGCTCGATGTCACCGGAGGCGAGATCGACAAAGACCGTGGACTCAGTATGGAAAGAGTCGGCAAGCGTGGAAATCGCAAGGGAGCATAGCTGCCAGGCAAGACTCACCGAGGCGGAATCGAGATGGCAACTCCCTTCCAGCTCGCCCCATTTTTCCTCGGGCATACTCAAGCAGAGAAAGCTCGGGCGCAGAAGCCCTGGCAAGAGCTTCTCGCACAAGCTTGCCAGTCGTCCAGGAAACCCGGACATACCATCGCTGAGACGACAGTCAGCTGTAAACAATGGCAGGGAGAAAAGAGTCTCCTGATCCAGGCGAGCGAGTAGGCTGTGATAGCTCTTTGGCGACAAATTCGACGTCTGGCTAAAACGAAGCAAGTCGGCAGGACAGCTGGCATCGCGGCTGAACTCATTGTGAATGTTCAACGGGGAGCTATGTGGATTGTTGTGCAACTCCAGAGTTACACCGCTTTTAATGTCCTGCCTGGAAATGGTGTCTTTGACGCCTGTCACGCGCTCCATGAACTGTCCGACCAGGCGACAAACATAGTGCCGCATCAAGTCCAGCGTCACTACATGATCGCAACCTGTGAGCATATAGAGCGACTTGTCCTGAGATCCTAATAACTCATAAGTATCAGTAGCATTGTATAGCTGGGCAAGAGTATCCTCGAGACTCGAGACAATCATAGCCGGGCAACTGACTTTACGCGCCGTACGGCGGAATTCATCAGTGAGCAGATTCATCTGACACAACGAAGCAAAATATGTCCTGAAAAGCCCGAATTCAGTGTCTTCACCGCGCCTGGCTGCCTCAATCGCCCTGGTGATCTGTCTTTGCAGACGCACATCTTTCAGCCCGTAAGGAGGTGTTTCAGTCCAGTATAAAGTCTCTCCGAGAGCAGGCAGGCACATGCAGGCCACATGCGCTATGTCACGAAGAATTTTCGACTTCCAGGGTCTTTGATGTGTGAGATTGTCCAGATTGGACCCATCAAAAGACAGGGTCGGCGAAAGGAGAATGACTCCTGCCACGCGGTCTTCGCTTGCAGCTAGAATGGAGGCTATGGAAGAGCCCATCGATAGCCCGCATATGACGACCTGGTCACATTTTGCAAGCAAGCGCTGCAGAGCCTCAGAAGCGCTGGCGAGCCAGTCGCGCCAGCTAGCAGCAATCAACTCCTTGTGTCCGCCGCCATGCCCGGACAAGAGAGCAGCCTCGGTCTCAAAGCCAAGGCGCGCCAAATATTTTTCCACAGGACGCATTTCTGACGGCATTCCCGTCAGACCATGCAATAGAAGGACTCCCGTCTGAGCTGCCATTTTATGTTTGCGCTAAGAGCGGCACTTCCGCAAAGTGTCCCACCGGAGCCGCCACCGGCTTCTGGACCGTCATCATCTCCTCGAGCAGGACACGTATCCCGACGAAGTTCTCGTATGGCACAGCCTCGATGCGCCTGGAGCGACAGTGACCGAGAAGCTTGTCCTTGGCAAAGAGCAGGTCGGCTGCATTT
>JAHFBI010000054.1 GCA_023250095.1 Candidatus Melainabacteria bacterium
TCGACACATCACCGAGGAGCCTTCCAAAAGCCTGATCATCGCCCACGCGCCCGGACTCTTTCAAAAGCACAGAGGCGTAAAGCCGCCCGGCCGGGGTCGCCTTCTTCTGCAAAAACTCCAGATCCACCACCTCCAGGGCGGAGATCTGCTCGGCAGCCTGACGATAGTCCTTGAAATTTTCCCTCAACCCGCTCTCGCCAGCAACACCATCGGCAAAACTCTCGGCGGTCATGAGCCGCGCCAGACACCCGGGCAGTCTGGCGCCGTCACAAACCCCGCCTCCTGCGTCCTTGCCCGGTATAGCTTTGCAGTCCTCGTGAGCTGCCGGGGCAGGGCGATTTCGTCCCCTTTCCTTCTTCGCCTGTGCTTTCTGTATTTTATTTATTTTCGGCACTGCAACCCCCTTGCCTTCCCCTGCCAGCCCGCCTGCCTCGGCACAATTTACCGAGGGCGAAGAGTTCGGCAGGACTGTCAGCAAAAAAGCAAGAGCCAGCCTCACCTTCAGTCCACCTGATACGCTCACCATCTATCCAACCTCTTGGAGCCAACACCTGTTCATTCCCTTTGACTATTGAATCATGAGCAGCGCGACACATTGCCCTAACATGCGTATGGGTCTTTGCGCAAAGGTCGGATAAAACAGCTACGGTGCCTGCTTTTGCCAAAACAGCAACAAAGGATGAGCGGTATAATCATGCCTTCGTTGTCTTCCGGCTCAACGGCAAAGGAAAAGAATTGAGATGCCTCTTCATTACATCGACGGCAAGTTCACCGCAGGTAGTGGCACCGAAAAGATCACTGTGTTCGACCCGGCTACGGAAGAGGCTCTGGACACAGTCCCGCGCGGAACCCAGAGGGATGCCGAAGCGGCCGTCCAGGCAGCCAAACTGGCTTTTGACGGCTGGCGACGCACGCCAGCCAATGTGCGCGCATCTTTGCTGCACGAGGCGGCAGCAAAGATGCGCGCGCACAAAGAGCATATCGTGCGCTTGCTGACGCTGGAGCAGGGCAAGCCGATTCCAGAGAACGACGAGGAATTCGAATGGCTAGTCAACACTTTCGACTATTACGCTGAGCTAGGAAGGCACGAGCGCGGGCGCGTGCTGCCGTCAGGCGAATACACGCAATTGAATCTGGTCATCAAGGAGCCTTACGGAGTCGCCGCCTGCATCATCCCCTGGAACTATCCTCTGCTGTTGATGTCCTGGAAAGTAGCTCCGGCACTGGCTGCCGGCAACACCGTCATCATCAAGCCCAGCGAACTGACGCCGCTTTCCACCATGTATCTGGCACAGAACTGCTTCGACCATTTCGCGCCCGGCGTGATAAACGTCGTCAACGGCTTTGGCAAGGAAGTAGCAGAGCCGCTTGTCACACACAAAGATGTGCCGGTAATCGCATTCACCGGCAGCCTGGCGACCGGGCAGCGTATCGCCTCACTTGCGGCCCCGATGATGAAAAAGCTGCACCTGGAGCTAGGCGGCAAGGATGCTTTTGTCATCGCCGAGGATGCCGACCCGCAGATTTCAGCCAGGGCTCTGTCCTATGCAGCCCTGACTAATGCTGGACAGGTGTGCACGTCATCCGAGCGCGTTTATCTGCCGGCAAGCAAAGCTGCCGAGTTCACCGAGGCTCTGGTGGCACATATTCGTACGCTCAGGCTCGGGGCAGGCATTGAGCCGACCACGGACATCGGTCCGATGATCGCCGAACAATTTGTGAGAAAAGTCGAAGAGCACGTTCAGGAAGCCATCGGCAAAGGCGCAAAAGTGCTTACCGGCGGGCGAAGACCTCAGCAGCTGAAAAAAGGCTACTTCTTCGAGCCGACCGTGCTTGCCGGTGTTGACCACTCGATGCTCATCATGAGTGAAGAGACCTTCGGACCGGTAATCCCTCTTATGGAATACTCGACATTCGAAGAAGCCATCAACTGGACAAACCAGAGCGAATACGGACTGGGAGCCTGTCTCCTCAGCAGCGACCCGCTGAAGGTAAAGATGTTCTTCGAAGAAGTGAAAGCCGGAACGGTGTGGATAAACGATCCGCTCACCGACAATTATGCCGGTCCTTTCGGCGGCATGAAAATGAGCGGCGGAGCGCGTGAGCTGGGGCAAGAGGGGCTGGACGAATTCCGCCAGACCAAGCATGTCCACTGGGAATTTGCAGTAGCGGCCAAATCGTGGTGGTATCCCTACGGACAATAGCGTCCTATCTATTTTTCTCAAAGCAACAGTCAATCCAACCAGGCAGTTTCTGTCTGTATCCATCGTCCGAGCAATTGCGCAAGCTCGGACCTGTCCAGCGCCTTCGGCAAGAAAGTATTCACCCCTGCCGCCCGGCATCGAGATTTATCCTCCTCATCCGGATTCGGCGTAAAGGCTGCCGCCGGCGTTTCATTGCCTTCGGCTCTTATGCGCTGGACGGCCGCCAGTCCTTCCGGAGTAGTAAGATTCAAGAGGATCATGGCATAGTCGCGGACCCGGGCACTGCTGATAGCTTCCGGACCGCTGGCGACGGCATCGCAATCGAAGCCCAGCGAGTCGAGCCAGCCCAGGGTTTCACTGCGCCTGTCCGGGCTTGCTTCCACTAAAAGTATTCGTACTTTGGACATTCGTACCACCTCCTTCTATAGACCATTCTGGCAGACCCCCTGGAAATCGCCTAGTACCAGCTGCAGAAACAAGCGTAGAGGCGGTGCCGTGGCTGTCCCTGGCGGCGAGGCAAAACACCAACGCTGGGGCTAAGTCACCCCAGATTTCAAAGACCGACAGCAGAAGATGGGGACGAGTTAGCTACGCCCTTTGCGGGGAGCCGGCAAGAACCCTGCCAACCAGATTCTGAGCTTCCTTCTGGATAAGCGACAGGTGCTCTTCACCCTTGAAACTCTCAGCATAGATCTTGTAGACGTCCTCGGTGCCCGACGGTCTGGCGGCAAACCAACCGTTTTCAGTCACCACTTTCAGCCCGCCGACAGGAGCTTTGTTGCCGGGGGCCTCCGTCAGTTTCTGGAGAATTTTCTCTCCGGCAAACTCGGATGCCGTCACTTGATCGCTTGAGAGCTTCTTAAGCCGGTTCTTTTGCTCGGCATCAGCTGGAGCATCTATCCTGGCATAGGCAGGAGCCCCGAATTCTTCTGTGAGCGCCTCATAGTGCTGTGCTGGATTCTTGCCTGTGACGGCGGTAATCTCAGCGGCAAGCAAGGCCAGAATGATGCCGTCTTTGTCCGTCGTCCAGACAGTACCGTTCTTGCGCAAGAATGATGCCCCGGCGCTCTCCTCACCACCGAATCCGACCGAGCCGTCCAGCAGTCCGCCTGAGAACCACTTGAATCCAACCGGCACCTCATAGAGCTTTCTGCCCAGACGAGCAACAACGCGATCGATCATGCTGCTGCTGACCAGGGTCTTGCCGACGGCGGCGCTTTTTGCCCAACCATGGCGGTGTTTGAACAGATAATCGATGGCCACGGCAAGGTAATGATTGGGATTCATCAAGCCGGAAGTCGGAGTAACAATCCCATGCCGGTCATGGTCCGTATCGTTGGCGAAAGCGACATCGAAGCGATCTTTGAGCGCCACCAGCCCTGCCATCGCATACGGTGATGAGCAGTCCATCCTTATCTTTCCGTCCCAGTCGAGATGCATGAAAGAAAATGTCGGATCTACCTTTGTGCTTTCGACCTCGATGGGCAAATTGTAGTCCTGAATCAGACGCGGCCAGTAAGCCACGCCGGCTCCGCCGAGCGGGTCCACCCCGGCTTTGATACCAGATGAGGCAATAGCCTCGAGATCTATGACTGACGAAAGCTCGCTTACGTAGAGCCCGGTAAAATCGAAGTTGTGTATCCGCTCGGACGAGCGTGCAGCGCGGTAGCTGACACGCTTGATGCCGCGCAAATCATTGCCCAGAAATTCGTTGGCTTTCTTCTCTATCCAGCCGGTGATGTTCGTATCGGCCGGACCGCCTGAGGGGGGATTGTACTTGAAGCCCCCGTCTTGCGGCGGATTGTGCGAAGGAGTAATGACAATCCCGTCGGCAAGCCCCGTCTGTCGTCCTTTGTTGTAATTCAAGATAGAAAGCGATACGGCTGGAGTCGGAGTGTAACCGCCGGCGGCATCAATCATCACATCCACGTCGTTTGCTGCAAGAACCTCCAGCGCAGTGACGAAGGCCGGCTCCGAAAGCGCATGCGTGTCGATGCCCAGGAAAAGCGGACCGCTTATCCCATTTTCCTGCCGGTAAAGACAGATTGCCTGGCTGACGGACAGAATGTGTGCTTCGTTGAAAGCTCTCTTGAAAGCCGAGCCTCTGTGCCCGGATGTTCCGAAAGTCACCCTTTCCTCAGGCACCCCGACATCGGGAGTCTCACTGTAATAAGCAGTGATTAGCTTCGGTACATTAATCAGCATGTCCTGTGGCGCCAGCTTTCCTGCAAATGGGCTGATCATGGGTAATCTCCGTGATTTGTGGCAATCTGGTATCTTCGCTGGAAAGCGCGACAAATTCAATTGGCCGCCAAACAGGATGGTTACTGGAAGGTAACCATCCTGTTTCCTATTGGAAAGTGTTACCATTACCACGCTCTGCTTTTTCATGGATTCCCCGTCACTTGATGGTACGCATCTTATCCTTGCTGGCCTGCTGCTATTGTTTTTCAACGGCGGCAGTACTTTTCGTCGTCATGACGCTTCTGACGCCCTTTGCGATGCTGTTCGACCCACAACGCAAGCTGTTTCACTTTATGACAGCCGCGTGGGGCTGGCACCACGTCATCCTTAATCCTTTCTGGGAATGCCGCATCGAAGGAGCCGAGTTCCTGGAGCGAGACAAGAATTATGTCATCGTAGCCAACCATCAATCGCTGGCTGACATATTCGTGATCTCCGGACTCTGGCGGCAATATAAATGGGTATCGAAAGAGTCCCTGCTCAACATTCCGTTCTTCGGCTGGAATATGCGCCTGAACGAATATATAGCCATCAAACGCGGCGACATAAAGAGCATCAAGGAGATGATGGCTACCTGCAAACACTGGCTTCAGCAGGGAGTGTCGATCATGATGTTTCCTGAAGGCACTCGCTCCGACTCCGGGGAGCTGGGAAATTTCCGCGACGGCTCCTTCCGGCTGTCGCTCGAATGTGATGTTCCAGTAGTGCCGGTCGTAATCACAGGGACAAAGGAAGTCATTGCCAAACACTCCCGCACTTTCAACTTCGCTTCCAAGATGAGAATCAAAGTGCTGCCTCCTGT
The DNA here is from genome assembly GCA_023250095.1 of Candidatus Melainabacteria bacterium. Lineage (GTDB taxonomy): Bacteria > Cyanobacteriota > Vampirovibrionia > Obscuribacterales > Obscuribacteraceae > JAHFBI01. The sequence continues at coordinate 5,251 of JAHFBI010000054.1, forward strand.
CTTGCCGGAAACATTCAAAGGTCGCCCCGCAGCCATGAGAGATCACGTGCATCAACTCATGAAGAGTACTCTGCATGACATGCGCAAGGAAAATCTGCCACAAGCGCCTGAGCCGGTGCCCCTTGCCTGTCACCAGAGCAAAGAAGCCGCCAATCGCTAAAATGGCTAAAATCGCTCAAATGTGTCATGATTGATGGATTGAGTCGACAAATTTAAGGAATGATAGATGAGAATTTCTTGGGGCAAGCGCGAACGCTACCAGTTCACCGCCGGTGGGACTTTAACAGCCTGGGCGCCGCCTTGTGAGCCGGCTGTCTACGCAATTACTTACAAACAAGACCCGAAGAACAAGCCCAAGAGCCATACTGTTCTTTACTTCGGACAGGCCGAAAACCTGTCGTATGATGCACCGCCCAACAATCAAGGCGTGCTGGATCAATGGGCTTGCAGCGGCGGCGACGTCCATGAACTATTCATCTTCATACATCCGATGCCGGGCTCCACGCGCTGGCAGAGATCGAGAGTGCAGGAACAGCTCGTCTCCGAATATTGCCCGGACTGCAACCGCTATTAGTTAGCTGGCTGAATGAAACCTCGCCTGAGCTTCTGGCAAATCTGGAATATGAATTTCGGCTTCCTCGGCATACAGTTCGGCTGGGGACTGCAGATGGCCAACATGAGCGCCATTTACACGAAGCTGGGAGCCAATCCTGATGCCATCCCGATTCTCTGGCTAGCTGGTCCAGTCACCGGCTTGATTGTCCAGCCTATCATAGGCGCCATGAGCGATCGCACATGGAACCGGCTGGGGCGGCGCAGGCCTTACTTTCTCACAGGCGCGATCCTGGCGAGCATTGCTCTTTTGTTCATGCCGGATTCGCCATATCTCTGGTTCGCGGCTGCTCTATTGTGGATTCTCGATGCCAGCATAAACGTGAGCATGGAACCGTTCCGCGCTTTTGTCGCTGACAAATTGAACCGAGAACAGCGCACGCTCGGTTTCATCATGCAGAGCTTTTTCATCGGCATTGGAGCAACGGCAGCCAACGCCCTGCCGCTCATCTTCCGCAAGCTCGGCTTGACCGGCATTGCCGCCAACGGCGTGCCGCTGACTGTACAATATTCTTTCAAAATCGGCGCAGCGATGTTCTTGCTGTGCGTGCTCTGCACCGTGTTTTCCACTGGCGAATATCCGCCTGACGACATGGAAGGGTTCAAGAGAAAGCGCGCTGCCAACCCGGGCATCGGTGGACTACTCAAAGAAGTGACAAGAGAAATTCCTGAAGCCGTGCGGCAGATGCCGGAAACTATGAAACAACTGGCGCTGGTGCAAATCTTCACTTGGCTCGGGCTGTTCTGCATGTGGATGTTCTTCGGGCTGGCCACAGCCTATCATGTCTTCAGAGCACCCTCAGCCAATTGCGAGCTGTTCGACAGAGGCACCGAATGGGCAGGCTGGTGCTTCGCCATTTATTCGCTTGTCTGTTTTCTGGTGGCCTTTCTGCTGCCGCGGCTGGCGGATTTGACGAGCCGCAAGACCGTCCACGGCATCTCCCTTTTTCTGGGCGGGCTCAGCCTGCTCTCTGTGTACTTCATTCGAGACCCGGCAATGCTGCAGGTGACTATGATCGGAGTGGGCATCGCCTGGGCCTCGGTGCTAGCAATGCCTTATGCCATACTCGCCGGGGCGGTGCCCGCCGATCGCACCGGCGTGTATATGGGCGTGTTCAATTTCTTCATCGTCATTCCGGAAATCATCGCCTCGATCACATTTCAACCGCTGGTCAAAAACGTCTTTCACAACAATCCGCTTTATGTAGTCATGATGGGAGGGGTATCGCTCTTGATAGCGTCTCTCCTTGTGCTGCGCGTTCAGGACAACGCAGGCGGCTCGAGTGTGCCTGCCGGCGAGCATTGAGGCAAGAAGCAAAGCTGAGCCCGGTCAATGAATTTCCCCTCCAAACGTTAACAGTAAGCTTAGATGGCGATACAATTTCGCAAACAAGTTGAGATCACCAGGCAGCAAGCCAAGTGATAGCACCAGGCTTGCTGCTGCGCTTTGCTTGTGAGCATGCCAGTCATCCCTCTCATAGCCTGCCTGCAGGAACCGCCACAGCCTCGATCGGCACAATCAGATAAAAGGAGAAAGCCATGCAACTCAACAAGCTTTTGCCGCGGATAGCAATGTCCGCATCGCTTGTTCTGGCAACCCAGGCGACATTCATACCCCCCGGGGCAGACGCCGCCTGCTGCTATTTCGCCGCCAAAGATAAAGACATCAACCAGCCAGGACAGAAGGCGTTCATTACCTGGAACCCGGAGCAGAAGATAGAGTCTTTCACGGTCCAGCCAAAATTTGAGGGCAACGCTGTGGATTTCGGCATGGTCATCCCCACACCACAAAGACCAAAGCTCGACGAAATGCCCCGGGATTTTTTCAAGGATCTGGCAATCTACACCATTCTCATGCCGCTTCCAGAGCCGATTTACACACCCTCTGATGTGCGAATCATGAAAAAATGCGATTCAGCCAGGCGAGCTAGTTCCCTCGGCATCATATGCGAGAAAGAGAAATCAGTGCGCGTTCTGGAATCTGGCGTGGTCGGATCGCTCGACTATAAGATAATAGTGGCTGATGACGCCGCTGGGCTCTTTAGCTGGCTCAAGACCAACCACTATTCTTATGCTGGAGACGAAGCCACCCTGCAGTTCTACATCACGAAGAAATGGTTTTTCACCGTGATGAAAATCGACCCCAAGCAAATGAAGAGAGCAGCCAATGGCACTTATCTGGGCGAAGTGACACCGACACGCTTTACTTTTTCTTGCCAGCAATGCATCTATCCTCTGAAGATCACCCAGCTGTCAGTAAAAAACAGTACAGACGCGCTCTTCTACGTCCAGGCTCCCGAGCAAATGGACTTGCCAGACGAGTGGTCATGGATGCCCTCCTACCGCAGCATGTACCTGACTTATATGCTGGGATGTTGCGCGAGTCGAGAGCAGCAGCAAGAACTGGACTCACATACCCGCTGGCTGGAGAGCATACAAAAGAAGGATGCAGGATTTCAGACAACCAAACTCGAATGGGCAAAACAACTCTCACCGGCGGAGTTAAGCGTCCTTGAGGATCCATTGAAGAATTTCGGGCAAATGGGTACAGGCAATCTGCCGCCCGGCGCAAAGCCAATTCCGCTCAGTACTTTTCTCGCCGAGATAAAAGCGGAGTATCTGAAGGAGAACAAGCAACAGCTCCCCGAATATGCAAAAGGCGAGCTGGCGCGCATGGAAGACAGGTACCAGCCCACAAAAGGTGTCATCGTCAAAAATGACGAAAAGTTTTCCTCCAACCAGTACAACTATACTCGCTATACCTGGTATCCGGCTCGCGAGGCACCCCTCGATGAAATCAAAGGATTGACGCGCCTTAAAGGGCATCTGCAAAGCAGCCAGTGGCTGACCAAATTCCGCCGCAATCTGCGCAAGGAAGAAATGACCCACGACATGGTTCTGTCAGCTGTGCCAAAGAGCAAGCAACAGACATATATCCGCATAATGCCCACTTCCCCGCCCTAGAAAAACATCCGCGTAAAGAGTCAGCGGCGAAAAGTACTGGCGGGATTTCTTCTGCGACAGGCTGCTGCTTGCATCTCGCGCGAGCGACAGCTCACGGGTTTGATTCTCGACAGGTTAGCGCGGCGCCGGATCTGGCCATGAAATCTCTCCCAGGACAAGCCTGTCGATACCCGCGCGAAGCACGGAACCTGAGAAATTGTAAGCGGCGACAGCCCTGCGTCGTCGGACTTGCTGAAATTAGACAGTCTGACGAAAGCCCGGAGGAAAAGCACCTCCAAAATGACAATTACAAAAACACCTATCATAGCGAAAAGCTCGCTCCTTTCCAGGTAATCTGCATCCACTCAAGATGCAGCCATGGATCTTTGAAAATCACATAACCTCATATACGATACCAGGCTCAAAGCCTACCTGCATAGGTAGAAGAACGCTGCATCCTCTGCCCCAGACCGATTTCACCCCCTGATACTCCGGCATCAGCCTTAATAGTTTGTGCACACTTTTCTTTGCGAACAAAAAACAGCCAGAACCATCCAAGCGTTATTGCCAGCTCACAGAACACAGCGCAGACCAGCATGTAAGACTCCTTTCCAGAATTTTTCACGACAAAACATTGTCGCGAGCATACGCAGGTAAGAGTCGAGCGCCGGAGGAGAATAGTTCCCGGCGACTTTAGAATGTGTTACGAAAATGGCTTGCAGCACTCCGGGCAGAAGGCTCGGTTTACATTCGACGCCTGGAAAGCCGCTTACGCTGGATTACTTCAGACCGAACAGGTTTTTCAGTTTGTCAGCCGGTGTGGACTTCGGCTTGTAAAAGGCCGCCGACCAGCCCGGCGCCGTCGTAGCTGCCGCATCAATGACCTGACTGCTTCCAGCCATCTGGAATACGACATCTAGAATCGCCCGGGTAAATACCTGCGCATCGGCACCAGCAGGCAGCCCGGCTGGCAAGTTCGCCGACGCGCCGGAGGCATTCCCTTTTTCGCCGACAAAACGGGCATGCTGCTCTTGCACAGAGAGAAAAGGACCGATCGCAAGATTTAGTTCCCCGGCAGCGGCAGCAATAGCCGTGAGGCAGCGCTCGGCGACCTCAGCGTCCCAGCAAACGAACTGCCGCCCTGCCCCAAGTACTGACAGCCTCTGGCAAAAATCGACACAATCGACCAGCGGGTCTTCCGCCAGATGGAGCTTTCCATCTCTGGAAAGCAAAGCCGCCGATATGCTGCCCGATGGCTGGCGGCTGGTAGCAAAGGCGATAATCCACCAGTCATCCCGGTTGAGCAAATCTCGCGCCCAGAGAATCGCGGCATTGCGATCGAAATGGTCAGGATGAGAAACTTCTCTACTTGGCATGACGCTCCAGACAGCTCCAGAAAACACTCTCATTCTAACGATGGTCCTTACATCCGGAATTAGACAGCCCTAAGGTAACGGATGCCGGGCAGGTTAATCATCTTACGAAAAAGACTCTCCTGCCTCAAAGAAGGCAGAGTTCAGGCGCTAAAGAATTCAGACAGGCAGATCGTGTAGACTTTGTGCCCGGTCTCATCGGCAAACGTAGAATTGCAGGCAGACACATCTGCGCAAAGGGGAAAGTATGCAACAAGAAACGAATGTCCAGCGCGGCAGGATAGGCAACCTCCGGCGGCTCTCCGGCATGATTTCAGCGTTTCTGGCAATAGCTGTACCATCTTTGCTGCAGTTGCCCGGCGCTTTCTCAGCAAGCACTCTTGCCTCGCCCCCTCAGTTACCGCCAGATTCCGGGCAGGGCCCATCCACCTCAAACACTCCGTCGGCGACAGTACAAGCGGGTCAGCCGCTTCAAGGTGGCATACAAAAAGTGCAGCTGACTCTGGAAAAATTGCGCGATGTCGGGCTTGATCTCAAACACGTCATGACGGCATCCAAACATCTCTATGATGAGGTGACCATTCAGCCAGTTACATTGATCACCGAGCCTGAAGTGGTCGGAAGGGGAATCGTCATCAATATCCCAATTGGAACGCAACCTGCTGGTCCACCCCAACCCCCCCGCAAGGACAGGGTGGATCTTTCCATGAATGAAATGACACCAGTCATAAATATGTTCAAAAAGAACGCCGATGACTTCGTGTCCGGGCACAAGCAGCTCGATCTAGCACCAGATATCCAGACCAAGCTTGAACCCATGATCAAAGACTGGATTGCCCAGATCAACGACCTATCGTCACAACTCAATAACCTGCAACCCCTGACTGCAGGACCGACTTACGACAACACTTCCATTGCCACCGTTTGCACGAACATTCAGAAGGATGTGGAACAACTCGACGAGACGAGGAGGAAAATCTACAAAGTAATTCGCAAAGAAGGCGATAGCCAAGCCGCGGCCGGAACCGTCCGGTAAGTTGGGCGGCAGCGCAGGCATCTGCGTCAGTTGCCGAATTTAGAATCAAATTCAGCCCAACGCACGATGTCATAATCCTGCCCGAAAATGCGATGATCAACATTCACCGGGCTGCCAAGCCCCCTGTCGATTCGGGGTCCGGCGGCAAACTTCTTATCAGGCATTGAAACATGGCAAAAATTCCTCAATCCGACAGCAACAAGTCCGGCGCCGTGGGCGTGAAAAGCCCGGCCGCAGTACAGGTGACTGTTGACGGCAATGAAGCTGCGGCGTTGGTCGCATACAAAACAAACGAGCTGGTGGCCATTTATCCAATCACGCCTTCATCACCCATGGCCGAGCTGGCTGATGCCTGGTCTGCCGCCGGCAAGACTAATATCTGGGGCTCGGTACCACTTATTCAAGAGATGCAATCGGAAGGGGGCGTCGCCGGCGCAGCCCATGGAGCTTTACAAACCGGAGCCCTGACAACTTCTTTCACTGCCAGCCAGGGACTCTTGCTCATGATTCCGGGTATGTTCAAGGTCGCAGGGGAGTTGACAAGCGCCGTCTTCCATGTCAGCGCAAGAGCCCTCGCCACACACGGGCTGTCCATATTTTGCGATCACGGCGACGTTATGGCGGCACGAATGACAGGCTGGGGAATCCTTTTCGCCAGCTCGGTGCAGGAATGCCATGACTTTGCCCTCATCGCCCAGGCAAGCACGCTTGAATCGCGTATCCCGTTCATGCATACATTTGACGGTTTCCGCACATCTCATGAAGTCTCCAAGATAAGGCAATTGCCCGATGAGACCATCGCCGCTTTCATCGACGACAACTTGATCCACCAGCACCGCCAGCGCAGCCTCTCGCCGGATAATCCCGTGATTCGCGGCACCACGCAGAACCCGGATGTATTTTTCCAGGGCAGGGAACGCGCCAATATTTATTACGAAAAAACTCCATCCATCGTCCAAGCGGCCATGGATAGGTTCAACAAGCACACCGGGCGGCAGTATCATCTCTTCGACTTCGAAGGGGCGCCTGATGCCGAGCGCGTCATAGTCATCATGGGCTCCGGGTGCGAAACCGTGCACGAGACCGTCAACTGGCTCTTACAGCAAGGCGAAAAGGTAGGAGTGCTGAAAGTCAGGCTTTACCGCCCGTTTTCAGTAGAACATTTCCTGAACTGCCTGCCGGCGACAGTCAAGACTCTTTCAGTTCTGGATCGCACGAAAGAGCCTGGCGCGACCGGAGAGCCGCTTCTGCAGGATGTGACGACTGCTCTTTTCGATAGCCGGCGGGATGTGCGCGTCCTTGGCGGACGTTACGGGCTGGGCTCCAAAGAATTCACTCCGGGCATGGTACGAGCCGTCTTCGACGAGATGAAACGTCCCGACGCCCGCAAGCGCTTTTCCGTGGGGATTGTCGACGACATTACCCATTTGAGCCTGGACTATGATGCGGACTTCGACATCGAGCCAGATGATATGGTGCGGGCCGTTTTCTGGGGACTGGGCTCCGACGGCACGGTGGGCGCCAACAAGAATTCCATCAAGATAATTGGTGAAGGCACCGACAACTACGCCCAGGGTTATTTCGTTTATGACTCGAAAAAGTCGGGCTCAGCCACTGTCTCACACCTGCGTTTCGGACCAAGAGAAATCCGCAGCCCCTATCTTATCCGGCGGGCTAATTTCGTAGCCGTACATCAGTTTGGATTCTTTGAGCGCGTGCCAGTGCTGGACGTTGCCATCGAAGGCGCAACCGTCTTGATCAACAGCCCATATTCGGCCGATGAGACTTTCGAACATCTGCCTCGATCCGTCCAGAAGCAGATCATCGACAAGAACCTTAAGGTCTATGTACTCGATGCTTACGAGGTTGCCAGAGAGCACCAGATGGGCGGGCGCATCAATACGATCATGCAGGTAGCCTTCTTTGCCCTCTGCGGCGTATTGCCCAGTCAAGAAGCCATAGACATGATCAAAGCAGCCATTAAGAAGAGCTACGGTAAATTTGGCGAACCTGTGGTTCGGCAGAATTATGCAGCCGTCGACTCGGCTCTCGATCATCTCCATCAAGTCAAGATTCCTCAGTCGGTCACAAAAGGTCATGAGCCGGCAGAACCAGCCGCCTGCGCCCACACCCACACCGACATCGACAGCATCAGCCTTTCCACAATCGAAGAATTGATTGCCGGACGCGGGGATCTATTGCCGGTAAGCGCGCTGCCATGTGATGGCACGTTCCCGACCGGTACCGCCCAGATGGAAAAGCGCAATATCGCCCAGGAAGTGCCTGTCTGGGATCCATCCATTTGCATCCAGTGTGGCAAATGCGTGCTTGTCTGCCCGCACGCCGTCATCCGCTCGAAGCTGGCTTGCCCAGCAGATTTGCGTGACGCTCCTGCAAGCTTCAAATCCGCACAGGCGTCCTGGCGCGAAGCTCCCGACCAGCGTTTTCTTTTGCAAGTGGCTGTCGAGGATTGCACTGGTTGCGCCCTCTGTGTAGAAGTATGCCCGGCAAAGAACAAAGCGCAAGTTGGGCGCAAAGCCATTAACATGGAGCCACAATTGCCTCTACGCGAGCAAGAGAAGGTCAACTGGGAATATTTCCTCAGCTTGCCCGATGCCCGGCGAGGCAACGAAATGCAATTCAACAATGTCAAGAACATCCAGCTGCTTCAGCCGCTCTTCGAATTTTCTGGCGCCTGTGCCGGCTGTGGTGAAACGCCTTACGTCAAGCTTCTCAGCCAGCTGTTCGGAGATCGCACCATGGTAGCCAATGCCACCGGCTGCTCCAGCATCTATGGCGGGAACCTGCCGACCACTCCCTGGACAAAAAATGCCGACGGGCGCGGTCCGGCATGGGCAAATTCCCTCTTCGAAGACAATGCCGAGTTCGGGCTGGGCATGCGCCTGGCACTGAGCGTACAAGTTTCACATGCCAGGCGCATGGTGACTGAGTTACGCCAGAAGATTGGCGCCGAGCTGGCCGATGCTATTCTCGACTCGAGTCAGAACAGCGATGCCCTCATCAACGAGCAGCGCAAGCGTGTTGAGCTTCTCAAAACCCGCCTTAAAGACATTAATGATGTGCGCGCCAGGGACTTGCTCAGCCTTGCCGATGTACTGGTGAAGCGCAGCGTATGGATCGTAGGCGGCGACGGCTGGGCTTACGACATCGGCTACGGCGGTCTCGACCATGTCCTGGCCAGCGGTGCAAATGTCAATGTCCTTGTGCTGGACACAGAAGTGTACTCCAATACGGGCGGGCAGATGTCCAAGTCGACTTCGCGCGGAGCGGTAGCAAAATTTGCCGCCGGCGGCAAGGCCACTGCCAAGAAAGATCTCGGCAGGCTGGCTATGAGCTACGGCAATGTTTATGTCGCTCAAGTAGCTATGGGCGCAAATGACACGCAAACAATAAAAGCTTTTCTGGAAGCCGAAGCGTATGACGGCCCGTCTTTGATCATCGCTTACAGCCATTGCATCGCGCACGGCATTGATATGAGCAAAGGCATGAACCAACAGAAGCTAGCCGTGCAGTCGGGTCACTGGACCCTCTACCGCTTCGATCCGACACAGTCGGCGGCTCTGGAAGACTCAGGCAAAAACCCCTTCCATCTGGATAGCAGCGCACCGTCTATTGCCCTGGAGGACTACTACTATACCGAAACACGCTATCGCATGCTCAAGCAAAGCAACCCGGCGGCCGCAGCACAATTACTTGCAGACGCAAAGCGTGACGTGAAAAATCGATGGCGCGCCTTTCAGGCGCTGGCAGCCGACCGAGCTGAAGGCAAATAAGGAGTGGGACGATGGTCAACCTGCGGACACAATACCTGGGATTGAATCTCAAGAACCCCGTTGTGGCATCGGCGTCACCGCTTTCGGAAACACTGGACGGGATGCGCCGGTTGGAAGAAGCCGGGGCTGCAGCCATTGTCATGAGCAGCCTGTTCGAAGAGCAACTCACACATGAAAGTCGCGCTCTCAGCCATTTTCTGAGCCTGGGTAGCGAAAGCTACGGCGAGTCTCTCAATTATTTCCCGGACATATCTCAATTCCAGGTCGGACCGGAAAAACATCTGGAGCTCATCCAGAAAGCGCGCGAAGCCCTGGACATCCCCGTTATCGCCAGCCTGAATGGTGTTTCTACCGGTTGCTGGACCGACTGGGCCAGGCTGGCGGAAGAAGCAGGAGCCAGTGCTCTCGAGCTGAATGAATATTACATCCCGACAGATCCGCTTGTCACAGGCGCAGAAGTCGAAGAAAGATATCTGCAAGTGTTGCGCGAGGTAAAAAGACACGTAAACATTCCTGTTGCTGTTAAGCTGAGCCCCTATTTCAGCTCAACAGCGCACATGTCCGGGAGGCTTGTCGAGGCAGGAGCCGACGCTCTTGTTCTCTTCAATCGCTTCTACCAGCCAGATTTCGATCTCGAGCTGCTGGACGTCGTTCCCAGACTGGTATTGAGCCGCCCGGAAGAGTTGAGGCTGCCTTTGCGCTGGGTAGCAATATTATATGGAAGAATAAAAACGGACTTTGCCATCACCAGCGGTGTGCACACCTTTAGCGATGTCCTCAAGTCGATGATGGCAGGAGCGAAAGTCGCCATGATGGCCTCCGAGCTCTTGCGCTCAGGCGCCGGGCGCATCAAAGAAATCCTCAAGGACATGTCCAGCTGGATGGAGCAACATGAATACGAGTCGGTAAAACTCATGCAAGGCAGCATGAGCCAGCTCAACGTAGCCGATCCTGCAGCTTTCGAGCGAGCCAATTATATGCGTACTCTGCAATCCTGGCGCCCTGACCCCATGGCTGCCCTACAGTGAGAAAGAAGGAGTGAGCGCTCATGAGCTCAAAAGCGACTGCAAAGATCAGATCATATCTATTTCTATGTATACCGATATTGTCCTTTACTCTGTCTTTGCCCGCACAAGCAGACGATGCCCCAACAGTTGTCGTGCAGGGCTATCTCAGAACTCTTTCTGCCGCTAAGACTCAAGAAGAGCTGGACAAATTTGAAACAAAGAACTATTCAGGCAAACAACACACTCTCTTGAATGGCATCGCTCCGGCAAGGAAAGCTGCATTCACTCCATATCTGAGAACAGGATTACCCAAAACAGTCAAAGTATCATCCGAAAAAATAAATGGCGAAACGGCAAAAGTGGATATGCAAGCGGTCGGCAACCAGCCGATGCAACCTGCCCAGCAAAGCAAAGATCCCTCTGTAGAACTTGTTATGCAAAAATTCGGCACGTTCTTCCTCAAGCGCGAAGAAGGACAGTGGAAAATCGATGCCGAATGCTGGGACTCGGACAAGAGTCAGTGCCCGTCCATCAACCCCAACGACTGGGATATCTGGGTCAAAGAAGCCTCAAGAATAGACTACCCTCAAACTCCGGCGGGAGGCAAGCTCGAAGGAACAGCCTTCGTGCCTGACAGCTGCACCGTCGGACCGGACCAGATGTTCGGCGGCACATGGCTCCAGTTCTCCGGGCACAGTAAAAGTGGCTCGAAGGAAGGAATTTATATCGACCTGCTTGATGAGCCGGCGAACGTAGAAGGACAGGTCTTTGAAGTCGGCAACGAAAAACTTTCCTGGCCAAAGAAAAAAATGTTCAACATCATTCGTGAAAGCGACAGGTTCCCCTCAACGACTCGTACATCAGCCGGAGCAGGCATCTGCTGCATGAAGCTCAAATTCGAAAAGGCTCTCGGCAACAAGATTCCTGGCAGTATCGTCTTGCGTATGCGTGCTCAGCCAGAGACGTCCATTGCCGGAACATTTACAGCAACGAAGAAATAACGTGCAGATCGAGAAAACTCATTAATTCTCAAGTTCGCCAATGTGCTCCGAGGCGATTCTTTCCGCGATACGAAGGCTGGCACGCTGTTTCCAGAGAAACGCCCGGATGGGTCGCCCCTGCTGGCAAGCGTCGCAATGCCACAGCTATTGCCGCTTTAGCCATGCTTGACAACGACTTTCGCCAGGTGTTATCTATGGTCTTATGTGAAGGGGACCTGCGATGGTCGCTAACCAGATGTAGTGTCCGCGTGTGTGCGCGGCTCGGTATTGCAATTTAGGTTCCCGTTCTATATCCGTCATCCACGCCACGTAAATGGTGGCAAAACATTATCAACTGGAGGTCACCTGATGACACAGAGGTATGCACGTTCGAAAGCTCCAAGTGATGAGGAACGTGGTCCGCCTCCAGTTTGAGGCTTCGACAACTAACATTCATATGTGTCAGGGGGAGCAATCAGGTACCGGTTGCTCCCTCTGCCTTCGAATTACCTTGTGTTCAAAGCTCGATACCCAACCTGCGAAACGTTTCTTCTGTAGCCAGAAGATTGACTTTAAGCGGAGTTTTGCCAAAAGCAGCAATGACAACCGGTTTCACCGCCGGTGCCGGTTGCCGCTGCCGGCCGGCGCCGGGCTTACCCTTTTCGCTATCGAGGGCGGGCACTTGTTTTTTGGGAGCCTTTCCCTCACCAATGACCGATGCTCCGACAACTGGCGGCAACTGTGAGAATTGCTCATGAACGGCCCTTACCGACTGAAAATTGCTCAAAGCGGTCCTGCTTCTGCCTGTGCCATCGGACGTCTTGAATTTCAACGTTGAGAGACTGCTTCCTTCCGTCCGTATGAAGAGAATCACTTGCGCATCTCTTGCCAGGGGTTCCTGATTAGACATATCGTGCAGAGCTTTGAGGATCTCGTTGTCGAGGAGAAAATCCAGGGCTGGTCTGGCCATTACACCCCGGGAGCATTGGATAAGTACGTCGAGCTGGCTGCCCCCGGCGTCCGCCTGAGGCACCCGCCCGAGAACATCTGCCAGCTTCCCCTGGCAAATAATAGCCGCGCCGACAACAGGGCTCCTCTGCCGAAAAGTCTCAAATAAGTTGTGCTTGACGGCAAAATCAGGTGCAAAGAATCGGCTGGCCGGCTTGCCGTCCCGGCAAATCCTCGTCACGATTTCTGGTTGCGGTTTATCAGGGTTACCGCTGTCCTGGAAAAGCAGAACATGAGCGTCTTTGCCCAGAGCCCGCCTTGAGGACCGCTCATGAAGGACTTTCAGGATCTCGCTTGACTCAATGAATTCGGCAGCCGGTCTGCCGGCAACATCTCTAGACAGAGAAAGCAGAATCTTGAGCTGATCCATGTCTTCCTGAGGTGGTGGCACGGCTCCAATCACAGCCACCAGCTCTTTGTGAGCAATAAGAGCCGCCCCTGAAACTGGCGCCTTGCCGTGATACATCTTGTGCAGCTTGAGATCATTGGCAAAATCGTTTAGACGGAAACGTGTATAGACGAAACCATCCTCGCCACTACGGCTCAGAAGCTGCAAATCTCCGCCTGAAACCCGGCAAAACAGGAGCACATATGTCTCCTTCGGCAGGGACCCGGAAATCAATTTCCTGAGTTCGCCAAACACGGGGTGCGTGTTTACCCACTGGGCGACAGTTTCCCTTTTTGCCGAATCTTCTTCAGAGATGATGCGTTTGAGCAGATCCTCAATCTCATCGAGGTGCTCTTCGGCCTGGCGCCGCGTGTGGCGAGCGTTCATTGCCTGCTTGTCACCACAGAAATGCTGAAATTCAGGCAAGGCTGCCAACAATTCATCAAGGGTCCTGGACACCCTTTGAGCACAACCGCGATCGCTTTCAAGATTTTCCCTGATGTGTTTGCGGCAATCACCAAGCGCTGCCTGGAGAACCCTGGCAGTTTTAAGTCGACCACCTGCGCGCCGCGGGTTATACGCAGCGACCACCTTTTCCACACGTGCGAGAATTTTATCCATGAGCTTGCCCAGACAGATTATATCTCACGAATCGCGCACTCCGGCAATCATATTTGCCCTGGCAAATCAGCAGAAGCCTGAAGGAAAAGTGATTCAGTCAACGACTGCCATCAGTTCCAGGAGTTCGCCGTCCAGCAACTCGACTCTGGCTTGGAGATCGTGCAACATGGAAATACGATTGCTGATCAGTTTTATGGATTCAGACCTTCGCCGGCGCGACAGCGGGCAGGCAGCTAGCTGACGGAGATGCTCCGGATTATCCAGATTGTAAGTCAGGACTTTGACCCTCTTCCAGTAAGCAATCTGCTCCTGCCGCCTTGTCAATCCATCCCTGGAACCTGGAGCAACCGAATTCAAATATGTCCAGATGAGAGGCGAGAATTTCTTGTCACCAGGTACATCAAGCCCAAGAAATTGCCCGAGGAAATTAGGCTTCGACGGCACTGGGCGTGACAATCCGCGAATTTGCAGCAAAGCCAGGCATGACATGGCAAACGTGGTTGATCCGGCCACAATCTCCAGAATATTGGCCACCAGAGGAGCACTTTTCTGTCTGCTGGTACCGTAATAGCCATCTGCAAGCTCGCCAGCCAGCACTCCAAATTGGGTGAAGTTGATCCGGTTATTGAGCGCGATAGCCTGGTCGCGATCCTGAATCATGGAAGCTCTCGCGTCATACTCGCTGGCAAGTTCCCTATCGAGGAGATCGGCAGCCCGACGCACTTCCAAGCAGGCAGCAAGTAGCCTCTCAGTAAGCCGCGTCGCAAGATGCAGCTCTTCGGAGCCGACTGCAGACCTATTTGCCGCCCGCCGCAAAGATAACAGTCTTTCCACCGGCTCCTGTATCTTCAGCAATCTCGCGCACTCAACGGCGCCTTCGGGCACCTGATCGAGGGGAATTGACCTGCAAGGTATTGCCGTGTTCGCAAAAACAATAGCCGTTACCGCAATCTGATTGATAAACACCTTGAATATGGCTCTGATACCTGGACTCATTGTTACTCCGCAGGGCCAACATCGATGGCTTGCAGCAAGTCGAGCAATTCACCATCAAGCAATTCCACTTCTGCCTTTGCGTCGTGAAGCATGGAAATACGCTGCCCGACGAGCTTGATGGATTCCACTCTCTTGCCGTAGACATCAGAGCCAGCTGCCAGCCTGTCGACATTTTTGGGATTGTCAACGCATACCGGAAACAGCTTATGGTCTCTCCAGTAATTCACTAGTGCCCCTCTTCTGGTCAATCCGTTACGGCCTCCTGCCGGCACACCGTTGAGGAAATTCCAGACGAGTTCGGAAAACACTCGGCCGGCAGAGGGCTCCGGTCTAAAGAATTGTGCAAGCAAATTCGG
>JAHFBI010000055.1 GCA_023250095.1 Candidatus Melainabacteria bacterium
TCTCTCAGCGCTGATGGCCAGCGATGAAGCTACAGACGACCAGATCACGGAGAAAGTGCACGAAGTGCGCGCCCTCAAAGAAAAGATCATGGATCAGCGTCTTAGCACAGCCCTCAAGGGTCGCAAAATTCTCACCCACGAACAAAAACAGCAAATCCATAACCGCATTTATGAACTCATCACCGGGGGCATCAAGCCTCGCAAGTTAAGCATGCTCCTGGAGCAGTGAGCAAAGGCTGCCGAGCGACAGTGGCTCTGAGGTCCCCTGTCGCTCAGCGCTTGGCGCTTAGCAAGCGACGAGCGAGCCATACTCCTGCAGTAATAATTATTCGGGTCAATCACGATGGGAATTAATGTGGCAAACTGTGAGACACTCACTCAGGTAGTGCTGAGAGGCTTCGGACAGCTGTTGGCAAGCGGCGGCTTGACTCGCCAAGATAAGGAGAAACTGGCTGACGGGCAGCTCATCGCCCTCACCCTGTCAGGGGATGCCAGATCCTATGAAGTTCTGGTGCGGCGCTACCAGAAGCTCGTTTATAACGTTGTTTATCAGATGTTGAGAAGTCACGAAGCCGCTGCCGACGTTACGCAGGAAACTTTTCTCAAAGCTTTTCGCAGCCTCTCCACTTTTCGCAGCGAATGCGCTTTCAAACCATGGCTCTTGAGAATCGCTACTAATTCCGGGCTAAACCTGATTCGGGACAGCAAATCGAAAGAGCATGATTCGCTGGAGTCTTTGCTCGACGGCAATCCGGCATGCGAACCGGCAAGCGGACAGAATGTGGAAAGCGAAGTGGAGTGGAGCCTTTCGCACGCCATGC
The DNA here is from genome assembly GCA_023250095.1 of Candidatus Melainabacteria bacterium. Lineage (GTDB taxonomy): Bacteria > Cyanobacteriota > Vampirovibrionia > Obscuribacterales > Obscuribacteraceae > JAHFBI01. Next base: position 822 of record JAHFBI010000055.1, read on the forward strand.
TCGGCGAAGCTTTGCTCACTTTGCCCCCCAGGCACAGGCACGTTTTTTTGCTTCGCTATCAGCACGACCTATCTTACGCCGAGATTGCCTCCGTCGTCGATGAGCCTGAGACCACTATTAAAGCCCAACTCTTCCGAATCCGGGAGAAGTTGAAAAAAATACTTGCAGAAAGGATGAGAACATAGTCCGACAAGGTGGTGGATGATATGAACGATTCTAAAAATGATGAATGCGCCCTCTTCCGGCTGGATTTCGAAAAACGGCGGGGTGAGGAGCCCGGTCCAGATACAGGCATCTCTGAACAAGGGAAAAAGCACGCTGACAGTTGTGTCGCCTGCCACAAGTGGGCTTTCGAAATGGAGAGCCTTCTTGATATGAGCGCGGCTCTACCGCAATTCGACGTACCTGAAGCTCTCACCCAGCAAATACTGGCAGCCGTGGAAACAGAGCGTAAAATGCCGAGGATGTCCCAGTATCCGCTCGTGCTACCGCTTTCTATAATTGGCGCGGCCGCTCTTTTGACCGTGCTCCCGTTCGACAGCCTGGAAGGGATGTTGTCCTGGGGAATCGGGCTGGCAGCAATGGTATTGTTGAAAGGACTTTTGAGCGGCGTGCAAGCCGGACAGCAGGCTGTCTGAGAAAGGCAAATCATGAAGATGTTGACGGCAACAAGATGGCAGGGAATTGTGACAGCTTCAGCTCTGGCAGCTTTGACCTTGCTTGCCCCCGGGGCTCTGAATGGCTTGTCCCAGCAGCCGGCACAGCAAGGTCTTCCTGCCAGGTCCCCTGAACAGAATGAGACAGGCAGCCCCGGGCAGACTCCATCTCCAGGATCCGGAGATGGGAGCGTTGGGAAAACGCCTGCGGCAGATGAAAAGGCGGGCGGGCGGATCGGCGACAGAGATTCAGTCTATTTCTATGCCTTTCTGGAAAACAATGAAGACCTGCCCCCTGCCCCAATTCTGGAATTCTTGAAAGACAAACCCGTTTTTCAGGAATTGATCAATAAGGCGCGCTGGGAAGACCGTCGCTTTCGTCCGATGATGCAGTGGTATTACTGGGCTAACAAGCCAGAACCATTTCTCCCGGCGCTGCTCTTTTCCTTACTGTCCACTCTCATTACCTGGTCTATCTTCCCGCGCTGGCTGTCGGCAGGGGAAAGCGCCTGCCGGCAGAACTTCTGGAAATCTCTGGGCACAGGCGTCCTTGTGGCAGCTGTGGCAGTCATTTTTATGCGCGCTGTTTTCCTGAGCCAGATTGGCTGGTCGCTGGGAATCTTCGTCTCGGCTGTTTTTCAGCTGGGGCTCTTGTGCGGCTATGGAGTTGCAGTTTCACTTGTCGGCTCATCTGCCAGTTATTATTTGCGTCTCGACAAATGGCCCTTTCTCAATGCGCACCAAGATGCTCGGCGTGTAGCTGAACTTTCCCTGGGGGTGCTTGTCTGTGTTTTGCTCTTGCAAATCCCCGGGGTGGGCTGTTTACCCCGCATCGGTACCCGGCTAGTTGCCTTGCTGGCGGTCCTCGGAGCAGGTGGCTTGTACAAGAGCCGTCCCAGGGGAGCTGCCTCGAGTCTAAGTCAAAGAACTTGATTCAAGCTTGGCTGCGCTCAATTCGCTCAAAATCTAAATTTGCCTTAGGGCTGCCGGGACCCTGGCGGCAAGGGCAAACTGCTCGGCGAGCCCGTCATTTTGCCCCTCTTGAATAAGTATGCCAAGTTTTTCCAGGCGTCTCAAAAGATCTTTGAGGGCAAGGAGCAATTCATCCTTGTTCTGGGCGGCTATTTCCTGCCAGAGAGCGGCAGGGCTGTCCATCAGCCGGCTAACTTGCTCCAGGCTTCCACCGGAGAATGAAAGCAAGGCTCTCAGCGCCTGATCGTCAATTCCTTCGGACAGTTCGGCTCCCAGAGCTACAGACAGAAACTGGATGATGTGGCTGGTTCTGGCTAGAAACTTATCGTGATGAAAGGCATCCGCCTGCACAACTTTAAATTTCAAGGCCTCAAGAAAGCGCCTCAGGCGCTTCAAGGAAAGGTCGGATGTTCTGGCGGTAGGGGTCAAGCAAAATGTCTTGCCGCCGACAGCCAGGAGGCGGGAATTTTGATAGCCGGACTTTTCGCTGCCGAAAATCGGATGCCCCCCGACAAAATCGGCTTTGAAAAACAGTTTTTCGGCAAGATCGCAAATGGATGTTTTGGCTGAGCCGACATCGATGACCAGCTGGCGGCGCGTAAGAAGCGGAGCAACTGCGCCGAGAGTGAGCAGATTCTGCCCCGGGCCGGCGCTGAGAATGATAAGAGATGCTTCTTTGATGAGTCGGTCCGGGTTAGCTGCACCACCGTCAATTACTCCTTCGGACAGAGCTTCCTCCAGCACGTCGGCTCTGTCGACGGCAATAATTCTTGTTCCGGGAAGCATCTTTCTTATCTGCCGGGCCAGGGCTCCGCCAATCAGCCCCAGCCCGATAATGAGCACGACTGGAAAATAGAGCCTTACTTTGCCTTTCTGGATTTTGCCCGGCGAACGCGGTCCTGTCTGAATCTGACGACTGCAGGACAATATGATCTCATAGACGTTTGCCACAGCCAGGGAAAGCTCCTCGTCTCCAGAGAACTGTTTGATGTGGCTGAGCACCATTTTCTCACGCTGATGATTGACAACGGACAGTCCAAGCTCGTGCTTGATTTTTCCGACTTGCCGGCACAACGACAGTCTTTCTGCCAGCAACTGGGCAATCGTCTGGTCGAGCCGGTCTATTTTGCGCCGAATGGGCTCCAGGCTTTCGTCTGACAATTGGGGCTCCATCATTTCTTTCTCTTGCATGGCTTCTCCTCGGCAAACTTCAGGGTTATCTCAGCTGGCGGGAATTTCTTTTCTCAGAGACGACTGGACCTGGCTGCCGGTCGGCAGGGCAGCTGTTTGGCTGCCAGCTTCGCCTTGGCTCCGGCGACAAGAGCAAGACCTGATTGTCGCCTGTCGCTCATCGTACGCCCGACGGCGTGGGCTATCGGGTGGAGACTCTCTATCAGCGCCTTCATATCCTCCAGGCTGAGCGCCTGCCTGGCATCCGAGACGGATAATTCCGGGTTTGGATGACATTCGACCATGATGCCGTCGGCACCGCAGGCAATGGCAGCTCTGGACAGATCGGCTACCAACTCTCTTTTGCCCGCCGCATGGCTCGGGTCGGCAATCACAGGCAGGTGTGTGAGCTGTTTCAGGGCAACGATGCAGCCAAGATCCAGGACATTGCGCGTGTAAGAGTCGAAGCTGCGGATGCCGCGCTCGCAAAGGATGACACGAGAATTCCCCTGGCTTAAAATATATTCAGCGGCAAGAATGAACTCTTCTATCGTGGCAGCCAGCCCTCGTTTGAGGATGACCGTCCTTTCGGCCGAGCCTAGGGCCTTCAGCAACTCGAAATTCTGCATGTTACGACTGCCCACTTGCAGAATATCTGCATGCCTTGCCGCTTGAGCTATTTGTTCGATTGACATCACTTCAGTGACCACCGGCATCCCATGACGCTTTCGAATGGAAGAAAGGATTTCTAGTCCCTCGGCTCCGAGCCCCTGGAAAGAATAAGGCGATGTTCGCGGTTTGAAGGCGCCGCCGCGGATTACCTGTACGGGTGCTAGCGCCAGCTTGCTGGCTACTTCATCCATTTGCTCCTCGCTTTCCACAGAGCAAGGACCTGCAATGATTAAGATATTGTCGCCGCCGACCATCACGCTATCGGAAAGCGCAATGACGGACCTGTGATTGCTGCTCGACTTCAGGGCTAATTTTGCTTCCAACACTGTCATGCTCCTTCAATAAAAAATGGCTGAAAAAAGCCCGGACCCTGAAACAGGGAGTCCGGGCTGAAGAAAATGCGTGACCGCATCACCCGGGACTCCCCCTTGCGAAAAAGTAAAAGCCGTAAAAATAGTTCTTGTTGGGATTCACGATTGTAAGAAGCTCCACTAAATAGCAAAAAAAAGGACCGCCGGTCTCTTGCCGCGGTCCACCTGGAGAAGCTGTTGAGCATCTAGCTCACGCCAGGTGAACCTCCAAAAAACCAAAATAATAGTAATTTGCTTGCATGAATCTCGAGTGGTCGAATGGACACAACAATATTGCGATGTTAACTCAGCCCAGGGGATTGGTCAAGAGGAATGTAACTGTCCTACAGTCCTTCCTGCGCACATCTTCGCTTCTAACGACAATCACACTGGTTCTTAATTAGCCCCGGCTGTCAGAATTAACCCCTTAAAGTAAGAAAAGTCCCCCTGCAAAACCCCACTATGGAATGCCAACTCCCATGTTCTTACTACATCGATGAATAGGACAAGACCAAAAGCATCCGTGGATGTGCGCCGAAGAAATCAGTTGATATATATCTATAGGCGTTACCACGGATGTACTCTAAATCTAGCAACAAATATTCGTCCTGAAAAGCTCCTGACGACCGGACAATAGTCTTTTGGGAAAATTTTATGCGCGCTATGATTAAGAGCGAAACGGGAGCCTGAGATGGAGTTGGATGTAGTTTTCCCAGCCGGTGAAGCGCATGAATATTTTGCTTGCTATCGATGATTCACCCTGTTCGCAGGCAGCGGTCGAGTCCGTAATAAAAAGACCGTGGCCCTCCGATACAAAGGTCCATGTCCTCAGCGTGGTCGAGCCATTTCATCCGGAATATGCTGGCTGGCACACCAGCTACGTACCCCTAGCGCTTGAGGCGCAGAAGGAACGTGTGGAGTCAGTGCGCAAACTGGTAGAAGAAAATGCTCAGCGGCTCAAATCCAGGCTGAGTGCTGAATGTGTCACATTCGAGGCGGCGGAAGGGTACATCAAGGACAAGATTCTCGATAAAGCTGTCGCATGGCCGGCAGATCTTATCGTCATGGGCTCTCACGGTCGCAGAGGGCTGGAAAAATGGCTGTTGGGAAGCGTCTCTCAGGCGGTTGTAGCGCATGCTCCCTGCTCCGTGGAAATAGTAAGAATGGAAAGGAGCGCAGCAGAAGCGGCAGGATCTACTCTTCCTTGAAAGTCTCGTATTCCCAGAAAATCTTTTTGGCGCCTATAGACGCACAAGCTACAAGCCAGACAACCATCAAAGCAACCAGCCAATACCATTGATTGACCACGTCTGACATTGCGATCCCCTCTTTGACGACTGAACGCACACTATTTCCATTATATATGGACAAGTTGCCTGCTCCGACCAGCGCCTGTGAGCTAGCTGTCGACGGCAGGGGTTATCTTTTGTCCATGTAAGGGTCCAGACAGAAGGCATTATCGTGTCTTCTGGGAGTTCAACCGATATCGGTTTAAGTTTCTGGCAGGATTTGAGAGCCGTTTTGGGCATCTGGGTTATTTGATTTGGGAGCTCAACCGATATCGGTTGAGCTCCCTGAAGCCAGCTATCCAACATTCGCTCAGCGGCTGCCAGACAGTGATTGCCCGAACCGCTATGACCAATGAGTACCTAAAATACGCCCAAGACGCCACTTACGGGAAGCACACTGCTTTCTGTGTCGGTCAAGAGGCTTCTTTGTGTCAATCATCTGCCATAGGCGCTGACTACTCTGCCAGGTCACCGCTTTTCTGGGGGAGAGAAAAGTTTTCGACAATGTCTTTGAACTCGTACCCGAGCACCCAATAAAGCGCTGAGACCATACCTCTGGTGAAATGGTGTTCGACCATCTTCATCTTCAGTGCAGTCAGGTCTCCAGAATCGAGAGCTTTGATTTGCTGGGAGCGCTGTTCGCCCTCAAAGTTCAAAAGCTCCACTATCTTGCTTTTTAGCTCGCTGTCGCTTCTCATAATTTGGATGCAGCCCTTTCAACATGTTGCTCTAAATTATCCTACACGCCCGAGAGGATCGCGACAGACATACTTCCTGTGTGACACTCCTGAACGAGATGGAAAGCACTATGGAGTCCCGGAAGAACTCGATAGCTGCCAAGAGATTATAAACATTTGAATTCACTTCCGGAAACCGTTGAAAAGGGACTTGGCAGCACTGTCTGTACTTAACAACTTGCTCAAGGGCTCTCTGTGGGGAATTGCCTTGTGCTATAACAGGTCAGATTCTCAATTTGGAGGGGAAGGCAAGAGATGAAAGCTTCGAAAGTATGGCTGCCAGCCGTGGCTATCGTGGTCTTTGGAGCCAACATGTCCGCCAACGCCGGACCGCAATCTTTGCTGGACCCATATGCCAACATCAAGGCCCCTTCCTCCACCAGTGAAAGCAAAGGCGGCAAGGACAAAACTCCCCGGCGGACCGCGCCAATGGCCTCGGCACAAGTTCAGTCCGCTGCCTCCGGCGCCGGTAGTGACGAAGGCTTGATGGCAGGCGCCAGAGAAATTTCAGAAGGCTTTGCCAAGGCAACAAAAGGGGCTGCCGCTGGAATCGTGTCTGGTGGCAAGAAAGTTGGTCATTCTCTTGCTACAGGCGCCAAAAATTCGGGCGGACTCCTGTCAAGGGGGACAAAAGCATTCGGCAACGGGCTAAAAACTGCCGGGCTCAAGATGAAGGACGGAACAGTGTTCGTCGGGGAGAAGATGGCAGTTGTCCCGAAGAAGATTGGCGAAGGACTGAAAGTCACCGGTGAAAAAGTCAAGGACGGATCGGTCGCAGCCGGTCACGCCGTGGCTGTGCTCCCGAAAGCAGTCGGAAAAGGTATGAAAGCTACCGGCGAGAAGATTGCCGATGGCACAGGGGCTGTAAGCGATAAGATTAAGGATGGCACCGAAGCAGTTGGACAGAAGCTGGCCGCGGTACCCAGGGTTTTCGGCAAGGGAATGAAGGGTGCTGCTTCCCGGACAGGTGAAGCAACTAAGAAAGTAGCCTCCATGCCACTGGGGCTCGGGCGCAGCCTAGGCAAACTCAACCCTTTCCGCCATCATGACGCAGGCGTTGCGATAGCATCCGCTCCCTCAGTACAGAAGTAAGCGCTTCTCACACCAGGCTCTACATCAGATGCCCTTGTTCATCACATATGGTGGCATCCAAGAGAGACTTGTCCTGGATCTTAGCGACAGCATATGGCAACAGGAGCCGCCGACATAGAGGAGCCCAGCTAAGGTCTAGCCAGGCTCCTCTATTCTTGACAAACACCCCGCTGTCAGCCAGAGACTGCCAGCTTCAGGCGTTCGCGCTCGATGATATGTCCGGCGCGCGCCTCTGAGCGTGGAAATTCACGGCCGCGCATTAGCAGCTGTTTCTCATAGCTGGTCGGTTCGAATATCGAGCAGAAGTAGTCAATGGCCGCGTCTACATCGAACTCCTTACAGGAGAAGATATCGAGCGTCACGAACTCTTTGTCCGGAAATGTATGAATGGAGATATGTGATTCGGCAATCAGCACGATTCCGCTCACTCCCCAGTCTTCTGGGACAGCCCCGCTGTACCTGAACACGTACGGAGGCATAATTTTCGTCATGTTCAGTTGTTCGGGATAGGTGTCCAAAGCCTGGCTTACCAGAGAAAGGTCTGCCAGATTAGGCTTCGAGCAACCATACGCCTCTAAAATGAGATGTGGTCCAAACATTGTTTCTTCCCCCTGTATGCGCTCGTTGAGCTACGAGCGTATCGGTTTCCGCAAGTCGTACAAAACGCATCTGCGGATCGATCTCCGCTGCCGCGCTTTGAGGGGTACACGAAACGCTTACCTTAACACCAGTATTGGACTAGGGCCGTCCTGGAAGTTGGGCGTTGTGTGTCTCCAGTCTTACCTCCTGTCAAGTAGAAAATTACAAGCACTGTATTGTACAGAAAAATCGCCAGTTGTGCAGATTTTTTCCGGACGAAAGATCCTGCTTCCTGTTTCGCCCTGGCAGCTCGGCAGCAGAGCACTCAGGCAATTCCATGCGTGATATCTATGCCCGGAAATGGCAGCTTTAAACATCACGCCCTGAATTCAGCTCAAGCAAGGCTTGCAAGCAGGGCTCTACAGCGGCGCTGAAGCCCTGAGCAAGCCGTACCAGGCAACAGCCAGAAAACAAGACACTGTAAATTCTGTGAGGAAGCTATCCCTGGAAGCTCAGACCAGGACACGATTGACCTGGACTTTTGCCCCCGGCGCGAAATTGCTGTCGATGAGCGAGGCGAGCTCGTCTGTGGCACTTACCCAGAACTGGCAGCCCACGAGAATTGTCTGGCTGATTTTGCCCTGCGGAAAATGTAGCAGGACAGGGTCTTCGCCTTTGAAGGAAGAAAGGATGCTCTTCAAGCGATGCAAGTCCGTGAAGGACTGCTCTTTCGTGAAATATATATTGACCAGGTGAGCATCGGAAATGCGACGCACCGAGGCGGTCATGATGCTTGTCTCCTCGTCACCTTTCTTGACTTTACCGCGCACCAGCACAAGCGATTGCGGTATCAACACATCGGCGGAAAGTTTCTCGAGAGCATCGCCATAAATGACACATTCTATTTTCCCGGCAAGATCTTCCAGGTGAAGAATGGCCAGCATCTTATTTTGCTTGGTCAACTTCTTTTCGATGCTCGAAGCCAGCCCGCCCAGAATCACCGAAGTTCCGTCTTTGGCTTCGCGCACTTCTCGCAGTGAATGAGTGGTCAGCCAGCGCAAGCGGTTCACGACTCGTTTTAGCGGGTGGCTTGTGACGTAGAAACCGAGCAGTTCGTGCTCCATGGCTTGCATCTCTGCCTCGGAAAATTCGCCCGGGTCGCCGCGCAACTGCTGGATAACGTCGATGGCTGAGCCTGAGCCCAGACTGAAAAGACTGATCTGTCCCATCGCCTTTTGGCTCTGCCTCCGGCTTGATGTTTCCATCAGAGAGTCGAGATTCTCCAGAGCTTGCTTGCGAGATACACCAAGCTCGAGGCAGGCTCCGCATTTGATGAGGGCTTCCAGCGCTCGCTTGTTGACAGTTCGCAGGTCGATGCGGGAGACAAAATCCTGCAAAGAGCTGTACTTGCCGCCAGACTCCCTTTTGGCGACTATCTCCTCAATTGCCGCCTCACCGACGTTGCGAACGGCAGAAAGACCGAAGCGAATGGAGTTGCCGTCGGCAGTAAAGTCATTACCCGAGATATTGATATCCGGAGGCAAAATGTCGATGTTCACGGACTGGCATTCGGCAATATAGCCCTGTACCTTGTCCTGATCGCCGGCGACACTGGAAAGCAGCGCCGTCATGTATTCCACCGGATAATGCGTCTTCAAATAAGCAGTCTGGTAGGTGAGAAAAGCGTAGGCCTGACTGTGAGACTTGTTGAAGCAATACTCGGCGAACTGAACCATAATGTCGAAGAGCTGGTTGGCGATATCCGCCGACACGCCGTTTTTCGCACAGCCGCTCAAGAATATCTCGCGCTGCTTCTCCATCTCTTCGGGTTTCTTTTTGCCCATGGCGCGGCGCAATAAATCCGCCTGCCCGAGGCTATAGCCGCCCAGGCGCTGGGCAACCTGCATGATTTGCTCTTGATAGACGATCTGCCCGTACGTATCTTTGAGGATTGGCTCGAGCTGCGGAGTGAGATAAGTGATCGGGGTTTTGCCGTTCTTGCAATCGATGAACTTGTCGATCATCCCTGTGTCAAGCGGCCCGGGACGGTAGAGAGCGATAAGAGCAGAAATGTCTTCCATATTGGACGGCTTCATGTCGCGCGCTACCTGGCGCATCCCGGCTGATGTTTCCAGTTGGAATATCCCGGCAAGATCACCGTTGCTGATTGTCTGGTAGACCTTTTCATCATCGAGCGGGATCTTCTGGGGATCGATTTCTATGCCGTGGATGCTTTTAATGATCCTGAGTGCTTTGTCGATCATGGTCAGATTGCGCAGACCGAGGAAGTCCATCTTGACCAGACCGACATAGGCCAGGTCTTCCATGTAGAACTGACAGATGACAGTTCCGTCATTGTTGCGCTGGAGCGGAACCAGCTCATCGAGTGGTACATCGGATATGACGACACCGGCTGCGTGCATGCCGAATGTCTTGTTGCACCCCTCCAGCTTGCGCGCCAGATCGATGACCTGCCTGGCTTCTTCGTTGGTAGCGTAGATTTTCTTGAACTCCGGGTGCTCAGCAACCATCTCATCGAGTGGTGTCGGTTTGCCGCGTACGACCGGCACCAGCTTGGCCAGTTTGTTTGATTCGGCAAAAGGAAATTCCAGCACACGTGCCACGTCCTTGAGCACTGCTTTGGACGTCATACGGTTGAAAGTGATGATTTGCCCGACTCTGTCTTCGCCGTATTTCTCCGCTACGTATCTGATGACTTTGTCCCGGCGCTCAATGCAGAAGTCCGTATCTATATCAGGCATGGAGCGGCGCTCGGGATTGAGGAAGCGCTCGAAGAGCAGATTGTAGCGGATGGGATCGATGTCGGTAATGCCCAGAGCATAAGCGACCAGGCTGCCGGCGGCTGAACCGCGTCCGGGACCCACAGGGATGCCGTTGCCGCGCGCATAATTGATGAAGTCGGAGACAATGAGAAAATACGAGGCGAAATTCATGTCGTCGATGACTTTCTGCTCGTGCCGCGCTCGCTGCTCGATAGCCGGCGTTATCTCGCCGTAACGCTTCTTCAGACCTTCCCAGACAAGGTAATCCATATAAGTCTCGGCCGTGTGCCCCGGCGGCACGGGGAACACCGGCAGGCGAGGATCGCCTGCCAGCTTGACAGTTTCTATCTTTTCAGCAATTTCCAGCGTGCTGGCTATGGATTCGTCGATGTGCTCGGCATCCAGATGATCGCGAAAGAGGTAAGACATCTCGTCGCCATTTTTTATGTACTCCCAGCCGGTAAATTTCATGCGCTGGGCATCGGTAACGAGTTTTCCCATCTGAATGCACAAGAGAGCATCGTGGGCCATGGCGTCGAGCTTGTTGGTAAAGTGGCTGTCATTTGTGGCGCACAGCTTGATGCCCAGCTCACGCGAAAGCCTTACGAGCTGAACATTGACCTTGCGGTCTTCGGGCATGCCGTGGTCCTGAATCTCCAGATAATAATTGTCCCCGAATGTCTCTTTGTACCAGCTGGCAATGCTTTTTGCCCTTTCATATTCATTGCGCAGGAGATTCTGGTTGATTTCCGCTCCCAGGCAACCTGAGAGAACGATCAAGCCTTCTTTGTGGCTTTCGAGCATCTCTTTATTGATGCGTGGCTTGTAATAAAAGCCGTCAAGATGAGCTCGCGAGCCAATGCGAACGAGGTTCTTGTAGCCCTGCAAATTGCGCGCCAGTACAGTCAGATGGTAAAGCGGCTGCCTCGTCTGCTTGTCTTTGATTTCCCCGTCGATGATGTATGCTTCGAGCCCGAGAATGGGCTTGATGCCGCCCATTTCGTGGCAGGTTTTCGTCAACTCCACTGCACCGTACATGACACCATGATCGGTGATGGCGACCGCCGGCATGTTTTCCGCTCTGGCCTTTTTCACAAGATCTTTGATCATTGTGGCGCCGTCGAGCAGGCTGTATTCCGTGTGCAAATGCAGTGGCACATACGGACGGGGACTCATTTCTATCTCCTTGGCGAGGGAGGCTGCCGGCTTGCCGCAAGCTACTATTTCTGCCAGGTATGCCGGCCTGAGCCGGAACCAGGTTAAGTGGCTGCTCAGCTAATTGTATCGCCACCAGAAGATGAAACGAGATGCGGCGCCAACAAGTTCAACGCCCAGGCAAGAAGATAAGTCCTGAGCAAGCCCGAAACCAGGCAAGCAGTGCAGCCCGAAAGGCGCCTGCCTGCCCTCCGGCAGCTGGCAAATTGGCAAAGGGCAGGCAGCTGCATAATTCCACATTTACAGCCTCCCGGGAAAGAAATATCGTACAGGTCTGCTGAACAAACTTTTATCTGAGGCTATGCACATGGGCGAAGACTTCCGGACAAACAGCGCCGAATCTACAGCTGGAAAGACGGGACTACTATCTGATGAGACGCGCAACAAGCTGGCTCTGTTCTGTCTGACGGACTCGCTGGCGCCCTCTGGCAAGTCTTCTGCCGAGAAGCAGCCGGCAAGTGAGTCCAGTCAAGGAAAAGATGTATCCCGGGACATCGGTGAAAAAGGAAGCCAGAAGTCTCTTGACAGTCGCTCAGTGCGCGATCCAATTGCAGAAGCTATAGCTCAATATTTCACGCGCCAGACATCCAAGCAGGACAAGTCCTCCGGCGACTCTGCTGCCGCGTCCACCGCCTACGTCCTTCGCCCGGGAACTTTGCCGAATGTCGACTTCGTACCAGCGGGTCCACCTCTTCCTGGCACAGACAAGACGCAGGCGTCACAGGCAAAGGTCGCGCCCAGGACTGACGGGTCGGGAGCTGAATCGTCCCTGTCCCAGGACGGCAAGAAGCGTCAGGCTGAAGAGGCTGGCAATTCTCAGAAAAGTGGGAGCAAGCCTCAAGGAGATGCCGTGCAGCCGGATAAGCAGCAAGCCTCTGACGCTCAAAATAAGGCAGGACAAGACACCCGGCTGCCGGGCAAAGACAAAGCCGCACGCCCGGCCGATAAGCTCGAGTTGCACTATACGACCGCCGATGCGGCAAAAGCCGCCGAGCTGGCCAGGTCGAACAATCTGCCTCTGGTTGTCCATGTTGGCGCTACCTGGTGTCCCCCTTGCCGGGGACTAGAAGCTAATGTCTGGCCCAAGGTCGAGCCGGCGCTCAACGGCAAAGCGGTCTTTCTACATATTGATGTCGATCAAGCAGAAAACATGCCCGGACGTGCAGGCGAAATTGCCCGGCATCTCATGGAAGGCGGCGGCACTTCCATACCCAAGATCTTCATGGCCACGGCCACGGCCGCCGCCGACGGGCAAGTGACAGCCGATGTCGCGCTCCGATACAACGGCAACCGCTCCATTCGGGATCTGACTGACTTTATCACGCGCTTTCGCAAGTGAGGGATGAGGATCATCCCTGATGGCTCGAGAGAGTTAATCCAACTGAAGCGAGTTTATTCCGGACATTTTGGTCCAGGTGAGGGATTCCGCTGCGGCAGGGGGAGAGGCAATAATGACTGTAGAAATTGCCTGCCAACCTGGATAACGACGGCTTGAAACCGGCAGGCGCCAAACAATCTCAACTCTCAATCCAAAATGATGGAACCGGTGTCCTGATCTAAGGGGGCTTTCGCATGGCTATTTGTGCTCTTAAGCGGTTTGATGTTGCTCTGCAGGCTTATCGCTGCGGAAACTTTTATCGGGCAATAGACGAGCTGACACAGCTCATCTCCGGCGAGCCAGGCAACTGGGAAGCCGTACTCTATCTGGCCATGTCCTATTACAAAGTCGGCAATGCTGCAGCTGCCGTCGGTTACTTCGGCTATATCAAAGCCAACTGCTTGGATCTTCAAATTAAAGCCAGGGCGGATCTAGCTTTCAGAAACACAACGCTCGAGATCAAGAAGCCGGCGCCAAACAATGGGCAGATCAAAAATGCAGAATATGCAAAAACACACCTGCGCGCAGTACCGTCCAGCAGCCCGGCTACCGCTGCTTCTTCAGGGCCTCCAGAACACGACTGGGAGGCGGAAAGCCTGGAGCTAGTAAATACGACAGATGATTATTATCGCTGAATCCGAAGGCTCAAACATCAAACTCAAGCATTGAAAATTGAGCGTGGAGCATTGAGATAATTTGGCTCGACCAGACTTACAGGATGCCGCCAGGCAGTGTCCTGTAAGTCTGGAGTTTTTGGCAACTGTGCCTTCTGGCGCCAGAGTGTCCCTATGGCTGGCGCCCGAGTACGTTACTTATGGTCTGCAATTTAATCATCCTGGAGCTGAATAAGTTTTGCTAAGAGGGAATAATGACTTTAGAAGTCGGTCCTCTTAAATTGTGCCGTTGTTACGGATGGGCTGACACGAACACAGAAATGGCATCCCAGTCTGTTTACTGACGCCGGAGCTCTGAAGCTCTGGCTTGAGCCAGCGGCATGGAGAAGTTATGGGAGTGCCAGTCTTTCTACAATTCGACAACGGCATTGAGGCATACAGAGCCGGTAATTTCGGCAGAGCAATCGACGAGCTATCCGGGGTGATTGAGCAGGAGCCACGTAACTGGGAAGGACGGCTTTATCTGGCCATGTCCTTTTATAAGCTCGGCAGAATAAGCAACGCCGTCAATCATTTCGGATATATCAAGGACAATTGCCCTGACATACAAATGAGAGCCAGGGCCGAGCTGGCTTACAAGAATGTCACTGTCGCGCTGCCCAAGGCGGATCTTAAGAAATCGCCGCCAGCTCCAGCGCCGCAGAAGCCAGTCACTGTCACTATGCAAGAGGCAGCCGCGCTTGAGTTGCTAAAAAATTCCGACGAGTATTACGATAAGAAATAAATCCTTGTTCTCAACCTGAAAGACCAGCCCGATCCTACCTCCGGGCTGGTCTTCTAATCTTTCAAACAGCTTTGCCAGGCAAGGCTTTTATACGAGTTCGCGGCTGTGCGGAGCATGATTCTTGCGGCGCGAGCGTCTGGCACCGACAGGCGCGTGATGCCCTGGACAGGACTTCTCGCCAGCGGCGTGCCACTTGCTGATGCGAGAGTGAGCATCTTGCTGCTCGAGTTGAACTATCGCCTGTCTGAACCACATTTGCAGGCAGCGTCTTTCGTCGATCGTCAAACTGTTTTCGCTCATGAGCTTCTCCCTCCGGACTGCACTGCCGGAAGCTGGTACTACCAACGCACTATTTATTCTTTACATCCCGCCCGCTCAGTACCGTTTCTCACTGAATGTATTAACAATTGGCTTTTTGAGAAGACCAGCGGCGAATAGCAGGGACCTGTTTCTCAGGACATGTAACGGTATTCTAAGGGCATATCAAGAGTTCGGGCCACTTGGCAGCCCCTTCTGTAAATTAGCTTTGGCTCAGGCTCGACAGAAAGCTAAGCCGATAATTGCGCCGGAGGCAGCAGAGTTCTCCGACAAGAAACAAAAGAAAGAGTTGCTCTGCCGAGCAACATCCGGGCTTTTCGGCAACTGCCAGCATCCTCCGGCGCTAATAAATAAAAGGAATGAGATTCCAGGACTTCTTTCTGTATTCGAGATACGAGCTGCCAAACTGGCTGATCAAAAAGGACTCTCTGTCTGCGATATGCCATTTGAGCAGGACAATAATTCCCGGCAAGGACAACAATGGAAGCCAGCAAGCAAAGACAAGGGGCAAGCCTGCAAGAGCCAGAAGTGCGCCGGCAGCTTCCGGGTGGCGCACCAGAGCGCCAGGTCTATTGGAGGCCTTTCCAGAGTCCCCCGAGCAAGTGTCTGTCTTCAGGTCGCCTTTTGGAACGGCTTCTATGACAAAAGGTGATGGGTTGAAACGGAAGCTGGCACGCACTGCCACTCCGCCGGCCACCAGAGCCAGTCCGAACCAGCGTAAAAGATCCAGACGGAGTGACGTAAGAGAAAGTCGTTCACAAAGAGCTGCACAAGCCACATACAAGATCAAAAAAATCGCCGGAGCCAGGCGCAAGAGCTTTCCCCGGCTAGGTTTGTCCACACAGGAGCCCGAGCACGCGCCGGAGATGGCTCCGTCAATGGCGGACAGGGGTAGAAGCAAGAATTCTTGCCAATGCTCGAGTCTTAAGGCCTCAGCGTGGAATTGCCAGACTTCTCTGCGCACCAGAGCCAGAGCAAGCACGATAGCCGCCGGTTCCAGGACAAGGAGCCTGAGAGCAGCTTTCTTGTTAATGTGCATAGCTGGCAAACCCTAGCGGTGAGCCGAGCCGAGCACCTTGAGGCTCAGCCGGACAAGCTCTTCGACATCGTCGGACAACACCTCTTCTTCTTCCGCTTTCTTGAATGCCAGGTTGATCTCGGTTGGCGTGTAGCCAAGTCCTTGAAGAATTGCACGCGCTTCCTCCGTCGAGGAGCTTCTGCCTGACGGCAGGCAGGCTGACTCCCCACGCAGCCTCTGCCAGTCTTCAATTTTGGACTTCAGTTCCAGGATGATGCGGCCGGCTACTTTTGCGCCGACACCTGGCGCCTGACTCAAGAGTTTCTGGTCGTCGCAAGCGACAGCATCGGCAATAGTTTCCGGACCGAGAGTGCCAACCAAGGCCAGAGCCAGCTTCGGTCCGACGCCGCTCACTGATTGCAAAAGGGCAAACATGGCCTTTTCATCGGCTCCGGCAAAGCCGAAAATCGTCCAGTCCGTCTCTCTTATTGAAAGAGCAGTATGCAGGATGACGTCCTGTCCAATGTCGCCAATAGACACGGATGTACGCCGAGAAACGTTAAGCTCGAAGCCGACACCGCCGACATCCACCACAAGACGGTCGGACGGTCCGCCGCTCACTTCCCTTACTTGAAGAGTGCCGCGCAGATAGGCGATCATGGCTACAATCCTCCGTCGCCGGGCTGCTGGACGGTGCCATCAAAGCTTGCCTCGGCGACTTTGTATTATAAACTCGGGCTGTGTTGTTAATTAGACATCGGGGCGAGAGGATTTGAACCTCCGGCCTTCCGCACCCGAAACGGACGCGCTACCAAGCTGCGCTACGCCCCGCTTAGAAGCTTATCTTAGCACGAGCTGCCGGCTTGACAATCGACCCGGCAATTAAAGTCATCTGCTGCAAACAGTCACCGATCTTGTCAGGATTTATTTTGATTGAAAGACTATTCGGCAATCAAAGTCATATTACCGCCGGAGGACCGAGCTTGCGACAGTGCCGCCCTGGCGTGGGAGAGAAGAGTCGAGCCTTCGAGGTCCATTTCAGCATTGAACTGGCTGATGCCCAGACTGGCTGTAAGGGCGAGCGTATTGTCGCCAACTGTAAAAGTACTCTGGGCAATGACGTTACGCAGGCGCTCGGCAACCTCGACAGCACCGCCCTTTTCAGTATGTGTAAGCACCATGGCAAATTCTGCGTTACCGGACCTGGCCAGCACATCAGAGCGGCGATTTTGCCGCGAGAGAATGACAGCCAGCTGCAGAAGGAGAGAATCGACCCCTTTTTGGCCGTGCAGCCGTTGTATTTCTTTATGTTGATCTGGCTCGATGAGAATGAGACTGAGGGGAGTGTCGTAGCGCTGGCACTGGCTGAGCTCGGTCTTCAAGAATTCGATCAAGAAACGCTGGTTGCGAAAGGATGTTAAAGGATCGCTCAGCGCCAGCTCCTTCAACTGCCCTTCCTTCTTACGCAGCTCATCGCGCAGAACCTTTTCACGCAAGACTGTTTTAATTATTGTGAGCAAATCTTGCGGTTCCAGCGGCTTCAAAAGGACCGGGTGATCCTCCAGAGTCTGTTTGTCCAGAGGCGGAGCTGCCTCTTCTTTCTTGCGCACGAATATAACCGGGATATGCCTGGTCTTTTCTTCGGTTCGCAAACGGTTGAATACATCGACACCGCTCATTAAAGGCATGTAGAGATCGAGCACGATGAGATCCGGCACTCGCACCTTGCAGGCAGCCAGAGCTTTGAAGCCATCGCTGGCGGTAGCAACCGTGTATCCGGATTGCTTCAGGACTTCAGCTACCAGGGTTACGTTCGCCTGCTCGTCATCAACGATTAGGATGCTCGGGTTCTGTTTCACTTGACGACTGTTATTTAGTAAACAAGCATACTCTGGCTAGTTTACCTCTTTTTGGCTCAGCGCTCCTGCATCAGACAGATTAGTTGCCAGCACTTCTGACTTTGCCGCTTCTATTAATGGATAGACAGGCAGGAGAAATTGCCAAAAAGTTTTGAATTGTATCGAGCTGCCGGCAGGAACTTGTCAACGAGCAGCACTTTTGAGCGACATTTGGGGCTATCATAGTCAAACTAAGTTCCTGCGCGCTTGTCTGCGGCAAGCAAAATGGATGAAGGACAAAAAGGGTAGACTTCGAGATCTCTCGCGGGCAAATAGTGCCGGGGACAAGAAGGAGAAGAAGAAAAAACAGTTTGAGACGCCGCAAGGCAAAGAGGTTCTGCCGCCTGAAACGCGTTTGCAGAGGTGGGCATTCCTTGCTGTAGTGGCGCTTTTCTTTGCCTCGGGCTTCAGCAGCCTCATCTACCAGGTGATCTGGACGCAAACTCTAGTGCTGGTCTTTGGTGCCACCACATTTGCCACCGCGACCGTACTGGCGATTTTCATGGGCGGTCTGGCTCTGGGCTCTTTTGCCGCCGGGAGCCTGTCCGACAGGCTCAGGCAGCCTCTCATCTGGTATGGCGTGCTCGAAGGCATTATCGGCGCCTGGGCCATTATCGCCCCTTTCCTCTTCGGACTGGCCACACCTGTATATAAGATTATCTGGCTCCACACTCATGCCTCCATCCTTCCCTTCAGCCTGCTGAGATTCTTTGCCGCCGCAATCATCCTCATCGTGCCCACAACATGCATGGGGGCCACTTTGCCTCTTCTGGCACGCTTTGTAACGCGCAGCCTGGATTTTGTGGGAGAGCGCGTCGGCACTCTCTACTCGGTCAACACTCTCGGAGCCGTCGGCGGCGCCTTGACTGCTGGTTTTTTGTTGCTGCCTGCCTTCGGGCTGAATATAACCACAATCATTGCCGCCGTCATCAACTTTTTACTTTGCGCCATCGTGCTTCTGTGGGGCTTGAGAGCCGCCCCGACAGTCCCTGAAGTTACCCTTGAGAAGAGCCGGGACGGGCAATCGCCAGGGCAGCAGGCAACGCGTCACTCGCTTTCTTCGACAGCGCGCACAGCTATGTTCTGCTTTGCCGTTTCAGGCGCCGTTGCCATGATCTATGAAGTCTGCTGGACGCGCGGGCTGCTCATGGTGATTGGCTCCAGCACTTACGCATTCACCGTCATGCTTTCGGCATTTCTCATCGGCATCTTTGGCGGGAGTTTCATTTGCGCAAAATTTGTCGATCGGCTGCGCCAGCCGTTGTTGTGGTTTGGCATATTGCAAGTGCTGCTTGCCGTGCTCACTTTCGCCAGTATGCATGTGTTCAACGACGTCCCTTTCTGGAATCTTGTCGTCAATTCTCTTTTTCCGGATAACGATGTTGCTTCGATGTGTGTGAGATTCCTTCTGTCAGGCTGCGTGCTGATACCGATTACTCTTTGCCTTGGAGCCATCTTCCCTGTCGTCGTCAAAGCCTGTACGCTCGATCTCGAGGCAGTAGGGCGCTCTGTCGGTACTCTTTATTCGTTCAATACAATGGGGGCTATAGCCGGGGCCTTTGCGGCCGGATTTGTCTGCCTGCCTGTTTTCGGCGCTGAAAAGACTTTGCTCTGGGGCGCTTTCGTCAATCTCGGGCTCGGAATATTGCTCATCTTCGCCGTCGACTCACTAAGATTTTCGGTAAAACTTGCCGTGTTCATCGCAGGGGCAGCTTTCGTGACAATCTGCCTGGGTGCCCCCTCCGTCTGGGACAGAACGGTCTTGCTGAACGTCCAGGCGCAACGGCGCACTTTGCTGAGGGATAAATTTGCCTGCTCGTCGGCTGCGCAATGGCGAGAAAATCTCAAGCAATCCCAGCAGACGCTCTTCTTTGAAGACGGTGCCTGCTCCAATGTGGGAGTCATTCGCCATA
>JAHFBI010000056.1 GCA_023250095.1 Candidatus Melainabacteria bacterium
GGCCGAATTTGAGCCGCCAGACGCGGCTATCGAGCGCGAAGCAAAGGGAGCGCGCGCCAGCGGCTTTCAAGAAATCGAGCATGAAGACCTCTTCGAATTGATTTTGCAATATCAAATAGACGGCATGGGCACGCCAGCCAATATTGAAACTGCTTATCAGATCGAAGAGATTCTCAATGAATGCCTGGGCTGGACAGGTAATGGGCACTGTGACGGCAACGATATCGGCAGCGGCACCATGAACATTTATTGTTATGTGGTCGAGCCGGAGCTGGCAGTGGTACCTATTCTCTCCGAACTGGAAGCCAATGAGCTGTCCGAGGGCGCCGTCATTGCTTATCAGGATAAGAATGAGAACTTCATCGTCCTACACCCGAAAGACTATGCCGGAGTCTTCAATTACTGAACCTAGATAAAAAAACGGCCGCCCCGAGGGGCGGCGCGTTGTTACTTTGTTGGCCCATAAGCGGGTCCCGCCTCAAGGGCGGATCTTCCAAAGTGGAGCGTTAGAAATCTTTAGCTATCAAACGTTTGTTCTCTCGATAGAGAGGCCTCCGTGAGGACTAAATTTCCTGAACACTGATTACATACCCGGCAAAGAGCCTCTTTTGTGTTGTCTACTTTACAACTTTGCCACTTTGTTGTCTGGACAACCATTTTGCTTGAAATAACAGACTAAGACTAAGAAAAGACAGGCGCTGCCTGCAAAGCCCGCCGACAACCATGTATTTTCCGAGAAAAGTTGTGCCAGCAAGCTGCCTGAGGGCCCGCACTGGTAATTCACGTATGTACAAGTAAGCACAACGGTGTTATATCCGTGATGATAACCATTGGAGATACTTAAGGCTATATGGACAGATGGATTCTGTCTCTGAAGAAGAGATTCTTAGTGCCAGCAGTTTGCTGCATCAGTCTTCTTGTCTGGCTGGGCTTGTGTGATGCTTACTATAAGAGCTACTGGGAAGGCACGATTGAGCGCGTGCAAACAGTCGATTTCAACTTGCTCCATCACGCGCTGCCTGCCACTTTGTCCCACCTGATTCTCACAGGCGATGATGAAGCCCTGCAGAAAGTACTGGATGCCACATATGGGATCTTCGGTCTTGTGATTACTGACCCGACCGGGCGCAAGATCATCTACAAGACAGAAGCGGTCTACAAGCAAAAGAGCTGGCAGGACAAGGTTTCCATTGATTATCTGGCTCAGCAGAAAGAGCCCTTCGACACTCTCCTGGATCCACCGCCGGCCAAAGCCCAGTGGGAGCACAAGAGCCCAAGACACAAAGATGTGACACCGACCGGACAAGCTGGCAGCGGACGTGTAATCGGCCGGGTCTATTATTTGCGTGGAATTGCTCCGTCTTTTGCCTCAGACCTGGCAGGAGCGCTAGGGACAAGCTGGTTCGAGCTGTCCGGCTCGAAACGCGGCTATATCCTTTTGACTGCCAATATCATAGGCTTCAGCCTCTGCATTATTTTGCTCGTTCTCTTGCGCAAGAACTTTCTCGAAGGCAAAGCCAAAGAACTGGAAATGATGGAAAGCGAGCTAACCATTCGCCGCCGCGCGCTCGATCAATTGAACGCCGACCTGATGTCTCAACGCCAGCGCAAAGAATGGCTGGAAAAGGAAGCCGACCTGGCTTACAGACGAGCACTGAGATTAAAGGAATCCCTGGAAAAACTTAAGGAAGCCTTTTTCCTGGTGGACATGACACCAGGAAAGCAAGCCGAGCCGTCCACTCAAGGTGCGATCACGGTCAGACCGCCTTTACATCCGCCATCAGCCATCATCGAAGAAGTGGAAAGCCTTCTGCCCGATCTCACCAATAATGCCCGGATCTTGAGATCTCAGGCAGAAGTCCTCCAGAGCTATTGCACTCAACTCGAGTCTCGTCAAGCGGAAATGCAACGGATTCTTGAGCATGGCCAATCCAACATACGTGGCGTTCCTTCAGGCACAGGTGCCGTCGCCAGCCAATTTAACGCCGAGCAAGCCAAGCCTTAACTGCCTTCTGCGTGATAAGCTTTAAAGCGCCGGGACGTTTGCTACCTCACGGAGCCGCTTAGTACGGAAGGGAGGGGCGAGGCGCGTGGCTCATTGTTTGCTGCTTGAGCCAGACGCTTGAGCCGCACGAACTGACAAGTAGAAACCTGACCAAGAATGAAACCCACCTCGAGCAAACGCGCAACACTTTCTCTTGAGGCAGTACAGGAAGCAAGCAGCCAGCCCGTCTACCGGCGCGGCGTGCAATACTACCGCCGCAAGAAGGTCCTGAAATACGAAGAGGCGCCTGATGGCAGCCAGATAGATGCCCTGGTCATCGGCTCGGAGCCGCAGCCGTACAAGATCCATGCCGTAGTCGAAGCGCCGGACAAGTTTAAGGCCGAATGCTCCTGCCCTTATTTCGAAGAAGTCTGCAAACACTCGGTAGCTGTGCTGCTTACCCATATTGCCCGCAGTTTTCCCGGGATTCGCTTCGACCTCAATGACGCCGACAAAGGCAAGGACAGTCAGCAAGAATCGGCCGCTCCCCGCGCCCGGGATCTACTCGACGACGCCAAGACCGTGCTGGCATCGCTTTCAGCCGGGGCAGCCGAGTCCCATGAATTTACGCTGGGCGCTCTCGTTCTGGAGAAGCCGCTTGCTCTAATCATTGGCACTCTGCCCGACGAGCCGCAAGGCAAAGTGAATATTCTCAAAGTGCCGGCAGAAGTGCTGGAAACCCTGCCAGAAGGATCGCGCCTTTTCCGGCTGGTGAACTATTTGACCCTGCTGCCGCAGACAACGAAGGGGCTGGCCGGGGGACACCGCATTCCCCGGGGCGACGAGGGCGTGGTGCTCGGACACCTGAGCCTCTCGTCCAGGCTGCTCAATGCCACAGACAACCAGCAGATGGACTTCTCGACCGCGCCAGTCAAGCCGCGGATTCTCATTTCCGAAACAGAAAATGGAGAGCTGTCCATCCGGCTCAAAGCTCTCGATGCCGCAGGAGAGGCTCTTCCGGAGCCGATCTTTTTCCTTGGACAGCCCTGCTGGGTCCTTTCTGGGCAAACTTTTTTTCTGATCGACTTGAGCCCCATCCACAGGCTTTTCCAGTTCTTCGACTCGCGTGGGACGATGACAGTCAAGCTGGAAACAGTGCCGAAGTTTCTTTCAGTCGACCTTCCTATTTTGAAGAAGAGAATGGATGTCGAGCTCGATGAAGGTAGCGCGCCTTTCCCCATTGCCATCACCGAGCCTCCGAAGGCCGTCATACGCCTCAATGAAAAAAAATCCGTGCGCGCAGGAGCCAATCCCCAGGTGGCAGCCGGCATACCACCCGAACTGGAGCTTATTCTCGGCTTCGCTTACGGAGATCAGGTCTTGCAGTCACGCGACGAGACGGCAGCTGTAGAATCCGAGCCATACACTCGCGCCATATCCCACACAGGTCAGAGCGTCTGGGTCAAGCGTCTCTGGGAACAAGAAGGGCAGTTGCGCCGTTTTCTCAGCAATTTGCAGCCGACAAGAACTCTTGCCGACAGATTCTTTTTCCAGGATGAGCCGGCTCTCGATGCGCTCTATTATCTTTCTTCCGAGCAATGCAGTGACTGGGAAGTTAGCGGCTGGGAACAACTGAAAAGCTATCGTGTAGCGTCGGAGCCTGTAAAGCTGAAAGCAATTCTTTCACTCAAGAAAGACAGTTACAAATTTGACTTCGATCTGCAAGCCCATACCGGCCAGGGCGAGCTGGTTCCCTTCCACCAGATTATCGAAGCGGTCTTCCGGAACAAGAATTATTTGAAACTGAGCAATGCCGAATATGTGCGCCTGCCAGTGACCACTTTGCTGAGCGTCCTCAAAGCGATAGGGGCTGGCAAGGAAACCACCCGCCCGCTTTATCAGGCTCTGCCGATCGCGCATGTGTTGGAGACATATGGGATTGATATCGAAGCCGACACGGGCTTTCAGGAGTTCATTTATAAGCTGAGGAATTTCCAGGAGCTGGAGCCGCTGCTTGTTCCCGACACTTTCCAGGGCTCCCTGCGGCAGTACCAGAAAGAAGGCTACCGCTGGCTGGCTTTCTTGCGGGAATACGGATTGGCCGGCATTCTTGCCGACGACATGGGTCTGGGAAAGACAATTCAGACTCTGGCGCTTTTGCTCAATCACCACAAAAACGGCAGGCAGAGGCAGCCATCGCTTGTAGTGGCGCCGACCTCAGTTGTTTACAACTGGATGTCCGAAGCAGAGAAGTTCACACCAAAGCTATCCACAGCGCTTTTCCTCGGGCGCGACCGCTCGGAGCTGCTCACAAAACTCAAACGCGACAAGGGCAAACCGGATGTGATATTCACCACATACGGTATCATTCGCCGCGATTACGAAACCCTGAAGGAATTGCAATTCGACTATCTAATCCTCGACGAGGCGCAAAATATCAAAAATCCCGAATCAGTCGGGGCGAAAGCTTCCAAGAGCTTGAAGGCGCTGCACAGGATTGCTCTGTCCGGCACTCCCGTGGAAAACCGCGTGAAAGAGCTCTGGTCCATTTTTGATTTCTTAATGCCGGATTTTCTCGGCAACGAAAGAGAGTTCAACGATACGTTCGAGAAGCCGATTGAAGCTGGACAGCACGAGGCCGGGCAAAAATTGCGCAAGATCGTTCATCCTTTTATTTTGCGCAGACTCAAGAGTCAGGTGGAAAAGGAGCTGCCGGAGCGCACCGACATCATCAGTTATTGCGAGATGGAAGACGATCAGGCTACGCTCTATCGCGAAATCAATGACGAATGCCGCCAGAAAGTCTTAGGCGAGATTGCCAGCAGAGGCATCGGGCGCTCGCAGATCTCCGTTCTGGCAGCGCTTTTGCGTTTGCGTCAGGTCTGCTGCGATCCGCGCCTCTTGAAAGACAGGCAAAATGAAGCCGTGCCGGCATCTTCCAAACTTGCCGCCTTGATGGAGATGGTAGATGAGATTGTCGACTCCGGACACAGAACACTGATATTCAGCCAGTTCGTAGAAATGTTGACTCTCGTGCGCGCTAAATTGGACGAAGCCGGCTACAAATTCGAATACCTCGATGGGCAGACTCCAGCCAAAGACCGCCTGGAAAAAGTCGAGGGCTTCAATAAAGATAAGTCCATACCCATTTTCTTGATCAGCTTGAAAGCAGGCGGCACAGGTCTTAACCTCACCGGAGCGGACTATGTCATTCATTATGATCCCTGGTGGAACCCTGCCGTCGAGAACCAGGCAACAGATCGAGCACACCGCATCGGTCAGACCCGGCACGTGTTCAATTACAAGTTAATTACAAGACGCACTGTCGAGGAAAAAATCTACAAGCTGCAAGAAAAAAAGAAAGAGCTGGCCGACCTTGTCATCGGCGGCGATGAAAGCGTGGCCAAAGAATTGTCGCGCGAAGATCTCGAATTTCTCTTCTCGTTTTGAAGAAAGCTTTCAGCGTGAAGGCTGGAGGCTTTTCTGCTTGAGCTGATCGCAATGCCTGGATAAATCAATGTAAGTAGGATGCCTGGTTCCAAGGCTCATCTTCAAGACAGAAAGAGCTCGGCCCAATTGACTCTCCGCTTCATGAATATTCCCTTCCTCCTCAGCCATACGTGATAGCTGCAAATAAGCACCCGCCATATTGGCTTGATGCAAGTCACCGAGAGCCTCCCAGACCTGCCGGGCGCGCTCATAACACTTACGGGCTTCTTGCCTGTCCCCCTGCAAAAACCGGATATCCCCTCTTGCTTGCCAGGCACTCGCCAGGACAATCCGATCACAGGTGTTTCTATCCAGAAGAGCTATGCACTTGCCTAAGCAAGCATCTTCAGCCGGGAGATTTCCCCAGTCGCGAAAGTTCCAGGCCAGGGCAGCGTATAAGCGAGCAAGAGCGATATGCTGCGGACCCTTGGAGCTGGCTTCTGCTTGTAAGAATTTGTTCCGCATAGCAAGAGCCTTCTGGAGCGTTTCATCTGCCTGAACAAAGTGCTTTTGACTGGAATACATCTGCCCCAGAGCCTCCAGTATGTCAGTCGCTTGTGGCGGTGGATCTGACTTTGGCTGATTGTACAGGCGCATGGCTTTCTCGAAAAAAGCCTGCGCATCCGCCTGGCGCCCCTCCGCCAGTGCCACCTGCCCTCGCCCGACCAGCATATCGGCTTCCCTGATGCGACCCGCCTTCCCGAACTGCTGGAATACTTTGTGCGCGCGCTCGAAGAGGCGGTCTGCTTCTTTGTAGTGTCTCTCCTGCATCTGACAGGCAGCAAGCTCATGCAGCGCCGCCGAAAGGAACCCGTCTATCGCCGGGTTTCCCGTGATGTGTGCCCGGGCACAGAGCTGCCGAGCTTGAAGCAAAGCAGGCAGTGCCAGAGCACGATTACCTTGCATGAGATTCAAATGCCCGAAACATGCCAGAGCCGCTGCCTGGAAAACAGTACCAGGGCATTTCTTATCAGTAAAATCAGACCATTCACGAGCATATTCTGAGGCTCTGCGCAGATCCCCCTGGTAAAGGGGCAGCGAAACGATTACCTGGAACGCCTGGCTGACCTGTACCCGGTCACCTTCAGCACCCCTGTTTGCCTTGATCAATATCTCTAGACCTCTGCGCACATGACGCATTTTCTGAGCGGCATCCACATCTTTGGACACCAGCTTCGCAAGAATGGCGCAGGCATCCTGATAAGGCTGCCAGGACAGGGAAGGATTTGTCTCTTCGGCAAGCATGTCGGCCATTTCTTCCAGGATCAAAGCGGCTTGCTCGCTATCAGCCCCTCCTGCATCATCGACAACTGAAAGGGCTTTTCGAAAATCACTTTCGGCTTGCCCGTAATAACCACTTTGTCTGTAGAGCCTGGCCAGACTCAGCCAGGCATCCACCAGATCATGCTTGTCACTTGAATCTTGCTTTTGATAAATGGCGATCAAAAGTTTCATACCTTCGATCTTTACCTCAGGAAGCGTGGAAAGCACAGCTGCAAAAGCCGCCGCTGCCGACGCTACCGCCGCCAGAAGAAGTCGTTTGCTCCCGGCAAACGGCTTGCCAGACCGTCTTGCCTTCGATCTTGAGCCCCTGGCAAAACCTCGTGCCTTGCCTGGACAGGCGGAAGCGAAATCAGCCGTGGATGTCGCCGCCGAAGACAGAGCGTCTTTTAGTTCGGACATGGACTGATAACGATCGCCCACATCTTTCCTGAGAGCTTTGAAGACTACTGCAGCAAGCGCCTCCGGAATATCAAGCCTGGAGTCAAAGTCCTCTGGCTGCCTGTTGATATGTTCGAACATGGCCGACAGCGGTGAATCGGAGCTGAAAGGCGGGTGTCCGGACAGAGCCTCGTACATGACGCAGCCCAGCGAGTAAATGTCGGAGCGTCCATCGAGTTTCTCGCTGCGACACTGCTCCGGACTCATATAAAGAGGGCTGCCGATAAGGGCGCCTGTCGAGGTCAGGTTCTGCGCCTGGCTGGCAAAATCAGGCAGAAACTTGGCAATGCCGAAATCGACAATTTTTATGCAATCTTTGCCAGCAGCTACTCCCGTCAGCATAATATTGCCCGGCTTGAGATCGCGGTGCAAAATCCCCTGCCCATGAGCATATGCCAGAGCATCTGCGGCTTGTTCGAATATGTCGATACAGCGGTGGAAGCCGATATGCCCTTCCCTATGAAGAACAGCCGCCAGGCTCTCTCCTTCCAGATAATCCATAACAAGGAACGGTTGACCGGTAGGTGTCTCGCTGCAAGCATAGATCCTGACCAGATGGGGGTGCGAAAGAGCGCTCATAACCTGCGCCTCCTGGCGGAAGCGCTTAATTCGCTCCTGACTGGAACTCAAATGAGCATGCAATATCTTAATTGCCACAATGCGGTCCAGCAGGCGGTGTCTGGCTTTCAAGACAACACCCATCCCACCCTGCCCCAGAATGGACAGGATATCGTATGCCTCGCCCAGAGTCATGCCGACGAACTGGTCGCTGCGCTCCGACTCAAATTGTGCGTTTTCCTCTTCCTGGGGCTCCACTACTTAAAATTCGGGTCCGGTTGGTGACTCTTTCCGGTCAATTATGTGCCCGCAAGAGGGTGCCAGCTAATCTCGGTTTCTTGGATGGACGGATGACGGCAGCACCGGACAGCGGGCGTTTCATGCGGCACCTGCGGCCAGAGGAGGAATCCATTTCCTCACTGGCAGGGCTTTTGCCAGGTGACTGCTTCTTAGACACTTCCAAAATACTTTTTTCTGGTGGCTATCTTATAGAGCCAGCCAGCAAACTGCGCGCGCGTTATGGTGACCTCATCTGTCTTGGCAGTAAAGCGGCACTGCAACAAAGAATGATTCGAGACTGAAGCCAGCTCGCTAGCCGACAGGGGGGCGTCGGAGCAGAAGCAGTTGCTGGCGCGAAGTGTCAGCAGCCCGGATTTGAGGCAAGACATGATCGCCTCGAATTCGGGATCGCCGTCTTCGACATCGGCAGGTTTCAGGTGACGGCAGCGCTCTTGCGCTGAGGGCTGTTCACCCGATTGAAAGCTCATACCCGAGGCAGGTTCTTTTAGCTTCAGGAGCCTGGAAAACGCCGCGGCTGCCTCAGCCCGACTGACCGGCTCCTCCGGCCGAAAGTGCAGGCTTTCTGCGCTTGCTTTCATTATTGCCGTGATCGAGAGAAACTGAATGGCAGCAAAAAACGGATGGTCGGTGGCAACGTCGTCGAACCAGAAAACAGGCGAGCCCTGCTCGATCAGTTGCCTCTGTACTTCGCGCAGGCGGCGTTTGTTGTTGAGAATTTTCCCGGCATGCGTGTTTGCCTGGCGGCAGAAGGCCGCTATGATTCCAGCGGACTCTCCCAAGGCCCATTCGACCGGGTGCAGGCGGTAGGCGCCATTTGTGACATGAGTCGTTCCGATATTCTTGCAAGCAGGTATGAGATTGCGCACTTTATCCTGAACAAGAGCACCAAGCGGAATCTGAAAGGGGCGCGAGCTCTGCCCGGCGCCTGGCACATCCTGGTGCCCATGGATGTCGATCGGGTAGAACCCGATGCCGACTGCATCGGGAAACAGGCGAGCCCGCGCACCGCTGGTAGTTGCAAAAGCGATGTCAACTTCTTTGACGATGCGCCGGGCTTTAATACGGCGAGATTCGCGAATGTATGGATACATGGACAATCCGTCCCTTGTTCCCAGCACATCACGCCTGAGCAAAAGCTCGGGATACCCGACCCCGCCGTCATCGCGTCTGGCTTCAGTTTGTAGCCAGAAGAGGAATCCCAGGCTCAAGTCTTTGGCAAGCGCCAGGCGATAGGCCACCATCTTCGCCGGCTTGTCGATTATATTTTCACCGCGCAGGTCGTTACTTTCCCAATTGATCATAGACAGGTCGAACCGACAGTCCGACTGCGGGAAATTGTCCCTGGCTACCAGCCGCCGATACTCCCAGAAAGGCAGGTAACAAACTTCCTTGCCTGCCTCCGTTAAGGACCTGACTTCGGCAAACATCTTATAGCCAAAAAACGAAAACTTGCCTGCCGCCCGGAAATCTTCGTAATGAGGCGGTTTGCTTATGATATGCGATTCCCCGGGGCGAAATTCTACAACAAAAGGAAAAACGAAGTCCTGCACGTTTTCCGGATTGGCAGCCTCCGGCGCGTGCAGTTCGTGAGTCTCGTCCTTTGACTCGGCGCCGCACGAAAAGGGGACTCCGGCAAGCGGCAAAAGCTCGCCGAGCTCGGTTGCATCCAGGCAGATCCGCGGCCGGAACTCTTTGAAGGCACCGGACTCCAGATGTACCATGAGCACGGATTTGACCCGTCCTCTAATCACTTTCACCGACACAGGCTTCCAGCGCAGAAAAATCCGCAAGAGACCGTCGGCAAGAGCAGGGCGCAGCAACTCATCAAGTTTCGCCAGCGCCACTGCCGGCTCAAAGGACAGCCGGCTCACCCAGCAATTGCCTGGATTAAGATACTCGCTTGCCGAGCACTGGGGCGAAATGCCTGGACAAGCGCGATAATGCCGGCGTATGGCGCCACGCAGCTGCTGGTAAGAGCGGCAGGCCCCGCTTGTCTCCACCAGATAATTTTCATCCAGAGCCGAAACACCCTGACTGGTCATCTGCCCGCCCAGCCAGTCGGTCTCCTCCGTCAGGCATACTGTCAGCCCGGGGCGAGCGGCGCTCAAAGCGGCTGCCACACCGCCCATGCCACCACCGACGATGAGTATATCGCACTCCACCACCTCTGGTTTGCCGGACAGCACAAAAACCCTCACTGCCTCCTGGGGCTTATCCGCCATCGCTGCCTGAACATCGACGGCTTCGAAACAACTCGCGCCGGATCGCATTTCTGCCAGCTTATCTTTATCGGGTGTCGTCCCGGCTGTCCCTGTCCCCAACACGATGCCTTTCGCCTTTCGCCTTCTGCAAGAGAAAATATACCGGCTCTTCATCTGCTCCTACCAGTGAGAGAGGATAATGAATTGTTTCGGCAGCACAGGCATGACAACTGGTATGAGACCAAATTTCAAGATCCCCCCGAAAGTGGCAACACAGGCAGCTTTGATCAAAGTCTTGCTGATGGATGTGGACGGCGTGATGACGGACGGGCGACATTTCTATGTAAGCGGATCCGACGGGCAGCCCTTTGAGACAAAGTGCTTCTATTCGCAAGATGGGCTGGGGCTGCACATGTGGCATGCCGCCGGCTTCATCAGCGGGCTCATAAGCGGTCGCCGCTCGCCAGCCGTGGCTGAATATGCCAGAGTTATGCGCATACGTTATGTCTTTCAGGGGAACCTGGATAAGAAAGGCGTCTATGAAGAAATACTGGCTGACGCCGGTGTTGCTCCCGAGCAAGTGGCTTTTGTCGGGGATGACTTCATTGACGTCTCTTTGATGCGCCGCTCCGGACTGGGCGTAGCTGTCGCCAATGGCCGTCCGGAAGTCATAGCTGCAGCAGACATCGTCACGACAGCCTCAGGAGGAGCAGGCGCCGTACGGGAGATCATTGAACTGATCCTGCAGGCTCAGGGACTCTTCGCCGATGTAATCAAGAAATATGAGCTCGGCTGAAAAAGGCTGCCTGCGGCTTTTGATTCCAATGGATGACCTGCCAGCTCCCGGAGCAGTACTCGAGGATTGAGAGATTGCCGGTGGCTACTTTGAAAGCATGATCTTCTGCAGCCTTTTCCCAGGCTCCCGGCACAAGAGCCAGGAAATAACGCATCAGTCCATTGCTGCTTATAGCGAGCACATTACCCAGGGGATATTCCTGACTCACTTGGCTGGCAAATGATCGGACACGCTCGACAACCTCAGCCTCGCTCTCGCCCCAGCGGCCCTCGGCAGGCCAGACACTCCTTTGCGCCCAGGCATCGAGCGGCTCCTGAGCGAAACTGGCCGCAACTTGCTCGTTGGTAAGCCCGCTCCAAAGACCATAATCTAGCTCCATCAAACGCTCGTCCACTTTCGGAGGCTGTAAGACCCCCTCATCAGCTAGAAGGCGAGCATAACCGAGAGTCCTCTGGAGGGGAGCAGCAAAAACAGCCTCCAGAGGCAGATCAGCCTCTTTGAGCGCTGCAGCAAGCGCCCTGGCCTGTGCCTTTCCGGACTCCACAAGGGGCAGGTCATCTTTGCTTCCCACCCAGTAGGCAGGCTCCCCTGGAGCAAATGTGTTGCCATGGCGGGAAAGGATGAGACGCATTACAATCCCCTAAGAGCAAACTGTAGTAACAAGCTCGCCTTCACGAACAATTATTTGTTCAGCCAGAAGAATGTCTTCTTTACTATCAACAGACCAGTGCGTCCGGCCTCGATAGTCTACCGGCACCACGCGAATTTTGAAGGCGTTTTCCATCATTCGCAACATCTCCAGCCCTTCCACCTTCTCGAGAGGAGTAGGCGCCAGAGACAGATACTGGCGGAGAGCAGGCAATCTGTATCCATAAAGCCCGATATGTCGGTACACTGGGAGGTTTTCATCAGGGTGGCGAACAAAAGGAATAAGCGCCTTGGAAAAATAAAGAGCATCGCAATTTCTATCAAAGACAACTGTTGTGCCGCTAACAATACCTTCGGCTTTGAGCTTGGACATTTCTCTGTACTGGTCGAGCTTCAGGCGTGTGGCGATGGTTGCCATGCCAACAGAGTCGTCCCTGTGCATGGCATCAATCAAGACCTCAATTGCCCAGGGCGGAGTCAGAAGCGCATCCCCCTGAAGATTGATGACGATCTCGGGTAGCTCGGCAAGCTGCTGAATAGCTTCATAAACCCTTTCTGTGCCATTTTCACAGGTAGCGGGCGTCATTACGACCTGGGCACCAAAGCCTTGAGCCTGCCGGCTGATCCGCTCGTCGTCAGTAGCCACGACCACCCGGTCAGCGTTGCCGACTGCAGTGGCGATAAGCCAGGTCCTTTCAAGCATCGTTTTTCCGGCAACTACAGCCAGCGGCTTGCCGGGAAATCTAGATGAGCTGTATCTTGCCGGGATTACAATTACTGTATTCATCAGTCCTCTGCGTCTGGTCCATCGACTGCCAGTAGCCGGCGCGCCCCCGATCAATCGGTATCTCTCCGGTGTTTTTCCGGAGTGAACTCGAGCCGGCATGTCTTACTGCAGTTAAGAGCAGAAACAACCTATTGGGCCCCGAATAATTCATTTTAAGGCATGCCAGGGGAGACACGAGCAACATTAACGACCTTGAGCTATCTCAGCCAATTGTTGCTCAGCATCCCAGATATTTCGGCGCTGGCCAGCCCAGTAGTAGCCCTTGAGAAGTTCAACCGATATCGGTTGAACTTCTCAAACACAGAACTTGCACTCTCAAAAACCCATGTTTCCAGGCTTGAGCATATGACAGGGCAAGGCTGCCGTGCCAGTCGCCGCCGTTGTCAAGACACCCAGGCATTCAGTTGTTCATCTTTACGGGTCCCAAAAAATTCCCGCCAGGCCTTCGCCTGCCGCATCGGACCCCATTTTGGGCACAGCCTTGAGATCCGCTCGGTTGCAAGGTGAACCGGGCATATATACAAATGGCAACAGTCCTGCATGGTATCTCACAAGGAGTCTCGTATGGGCAGGGAAGATCGTCGCCAGAAAGTGGCACTGGATGAGTCTTATCGCTATTACCGTTTCCTGGAAAGCAAGGGCGAGCCCCCGGAGATGTTTCGCCTGACAAAATGCCTTAGAACACTATCGACAGCCCTAGCTTTTGCCGATCAAGGAGAGTTCAAACTGACCAGACAGCTGTGGAAAAGGCTGCAACAGGCGCTCTTTGACCGGCTAATTAGCGGATTTCCGGGCAAGTATGCCCTCTTCGACAACGAAGGCGAGCCAATCCGCCCCAACCAGAAATTCCCCGAGGAAGGCGTACTTTCTTTTCGTCCCTCGCTCTGCCGCCGCGCAGAGGATATGATTTCAATCGAGATCAGACGGCTTTACCCGAAAACCCATACTTGCCTGGCAAAAGCCTGGAGGCAGGGGCGAACCTCAGTTGCTCCGCCTGACTTTGCAGAAAGCGACTGTGAAGGAGGACTTTGCCCGATGAAGCCGGTCTTGTTCGGACACGAAGTATTGGGCGAGGAATCACAAGCAGCCAGAGATAGAGCTTATCGCAAATGGTGGGACCTTTACTGGCAGGCATACTGTACAGGCAACAAGCATGAGCGTGAGCTGATCTACCGGCATATGAGCGAGATTGAATCGGTTTGGGGCGATCTCTATTACTGAGCTAACATCCGTCGAGCCAATCATCAAGTCATCGGATCCGCCCACACATACTATCCTTCACACAACAGCTTCAACTGGTGAAACTCACAGATTGCGCTGCTGATGATGGCCATTACCTGAGTTTTTCAGGCAGCAAGCACCGAGCGGGCTGCTTGTTGCGGACTGCTCCCAACGGTGCCGTCTTCAATTTGCTTGATGATGAAAGGCGATGTAATGCCTCTGTCCAGAGCGACCTGAGCAGCCTGGGCTTTAGGAAGAGCGAAATTGATCGTCTCGAGTATTTTGGCGTAGCTATTCTGTAATTCGCCCACCAGTGCGGTGTTGCCTACTGCCGTCAGCTGCTGGATGAGAGCCGTTACATCGGATAAATTGGCATTGAGCTCGCTCAAGTCAGCCATCGTAACCATGCCGTTCAGGGCCTTATTGTAGACATTCTGAGCACTGGCGTTAGCTCCTGTAATCTTAGTGAGAGCTGTGTGCTCGACTGACGAAACGGAGACAGACTCGCAGCGGAAGCCAGCGGATGCTCTCCAGTTACCTGATTCGACATTGCCGTTTTTATCCACTGTGGTCTTCTCATCAAGTTGAGCGCTGCCATCCGGTTTTAGCACCGGGCCCTGTCCGCCTTCGAATTCGACAGAATTGTCTGGGCGGATCTCTGTTTTGCTTTCCTTGATGACCGTCTTGTCCGGAGCAATTGTCACTTCCTTGGTCTCGAGTGTCTTATTCTCAAAATTCCAGGTGGCTACCGGTTTGTTATCTGTCGTGCTTGTCGTGACCGTGTTACCGGAAGCGCTTATGTTGTGTTCGGGCGTCTCCACCTGAACGCCTGCGCCTGTGTCCAGTTTAACTGTCGCCTGTTTCTTTTGCTGGTTATGAGCATCCATCATCGTAATGATGTGATTGACTAGATCCATGTCGATGTGATGGCTTCTCAGCCTGCCATGAGCAATTTCCAGATTGCCTGTTCTCATGCCGCCATCTTGCAAGGCGGTGCCTGCCGGCTTGTTCTCCTCGGCCAGCGGAACAAATTTGCCGTTCTCCAGAACAAGCAGTTTGCCGGCAGCTTCTCTCAAGAAAACACGCCCCTCGGGAGTCTTGATGATGGCGCTCTTGTCCTTGCGCACTTCTACTTTGATGCCGCCGGGCAGAAGGGCCAGGGCCGAGCCGTCGGCTGAAACCAGAAGTGTCGTGGACTGGGTATCGGCCTTCTGGGAATGCTTTTTAGCTTCTTCGTCAAGATTGGCTCCGGAGGAAACCATGAATACATCCGGGGCTACCTGCACTTGATTGTCAGATATCGTCTCCACGACCTTTCCTGTCGAGTCGGTGAGACGAATTCCTTGAGCGTCCTTGATGATCTGTCGGCCATCATTGAGCTTAATTTGTTGATTGCCGTCTTTCTGGAGCAGTTCGAGCTGTGGGGTCGTCAGATGCAATTCGTTTTTGATTTTGTCGAGAACAGCTGTTTCACCCCTGTGAGCAATTGCCGTTTGCTCCTGTGTAAACCTTGCCTCAGTTGTAGTCTTGCCAGCGGAATCCTTTGCGCTGTAGCGAACTTCTCCCGGCTTGACGACGAGTGCCACCGTCTCCCCTCTGGCGTTTATGTACTGGTGGGAGAGAGCCCCCTCAGCCTTTTCCGCTGCTGCTTTGTCGGACGGGCGGACAGTTTGCCCCTTCGAACCCTGGAATATGTCAGGCACTTCCAGCGTGAGAGGAGCCTTTTCGGAGCCCTTTTCCGTTGCCTTCACTTTGCCGCCTTCGCCTCTGGTTGCGCTAGCTTGAGCGTCTGCTGGTTTCCGTCCGTCATAAAGATTCCAGAGCGAATCGAATTCGAGGGCATTAGGGTCCTTATCGAGCGACTTGACCGTCTGAACGGTATATTTGCTGTCCAGGCTCACCCATTTATTGACTGCCACTTGTGTCAGAGCAATTCCGGCCCCGAGTACGCCGCCACCAACAATGGCGCCGGCGACGGTAGAAATGGCATCGACTGCTGTTCTGGCGGCAACTTCGGCACTGGCTGCAGAGGTACCTTTCATCGCCACCGTCAGAGGCGAAAGCGTGACACCCACGCCAGCACTCAGAGCTTGAGTTTCCAGGTTGGCTATCGTGCCGGCCGCTCCGGCGGTGGCATCGACTGCCGAAGAGATCAGGCTCTTGCCGCCGTCAATGGCCGCTTTGGCCGTGTCGGAGGCTTTGTCATAGGCAGCATGAAACAGGTTACTGCCTGCTTCTTCGACAGTCTTGAAGGTCTGTTTTGCTACGTCCAGCAAGCCCATTGTCTGCCGTGCCATCTATTATTGGGGAACAATTGTCTCTATCCGCGCGCAAAGCATTTCTCGACAGCAGCCATAACTGATTGGCTTAAAAAGACAAAAAATTCTGTTGAGGATAGAAGTTAAATTCTTGTTGTCAGTGGGGAAATTACGTAGTCGCTGAGAAACGAACGCCAGATCGGTATACTTAAAATAGGTTAGGCGCTTTTAATCCCGGCAATTTGTCGGGAAGAGTTTTCGACCATGAGAAAGCACGATCAATCATTAACCTCCAGCGACCGGCAAGTCGAGCCAGACGAAAGCGAACAGGACAAGCAATCTGACGCTGCCCCGGCCGGCGCCAGGGACAGAGATTTGACAGCTGGCAATGATCCGGAGGGACCCCGCCGGCAGCCAACGCCAGCTGTCCCTGCTGATTATGTCGGCAATTACCCAGGACGATGGTGGCACAAGATAGACGGCAGCGACAGGATTCAGTGCGATCTCTGCCCGCGCGCCTGCCAACTTAAAGAGGGCGACCGCGGTTTTTGCTTCGTCCGCCAGAATATCGGCGGGCAGATGATCCTCACGACTTACGGCAAAAGCACGGGCTTCTGCATCGACCCTATTGAAAAGAAACCTCTCAACCACTTCCTTCCAGGCTCAAGCGTCCTTTCTTTCGGCACTGCCGGGTGCAATCTCGGCTGCCAGTTCTGTCAGAACTGGGAAATCAGCAAGTCGCGTGAAATCGAGAGCTTGAGCGAAACGGCCACGCCAGAGCAAATTGCTGAAGCGGCTCAACGCCTGGGCTGCCGTAGTGTAGCTTTCACATATAACGATCCGGTCATTTTTGCCGAATATGCCATAGACACAGCCCGGGCTTGCCGGGAGCGCGGCATCAAGACAGTGGCAGTTACTGCTGGATATATCACAAGAGAAGCTCGTCCAGAATTCTATGCAGCCATCGATGCCGCCAATGTCGATCTGAAGGCTTTCAGCGAGCTTTTTTACCAGCATCTCTGCCTGTCCAGGCTCGCGCCCGTCCTCGACACTTTGCGCTGGCTCAAAGCAGAAACAAATGTCTGGTTTGAGATCACGACTTTGCTCATACCAGGCGAAAACGACTCGGCCGAGGAAGTAGCGCGCATGTGCGACTGGTTAGTGCAAAACCTGGGCGAGAATGTACCCCTGCACTTCACTGCTTTCCACCCGGACTTTCGCCTCAAGGACCACGCATCCACACCGGTCTCAACCCTGGAGAGAGCCCGCCGGCAGGCACTTTCTGCCGGTATCAAGTATGTATACACGGGCAACGTTTACGACGAGTCCGGACAGAATACGTACTGTCCACAGTGCAACACCTGTCTGATCGAGCGTCAATGGTATAAACTGGGGCAGTATCAGGTCAAAGACAGTGCCTGTGCCTCCTGTGGACATCCCATCCCGGGAGTCTTCGAAAACAAGAAAGGCAACTGGGGGCCGCGCCGCCAGCCAGTGTCTTTCCGGAGCAGTTAAGTCGCCCGGCAGATAGGAAGCACCTCTCACATGGACCGGATTTTGATGGCAATTGTGGGCATTACTTTCCTGGCCGGTGGACTTTTCATCGCCAAAAACGCTCTGGATGCCAAAAATTTGATGGAGACAGCCTGGTTTGGATTACTGGGAGTTGCCACTGGGCTCTTCTTGCTCATATCAGCCATTTGCGGCCCGCCCGGCTGAAAGTCACGGCTATGGCAACTTGGTCGCCTGAAGACATGTGGTAGAAAACTCACAACTGCTCTGGCAAAGAATTGAAGGAGCCACCTTCACTCATATCGGCAACCTTGTCCTAGGTACTCCTGCTCAGCCGGCTGTGCAATTAGACAGAGTCCGACTGTCCATGAATACATTTGAGGAGGCAATATTACCGCCTAGTATTAAAACAAAGCTGATGCTTTAGAAGTTTCGCGCAACGGGGAACAGCGCGGCTCCAGCCAGCCCCCTCGCGGGGCTGGCAACTGGACTTTAGAAGGGCTTAGACAATTCCAGCGTAAGACCTGTTAGTCTATTTCTTCCAATCCGGCAAGGGGAAGAAAAATGACAAAGTCGAGCAAACTGGTGGTGCTTGCGACGGCAGTTGCCGTCCTGCCTTTGATTGCCAGCAACCAGGCAATTTCTAAACCCTCTGAGCGAAATACCGTTGCCGGGCGGCAAGGCGCATGGCACAATGCAGCCCAGGGCTCACCGTCGCTCGCCGATTGTGAGCGCAAAGTCAAAGCCAGCCCCCAGGATGCCAGCGCGAACAACGACCTTGGCTGGGCATACCGGCAGCATGGAGATCTGGCGCAAGCGGAACATTATTTGCGCGCAGCAATCAAACTCAAGCCGGACCTGCCGCAAGCCCATTCCAATCTCAGTGTTGTTTTATTTGACAGGGGCGCTTTTGCCGAGGCTACCGCCGAAGCCCGCAAGGCGGTAGACCTCGACGGCAAGAATCCAGTTTACAGAGTTGTTCTCGGCAACGCTCTTTCCAGTGGCGGCAATCTCAAAGCAGCCATCCAGGAATACAGAACCGCCGTCGAACTCAAGAGCGACTATGAAAACGCTCTCTACAATCTGGGGCGCACCCTGGCGCAAAACGGTCAGACAAGCGAGGCCAAGATTATCCTGAGTCAGGCTCTCCGCTATGATGCTACCGACAGCCGGGTCCTTGAACTGCTCGACCATCTGGCCGGTGACTCCGTCGGTGGTGGCACACCCCAGGCAAGCACACCTCCGGCAGCGGGGGCGCCATCCGCCAAACCGGCTCTCTAATATCGCTGTTAAGGATCCCGCATTGGAGCTGGATCCTTAACAGAAGCTGCAAGAACTTCTTCCTGTTGCCTCCAAAAGACAAGCCAGCACGCCACCCCAGTGGCGTACTGGCTTCAAGCGGCTGACGTGTTCAGTGGAGTGATTTGGCCGGCTCGATCAATTTCACGATTTCGAGCAAAGAAAGGGCTTCCAGCTGCTCGACGGGCACACGCGCGATAACAGTCCTTTCTTCTGCGACAATTATGACCACACCAAGATCTTTCAGTTTCTTGATTGTGGCGGCATCAGAGGATAATCCTGCAAGAGAAATCTTGACTGTAACCATGCCTTTGACGACCTCTACTCCCTCTGGTGCCGGTCCTTTGCCCTGGCTCTCCAACAGTAGCTTCAAAACCTTGTCCAACTTGTTCTTCCCGACAGCTGAGTCCGTGTCGCCGAGCTCCCTTGCGTCAACCTCAATCTTCTTGGGCTCTTCGCTCTTCGCGGCAACCTGCCCCTTTCCGCCGGATGGCAACGGCGGCGGTGGCATACAGGCAGCCGGCAAGTTGGCTGCTGCCTTGCCAGGCATCATCGAATTAGACGCACCGGAGACAAATCTGCCTCTGGCTTTGGCCATCGGCGCAGGAAGTATGTTGGCACGGGCTACGCC
Organism: Candidatus Melainabacteria bacterium; assembly: GCA_023250095.1. Taxonomy (GTDB): domain Bacteria; phylum Cyanobacteriota; class Vampirovibrionia; order Obscuribacterales; family Obscuribacteraceae; genus JAHFBI01. The sequence goes on from JAHFBI010000056.1 coordinate 19,407, forward strand.
ACCGCCGCCGCCACCACCATGGCACGAAACCGAAGCCGGCGTCTGAACTCCCCAAGCAGACTGCGCGGGAGCGGCGTTGCGCGATTCCTCGTCTGATTCGACTGTAGCTGCCCGGCTGACGCCTTCCGGCACTTCCACCGGTACGACCACAGTCGTGGACACACCACCCCTGGTGACCTTCTTTTCTTCAACTGCGACAAAGGATGTGTACTGAGTCATGATGTGATGATCGAGCGCCACTTTGATGATCTCTTCCTTGAGCTCTTTGTTGACTGAGCCTTGCTGAGCGCCGAACCAGTCTTCGGACATCAAGCGATCGACTTTTGCCCGCGCCCATATTGGGCCGAGAACATCGTTTGCTGCTTGCTTGTCGGGGAAAACCACAGACAAATCTTGCTTGTAAGGCTTGCCGCCGGCAAAGCCGGAGATGGTGACAACTCCTTCCGAGCCATTGAGATAGCGACCTGTGATATAGAGGGGGCGCTCAGCCCAGACATCGGCTAGCTCATGCGGAAAGACTTCTTTGACCGGAAGCCCGTGAAAATCGACTTTGACATCGGTCAAAACGGGAGAGGAAATGCGGTCATAGAACTTCTTGCCGACGACTTGACCGGGGCTGTTGAGCAGAACATAGTCCGCTTCGCCCCCGCCTTCCCTGGCGATACCGTCGATGAGCATGCGATTGACGCTATCCCCTGTGCCAAAGGAAAACCAGCGAGATTTGCCGCGCAGCTTGCGTATCATGCCCATGATCTCGAAATCGTTGCCCACATACCCGTCCGTCATGAAAGTGAC
>JAHFBI010000349.1 GCA_023250095.1 Candidatus Melainabacteria bacterium
ATCTCAACATCAAGATGAAAGTCGGAGGGCAGATAGATCCTGAAGCCAGATATAAAGTAAATCTCTGGGGTGACTCTCGCATTGGTGACGGCAAACTGGCCAAGGTTGTTCAGTCCAGGGAACTGGTCGGGCAGGACCTGCTCGATACTCAGGGGCAGGTTGTTTTCGACCAGGTGAACCACATAATAGGCAACAAGTCTGCCTACTATGTCGAAGTCCAGCGCACAGATCCCACATCGTCCCTTGTTGACTATATGTGGACAGCACCAGTGTGGGTAGAACCCTTGTCCGGACAGCACTCCCTTTTGACACGGGGGCTGGTCGGCTATGGAAGCCAGCTGCTCTTCGGACTGTCTGGCAAGTAAGAGAAAAGGACTGGTCGGGATGTTTGTGACCGGACAATCCTGCCGGTGGGGTCGATAGGGCTTGCAGAAAAAGGATGCGAAGCTGTGCGCCAGTTGAGTTGCTGCTTTGTGCGCCGATTGGCAGAGGAGATCAAACCGAGGACAAATGGCGTTTGCTGCGGGGCAGGTGTAAAAGTGCAAGACCCTGTCGGGAGTTTTTGCCTTAATTCTGGATGTTAGCCGCTCAGGCGGCTGATAAACAGGAAAATCCACTGTGCAGCCTTGCCAGGTGTTCTCAAGTCGGACAGATCAGTCATAATCGAAGAACGCTGAAGCCTTGACAGCCATGCAATTTCTTGTCGGAGAATCATTTTGTCCAAATCAGGCGTACTGGCTTCTTCCTTGTTTGCCTTTCTTGCCGCCCTGCTGTGTCCGGGCGTTGAGGCAGCGGACAACTGCTGGTTGCTCTTGCAGAAAAGCAAACTGGTGGGTGACCAGAAAGTCTATGTCAGTCCGCTTGGGTTGCGCATCGAAAACAAGAACATGGGCTTCACTGCTGTCGCCAGACCTGGTGATAGCGGAGTTGTCATGTTTAACGTCAAAGATAAGACCTACTGTACGGAAACATTTGCTGACTGGCGTGGTTATTTTGTCGGGCGCGTTGCAGCATTCAGCGATCAGGATCTCAATTACAACGATGTCGACTGGAAAAAGACTGGTGCCAGCCAGAAGTTGGCCGGGCTGACGGCGCTCCAATACAAAATGATGCATGGGCAAACGGCGCCTACAGCGCACAGTGGCACCATCAAGAAGGCGCCGCCAAAGAGGCAGGCCGAGTACTGGGTGACAGAGGACCTCAAGATATCGCAGAAGCTTTCAGATGTGCTGTGCAGGCTTTACGGGCTGCCTCAAGGTATCAAAGGCATACCTTTGCGAGGCATGTACAGGGATGGGCATAGATCCCCGAATGTGGGTCTCGATACGGTTGACTCGACGCAAACTTCGGTGAGTGCCACATTCTTTGCTCCTCCTGGCGGGTTCAAACATGTAAAAAACAGCTTCGACATCATTATGAATACCCGGGAAGGGCTGGGCATGATCCAGGATCTGGCCAACAGCCTTGGCGATTTTGATGACGACAAGCATAAGGGCTCGAAAGTGCTGGGCAAGAAAGGCAGAGGTGCAGACGGTAAATGAGGCTCACGCTTAATCTTAAGCACAAGGGTCTGATTCTCGTGGCTGTCCCGCTCTTGTTCGAGCTGGCTTTCATAGCCATCCTTACGGCTCTGCTCAATGAATCAGAGCGGCAGGTATACCGGGAGATGCATTCCAAAAACGTGATTTATGAAGCAGGTAATCTCACCCGACTGTTCCACGATTGCGGCATCGCCATGGCTGGCTACGGACTGACAAAGAGTCCGATGTTTGAAGAGAAATACCAGGACATGATTCAGGACATTCCGCGAGCTTTTGACAAAATGAAAAGGCTTGTCGGTGACAACCCGGAGCAGCAAGCATCGCTCAGGCATCTGGAGGATTGTACCTCACGCGGACTCACGCTTCTGGCTCAGGCGAAGGGCTCCATCGATGAAGGGAGCGGCACCTCCGGACTCTCGGCTGTGCGTAACATGTACGGGGAAATGAAGACGATTACAAGCGAGATGGGCGATGAGCTCAAGAAACTCACTGCTGAGAGCCGGGAAATTGAGAAGGAAGGTCCAGGAGCGCAGAATCAGGTGCGGCAGCTGATCAAGTTTTTTATTGTTGTGGCTGTCGTTTTCAACGTGTTGCTCAGCTTATGGCTGGCCTATTTTTTCACAGCCACTATTGTCAGGCGCTTGAGCGTGCTTACAGACAACTCCTGGCGGCTGGCCAAAGGGCAGGTGCTTTCCCCTCCGCTATCTGGTGTCGATGAGATTGCTCACCTGGATGGAGTCTTCCACGACATGGCCGACGCGCTGGCGGAGGCAAGTCGCAAGGAACGGGCAGTTATCGAAAATGCTGTCGACGTAATTTGCTCGATTGACGAAAACGGCAAGTTTCTCAAGGTCAGTCCGGCCTCGACAAACCTCTGGGGGCTTGCACCTGACGAATTAATCGGACGCAACTATCTGGAGCTTATTGCTCCTGCCGACCTGACGAAAGTCGAGGAGGCGGCCAGGGCAATAAGAAACGGGCAGTCCGACACAGCTTTTGAAACCACCACAACTCGCCAGGACGGCGCTTCCGTGACGGTTCTGTGGTCGGTGCACTGGTCGGAGATTGAGAAATCCATGTTTTGCGTTGCCCATGATATCAGTGAACGTAAGAAAGCCGAAGAAGCCCTGCGGGCAAGTGAAGCTCGTGTGCGCACGATTATCGAGAACATGCTGGTCGGATTGATCATTGTTGACAGCGCCGGGAATGTTGAGACGGTTAATCCGCGCACGGAAGAGATGTTCGGTTGGTCGAAGGATCAACTTCTTGGACGCAACTTGATGTTTCTCTTCCCGGAGCTAGACAGAAGCGAGCCTGAGAAATTTATGCAAACTTTGATGCAGAAAGCCAAAGGACGCATTGCCGAACTGGAGGTTCTGCGCAAAAATGGCGAGACGTTTCCGATTGAACTTTCATTGACTGAGTTTCAGTCCAGTGAGGGGCGGCGTTTAATGGCGAACATCCTCGATGTTTCTGAGCGCCGGGAAATCGAAAGACTCAAGCGCGAATTCGTGTCAACGGTTTCGCACGAGCTAAGAACGCCGCTGACATCCATTCGTGGCTCATTGACACTGATGTCTGTAGGGGCATTGGGAGCTCTTAACGAACAGATGAAAAAGGTGGTGACAATAGCCGAGCGCAACACAATCCGACTCATCGGGTTAATCAACGATATTCTTGATATTGAGAAGTTGCAAGCTGGCAAGCTGGACATGGCTTTCGATAATGTTGATATTCGCTCTGTCCTGGAGAGATCGATTGAGTCTGTGCGGGCCTTTGCAGACCAGAATTCCGTGAAGGTGGAAGCGTCGGATTTATCGGCTTTTGTATACGCCGACGGCGATCGCCTCGTGCAGGTAGTTGTAAACTTGCTTTCCAACGCCATCAAGTTCTCCGAGAAAGGCGGCAGTGTAACTGTTGCCGTGGAGAAGGAAAACGACTGGGTGACAGTTAAGGTCATTGATCGGGGGCGTGGCATACCGGCAAAATACAAGGATTTGATCTTTGAGCGCTTCCAACAGGTGGAAGTTTCCGACGCCAAGCGCAAGGGGGGGACTGGGCTCGGGCTGACCATTTGCAAGGGTATTATCGAACAACATCGAGGCTTCATCGGCGTTGACAGTGAAGAGGGGCAGGGCAGTACGTTCTGGTTCAAAGTTCCCTCGCAGGCACCTTCTGCAGCACAGGAGACAATTCATTCATGAAGATTCTGATTATTGATGATGAGGACGACATTCGCGTCATCGCCAGCATGAGTCTCGGTCTGATTGGAGGCGTGAGCGTTATTGAGGCCGCCGGTGGTGCAGACGGGGTGAGCAAGGCCCTTTCGGAGAAGCCGGACGTGATTCTTCTGGATATGATCATGCCCGACATGGATGGAGCCGATACGATTGCTGCGTTGAAGGAGCATCCGGAGACAAGGCACATTCCCGTAATTTTTGTCACGACAAGGTCTCTGAACTCAGATGTGGAGCGCATGAAGCAGCTGGGAGCAGTCGGCGTATTGAGCAAGCCTTTTGATCCTACTCTTCTGTCCAGCCAGGTAAGAGCAATCCTCGATTCTTAAGGATTTGCCCGAACCAGAAAGCTTCCCAATCACAAATGACCTGCACGAGTTTGGCGACATCGAAACCGCAAGCAGGAGGGTGTGTGTCTAAGTTGAGGCATCAATACTTTCTCTTTGTGACTTGCTGTGACTTCCGGCAGGCTCTTCTGCCAATCTATCCCTTTTGTCCCGTCCTTCAGTTATCATTGACTTAAGAAAGTGTTCCAGTCGATTTTGTTGATGAACTAGAAAACTAATGCCCACCTTCGCCAACGAACAGGAAGCCAGAACTCTGTTGTGGGTTCTTAATCTCTTCTTGCCAGGTTTGGGAAATCTCATTACAACTGGCGGGCGCTCTTTCTCGCGGCCCCTTCTTGTGTTTGCCGTACTGGTTCTTGTATTCATTCCAGTCTGGTTTCTTAAGTGGACAATTATATACTTGGCTTTTTCTGTGGCTGGGCTCAATGTCATCAACGCTGATTCTCGGTCCTCGCGAGGCAGACGCTATTTGACCGGGCAGGACACCGGCGATCCTACTCTTTCTGACGGCTCTGCCGACAGCGAGGGCGGTTATGCAAGCGATCATTTTGAGCGCCGCATGCGGCAATTGGAGAAGAAATTCTCCACTCAAGAAAGAGCTCAGGAGAAGCAGATCAAAGAAGTCAAGCTTAAGGATGACTGGCGGGACGACGCCGACGGCAATTTGGAGGTTCGGAGTTTTGCCGAGTCGCTCCTGGCAGACCCGTCCCCCGGAGCTCCCACAGGTGCTCTTGCCGGGGCGGCATCTGCCAACTCGAGCCAGGAGCCAGGCGATTTCTCTGCCTTGTCGGTTTCCGCAAGCAATGAAACTTCTCAGGCGGTAGGCTCGTCATCGCCTGGCTCAAATAGTGCCGGACACATCAAACCGCAACTGAAAGTAACGCAGG
>JAHFBI010000057.1 GCA_023250095.1 Candidatus Melainabacteria bacterium
ATGGTACCTTACGGTTTCGAGATAGACCCGCAGATGTTCGCTCTGGCGGTCGAGAGAACTACAGCCGAAGTTCGTCGGCTGAAGGCTCATGAATGATTTTTCCGGATAGGGGCAATGGGGCAGGTTCTGAGCCGGTCATCAAATGGTCCGGCAGCAAGCGCTCCGTTGCCCCGCTCTTGAGCAGACTTTTCCCGCCAGCGGAGCGTTTTATCGATCCCTTTGTCGGCGGGGGTGCCATCCTGCCGTTTCGCTCTGCCAGGGCATCTCTGGCTGCCGATGTCGTGCCGGAGCTCATAGAGCTGTGGAAGCTGATCCAGGAGCAGCCAGCGCTCGTTGCCAGGCAATACGAGAACCGCTGGCAACGACTGAAGCAGGAGGGGCACACGGCATATTACGACATCCGCCACCGCTTCAACCGGCAGCGCGATCCTTTCGATTTTCTCTTCCTCAGTCGCACTTGCGTCAACGGGCTGATTCGCTTCAACAGCCAGGGCGATTTCAACAATTCTCTGCACCATACAAGATCCGGCATTATGCCGTCACGTTTGGCAAAGATTGCGGAATCATGGAGTATCGCATTGCAGGGAGTTGTTTTTCAGACAACTGATTACAGGGAGACTCTGTCTACTGCCGCTCAAAGTGATTTTGTCTTTCTCGACCCCCCTTATGCCGGAACCCGCGGGCGTTACCGTCCGGGAATCTTCGATGTCAAAGAATTTTTCAAGGAACTCGATCGGCTCAACAGCGCAGGTGTGCGCTGGATACTGACTTTTGACGGGAGTGCTGGCGACAGGATTTACCAGGGCGGGCTGCCAGAAAGTCTTTACCGCCATCATCTGGCTATGCACACCGGTAATTCTCCTTTTTGCAAAGTCATGGACAAAAATGTTGAGTCGATTACCGAATCGGTTTACATGAATTTTGATCCAGCGCCTGCCGTGCTGGATTTGTTTCCAGTGCCCCTGCCGGGAGATTAATTCGTGTGTGCAAGAGCCGGTGGTCACGCACGTTTTGGCTATCAAGTATTGCGCGAAACAATTTTTTGGCAACACAAGCTGGCAGCAATAGGGTAAGTTGGTGCTAAGCAGCCTTGAGTCTGCCAGTCAATCGTCCTCGTCGGGGGCGATGGTTGCCACGTGGGAGGTAAGCCATGCGGGAAGCAGGAACAGCCGTGCAGACAGTGAGAGCCTTTCTTTCGATTGTCCTTTTGATCAATCAGGTCGTGTTTCTGCCACTTGCCTGTGCCCAGAGCGCACCAGTACCTGCCGGAGGGGGGGGGCTTGACATCTCCGGGTCTGGCGCTGGCTCTGGGGCAGCTCCGGTGCCGCGCACAAGGGGCTGGTGAACATTGAGACCGGAAGAGATCTGCAACTTGGGCCGGTGTCTGTAAATGGCGTGCAGGATTGGGGGACGATAGCGATACATGCAGGCGCCGGGCAGGGCGGATCGGTCGCCGTGATTGCCGACGGCAGCCTTTCAGTCGAGAGCAAGGTGTGGGATATTTCGCCAGAGGGCGACAACGGCCAGGGCGGGGCGATATTTCTCCAGACAGGAGATGAATACATGCCAACAAGTCCCTCAGGAGCAATAAACGTCACAGGAGCGCTCAATGCCGACGGCAAAGGCACAGGCTCGGGCGGGTACGTCGAGATAAATGCTTACGGCACAGAAGCCGACCTGGCAATAGGGGCAGGAGGCAATGCTGCACGGATATATGCACGCAGCGGCAAAGATGGCGGAGACGGAGGGGTAGTAATTGCCCGAGCCGGGCGGCACCTGACGGTGGATATGTCGGCAGTACATCTTTCACCGCGCGGAGTCGACGGCAACGGTGGCACAGTCGAGTTTGATTCTGGCAAATCTGGCGGCGGCGACTTGCTTGTAAACGGGACTATAAATGTCAATGGAAAGGGAGTTGGCAACGGCGGGAACATAACCCTGGATCCAATAATCGTGCCACCACCGGGGGGCGGACCACCAGTACCAGGGCAGATGACAGTCCATGGAGATTTGCGCGCTGATGCGGGCACAACAGGTACTGGTGGCATGATTATTGTTTCGGCGCAAGGTAGTAAGTCGTCCGTCGCCATTGGAGATGGAGACAATGTGATACTGGCGCGAGGGGGCAGCGAAAGTGGAGATGGAGGGAATGTTATTGTTCAGGCCGATGGCGATATTTCGCTTTATGTGAATTTGATTTCCGCTAGCGGTCGCGGTGGTGATGGCAAGGGTGGCAACATTGACTTGCATGCGGGAGCCAGTGGACAGGGATTTCTGATCCTGGCAGGAGATGTCAGAGCGGACAGCCTGGGTGCATCCGATGGTGGCGATATTAGCATTACGATGGCCGGGGACAGCCTTGTTCTAGGAGGGACCGGACAGAGACAAACAATCAGTGCTGATGCGCATGGTACAGGCAAGGGTGGTGCTATCTCTGTCACAAATGCCGGTAACAGTGATTTGAGGTTTGCGTATGTCGGGAGGATTTCAGCCACATCGGCTGCCGGGGAATTGGGTGATCTCAGTTTTACATGCCAGAACGGTGCAGTCAGTATTGCAGGCGATGGTCCGCTGGATGGTTGGCTGAGTGTTGCTGCAAAGACGGACATTATGGTTGATCCGCCGCCCCGGCTCTTTCTCAAGCAGTCAATAACTAGTGAAAGTGGGCATGCAATCAGGTATGAAGCCAGCAAGCTTATTCGAGTATCGGAGAGCGTAGTCTGGAGAGCGACTGACGGAGATATTGAGCTCGTAGTGCCGCTACTCGAGCTCAATGGCAAGATTGTGTCTGACAAGAAAAATGGGCTTTTCCAGATTTCGTCTACGTCGGATCTGACGATCATCGGCAGTGGGTCTCTGCAAGCCATCGGAGAGAACACGAATATCAGCCTTAAGGCTGTCTCTGGGCAGGTTACTGTGAGAGGGCAGGGCGGACAGGTTCGGTTGGAGACCATGCCTGGCACAGGAGTTGCCGGAGACATAGTTATTAGTGCAGGGAAGTCAATCAACATGACCGATGTCGTGGTAACCAGCAGAGGTGGGAACCCAGGAACAGCATCGCAGATATCTGCATCTGGCAACGTCAACGTGCGCTCAGCAGGGAGTATTAGACTCGCCGATGTTACCGTCGATACTTCTTCAAGGGCAGTGAATGGAGGCATGGCCGGAAGTATTGCGCTCGAGGCGTCTAACCAGAGCGGGGCGGTAACGTTGACAAATGTTCAGTTGCTGGCTGATGCTGGAGGGCGCATTTCGGTTAGCGGCTCTGCGATTGAGTCAACTGGGTATCTTAATATCAGCTCGAGCGGCAGGACAGGCGAGAACGAGAGCGGCGGGGCTATCTTGATGATTGCCACATCCACCGGCGAGGGAACAGGACGGATAAGGATTGGAGGGACAGTCAGGGCTGCCGGAAGAGGCTTCGGGCAAGGAGGAGCAATTGAGTTGGAGGCAGCAGATATTATGTCTAACGGAGTTCCGCTTAGTCTTGTCGCAGATGGTGGCGTGGGCGACATGTCTGTAGGCGGGGGGCAAGCTGGCTATGTTCTTCTTCATGCCAGGAGTACAGGGCGGTCCGGAGTCTTTGACGATGGAAACATTCGTCTTGCTGGCAGCACCATATCGTGTGTTGGAGCGGAGCCTGGTCAAGGCATTCACGTTCTGGCTGAGCGGAACATCATGCTTTCAGCTGTGCGTGTGGATGGCTCATCGAGTGGCGCCGGACAGGGCAGTGAGATCGTGATTCAGGCGGGTATCGCCAATATTGAGAGCGGGTCAATTGCTCTTGATGGGCAGATCGAGTCAAACTCTACAACTGGCGGTGGCGGGCACGTCCTTGTCGAAGGATTCAGCATTTCAGGAAGAGGTTTGAGCATAAAAGCTAATTGTACGGACTCAGGTGATGCCGGGAAAATAGAGCTTCTATCGAGCAAAGGGTCTTTACGGTGTCTGCAGGCGAATTTTCAGGCAGAAGCCGAAAATGGGCGTGGTGGAACGATAGCTCTGAGAGCACCTTCTGGAAATGTTCTTCTGGATGGGCAGGTAAGCGTCAACCACAAGGGTGACGCCGATAGCGGGTCAATTACAGTCACTGGACAGGCGGTGAACGATGATGGTGACAGGCTTGTGCTGATGGCAGACGCCGAAGATGGGAAGGCTGGGCAAGTGACAATCAGCGGCAGCAAGGTGTCACTTGGTAGAGCCTGTGAAGTGCATGCCGATGCCAGACCTTAGGCAGATTTTTCTCAGGGTGGTGAAATCAGTGTTTCAGCCGAGATGACGGATCTCGTTGTGAATTCTGGTGCCAAAGTCTCAGCTGTTGGTCAATCAGGGGGCAGCATTCGGCTCGCCGGCAACAGGCGCCTTGTGGTTGAGAACGACGCAATCATCGATACGACAAGCCTGCGCGGAGGTGGGCGAATCACTCTCAGCTGTGATCAAGGTGCTATTGCCCTGACCGGACAGGTTCTTGCCAGTGCTTTGGCAACTGACGATCGCCCAGCCGATGGTGGAGGGATATCTTTCTTGAGTAACAGCTCTATGAAGCTGACTGTAGGGGGAGACGGTCGCGCTTGTGTAGATTCGAAGAATGGCGATGGTGGCGTCATTAGCATAAGAAGCTCATCTGGCGATGTCACTGTTGAAGTAATAGGAGAACTTTCTGCCAAGACCGACAAGGAACTCTCGAGGTCGGATGGCAGCCTGTACATTGTGGCAGATGGAAAAATCGTCACCAATATTGATAAGAAGGGGAAAGTGACGGCGGCAATAAATTCCAGGGGGACTGCTTCTGCAGAATCTCGGAGCAAGAGTCTTGCAATATTGACGGCTGGACCGGGCGTGGTTATCGGGAGCGTGTATGCTCAGGATTCTATTGAAATTTTGGGGGGGCTGTCTTGTTAAAGCCCGGTGGCAAGGTCGACAGTCTTGGCACGGTTTTGGTGAAGAGCAAGAGGTTGACCGACTCTGGTGACATAATTGGACGGCAGGGTATTGATCTTGTTGCTTACGATAGGTCATTTTTATTAGTTGGCAGTGGCGGTCATATTGAGACTGAAGGGGAGCTTGTACTGGGAGGTCCGACTGCTGGTTCTATAGGGTTGGAAGGCAAAGCGTTGCTGAGCGCATCGCTAGGCACCATTATCGGGAGCAATAATAATGAGTCCACAAGCATCGCAGGTGGGGCTGAGCTGATCGTTGAGAGAGGGAAGTTGGAGATCACCACTGCAAAGCTGGATAACAACGGTAGAATCGAGAACAAGAATGGGAGTGTGTCCCTGGGACGTCGCTCGATGTTTGAAATTGGCGGGACTGGCAATATCTTTGCTTCGCATGTTCAATTTGAAGGCAGTACTAAATCTGAATCGCTGATAAAGCCTGCGTCGCTAATAACGTTTTCCGGTGTACAGTCTATTGGCAGCGGGTCTGTGGAGCTTCACGCAAACAGGATACAACTGCCAAAGCCTGCGAAACTGAGTGTCAGTGGCGATGTGGGCATATTCACGAGCCATCTGGAGAACAACGGGACGGTGGAGTCGACTGGGGGACACAGCTTGTATATCCATAATGGAGTTGGCTCTGGCTCAGCTGTGACAATCTCTGGAACTGGCAGTCTTGCTGCCGATGTGGTTGAAGTGGTCAGTGAGTCTGGGGCTGTAAATGGGCGGCAAACTTCAGTTACTGGGCTGTTGATGGGTTCGAGCAAAGGAAGCTTTGATTTTACAGTAGGTAGAGAATTTGATTCAGATGCTCTAAAGACAATATCGATTCTTACGGTTGGAAATCTGACTGCAAGCAATGGACACATCCTGGTGCAAAATCGCGATGGAATGGGCAAAATAGTCCTTTCGCCAGGAGCACAGCTACAAGCCCGCGGAAATGTTGAGATTACATCCGGAATCTCTCTTCCAGCGGAGTCTTCTCTGGTGCAGCTTGATGTTCCACCCGGGCAGCTGGGGAGGAATGTAATTCTTGATGGACAGATATGGGCTCAGGGATCAAACTCGGTTCAGAGCGCCTCGCCTTCGGCCCTGGTTAAATTAAATGGTGGCATCTCACCCCTTGCATCGGCCGGGTTTGGCGGGATTCATTTTGCTGGCGGAGTATCAATTACTGCCGGGCAGAGCCACTTCTCTCCTGTTTGCTTTGTGTCGCCTGTCTCAGGTCGACCGGAGTGGAGAGCAGATCTCGCGGAGTGCACTTTGTATAACCTGAAGTCTTGCGATATCGGTGAGGCAGAAGACCACAAGCTATACCTCAGCTCAGGGCATCTATTGGCAAGAGCTAAGAGCCAGACGGTGATTGTTTGCGGTGGTCACGATATTGAGTTGGCGCGGGGTGCGATAGTATGGGTAGGTTACACAGAAGATGGCATAGCTGTCAGGAGCCTGTTCGAGTTGCGTGGCGGTTCTGTTACTCTGCGATCATCGATGGTCCATGCGCGCATTGGCGCTGGCGAGGAGCTGTTTATTGGAGCTCGTAGTGATTCGGATCTTGGTGCGTTATATGCCGGGCGGAATGTGGGGCACAGACGATCGCAGACAAGAAGGCTTAGCGATGGTCGATGCGTGGTGCTCTCAGAATTTTCTCCCCTGGCAATTATCAGCAACTACTCCCTTGCGAGTCTGCTGGGGGAGAGCCAGGAGAAAAGCGATCGTAGAGCATTGCAAGCAATCCTTAAAATGGCCGCCTGTCTGAGCATAGTAACTTCATCGCATGGGCCGTTCAACTCTGCGCCTGCCGGGCGTTGAGCAGTATTATTTGGGTAGCTGCTCCTGCCAGATCGAGTCTGCTCGTGCTTCGAGGGTCTCGGCTCGTTGCACCTGACCTGGACCTCGCAAGTAACAAGCATATGCGTTTGCCACCAGTGCGACATTCGGATGGCGTGGACCAAAGTTCTTTTCTTGTTGACACAGAGCATCCTTGTATACTTTCTCAACGTCTGCAACCCGAGAAAGGCGCCACTCCGGCTGGATCAGTTCATCAAAAATGTCCTCTTCGTTTTCACTTGGATGCTTTTGACATTCGTCCAGCAGCTTCTTGTAATACCTGCCTTCAGGCGAATAGGCCCCGGTAGTTTCGCTATAGATCTCGTAGAGGTCCTTCAGTGCAAATTCCGTCTCTCTACTGTAAAGTCCAGAACAAGCCAGAGAAGCCGCAAGGTGTTTTGTGGCGAGTGTTTTCCATGTGTCGTTGTCACCCCGCCGATGACTAATAGCAGATAGTAGATCTAGTATTTCAACTACATGTTGATGGCGGTTGCCGTGAGCTTTAATCTCAACGGACAGCGCTTGTTTCAGCAAAGCCTCATATTCAAGGTCGTCAGGGTAAGGTCCACGGCGACATAACATTGCAGCCTGCTGGAGACCCTTGGCCATGTGCTCTGGTCCGAGATGTTTGCCTATCTCTGCTGCCGCCAGTGCAAGGTTCACAGCTTTATGATGATCGTGTGCGCACCAGGCACCCAACGAGGCGCCCAAGAGATTAAAATACAACATCTTGTAGTCTCTTGGGGATTTGATCCATACGGAAAGCACTGGTAGCACACTGAATTGGCGCTCTATTATGGTCCCGCCCGAAAGCGTGATTGTAAGGGCGATGAGACTCGCGGCAATCAGTTTCCTTGCTCTGCTGTGTTTTCGAGATTTAGGCGCATTTTGGGGAGCAGCTGCCTCCGGCTGCACGGACTCAATTTTAACTGGATTATCCAGGGCAGGCGGAATGTCACTCTCGTGCACTGGGAGCAAGGTGCCTTGCGGGTCGGCAGGTTGATCGTCGACCAGGCTTAGGCGTACTTTCACTTGCTCGTCTACTGGGTCAGGCACGCGCTCTTGGAGAAATTACTTGGTCATGATTGTTCTACCATTATAGCTGCAACTGACAGTGGTGCGCGGGTGATCTTGGATGTTTTTGTTGAGGCTGGCGTTGATGCATATGGTGAATCGTCTTTGCCTGACAGGCAGCTTGTTCTAGGACCTGGACAGCGTGTTAGAATCGGTAAAGGGACTGCTAATCTGGCGGTACAGGCTGTGGCATCTAGAAATCGGCGCTCTTATTGTACGAATGGACAGGTCATGGTGATGGATGAATTTTCGATTCCCGGCGTTCTCTGCCAAGATGAGCTTTTTAGGAACATTGTCCACAGCAATTCTGCCGTGGACAGAGACTTGATCGGGCGGATACTGAAGATCGCCGCGGTGTTATTTATTGTCACTCCGAGCAGGGGCGCATATGTAAGGTAGTAAAACCGAATGGATAGAGATGGAACCATGTGCCCCAAGAATGTGCCTCATGATTTGAATGTGAGTTCTTCTCTGGTGAGCCTGTGCTTCCCTTCTTGCGACAGAAGGCTCATTTTTGCGCTGTGCTGTGCCGTCGCTGTGGCAATATTTTCAACTGTCTATCTTTACTGGCCGGTATCTCCGGAGCTGCAGTCGAAGCCAATCAGTCAATCTGAACAGGCTGTTGCCAATCAGGCATGGTATATGGAGAACCAGGCCTTTCTCCCTCGGGCCCAACACGACTACAAACAGGAGCAGAGTAATTATCACGCCTCCGAATTGCTTTGGAAACGTCTCATTGTTACTCAGGGGGCTTTTCAGACAAGCTGATGGGCTACTTTGCAGAACTGTCTTGGGTTTGTTGGCACCAGAAAAAATACTCAGAAGCCGAGCACTATGCCATCTTAGCCAGAGATCAAGGCGAGTTCTGGTTTGGTCACGAAGCCTCAGCCGTTGGTCGGAGTTCGCTCGAGGAGTTGTACAAGGAGCTTGGATATGTATACCAGGCACGCGGAGACGACGACCTGGCGAGCGAATTCTTCGCCACGGCTTGCAGGTGCACAGAGCCCACCATGGCGATGAGTTTCCTGAGTACGGACTGGTACTATATTAGCCATGGGCTGCCTCAGATACGATTGCTCATATTGTTGTTCGTTGCATGTATGGCCGCAATCATGGTCCCATTCAAGCTTCTGGGACGTAGAAAAAACAAGACTGATGAGTCGAGACCTCCTCTCTTCATATCTGAAAAGGCAGAAAGTGATGCATCGGACGAAGGAGAGACAATCATTGACGTTTCTGCGATCAAGACCGCGGCTGCCGATTCCCACAAAGTAGACTGTACCGACTCTCGTTCCCGAGATGACTAGAGCGTATCCAGACACAAGGGGAGGTATCGGAGAGAGCGAGCACAACCCGCTATAAGTGCGGACACAACATCTGACGATTGATGCGAATACGGTTAATCCGGAAAAAACCGATGGTGTGTTTGTTTACGATCTCTCCGAACGGGGTGAGTGGGGTGTCTGAGATTTTCAGAGCTGCCTAGTTGACATGGTTTCGCTCTCTGGGGCGGGTTAATTTGTGTCAAAGGTCAGAGCCATTGTGATAGACTAACGCCCAATCAAAAATGTCTGGCTCAAATGTGCGTCCATCGGTAGGTCATGCTATCCGTTGGTGCATACTCGAGACCGCACACACAGGAGTGCCCAAAGTATGTATGACGTTATCGTTAAGAACGCATGTATCCCGCAGGGGGATCTCACAGTAAGGACCAATATCCTGGTGAAAGACGAGAAAATCGCCGGGTTCGTCGACAACATTGACGGGATTGCAGCAAAGGAAATCATTGACGCAGAAGGGCATCTTACCCTGCCGGGTTGCATAGACTCGCATACGCACTTCATGGACCCTGGCTTTGAGCATCGGGAGAACTTCTTTACCGGTTCGTCTGCTGCCGCCTCCGGTGGCGTCACTACTATCATCGACATGCCCTGCTGCTCTAAACCGTCAGTACGGAGTGTTGCGAATCTTCAGAACAAGATAGACAAGGTCAAGGGCAAAGCCATCGTCGACTTTGCGCTTTGGGGTGGTGTGACGGGAGAAGACGTCAGGGAAGGCTGGTTGCACAATGTCCAGGAGCAGGCTGACGCTGGCGTATGCGCATTCAAAGTCTACATGACCCCTTCCGTTCCGACATACCCCAAGGTCTCCGACGCGGAAATGCTTGAATGCTTTCGGGCTGTCGCCAAAACCGGGCTGCCTGTGGGCGTGCACTGTGAGGACTACTCAGATTGCGATTATTACACCAAGATGTTCCAAAAGGAAGGACGCACGGATGGTCCGGCCTGGGCGGAAGCGAGAATGGTTCTGGCGGAGAAGGCGGCAATCCAGATGTGCATAGCTTATGCGGAAGACTCTGGCTGCCGCATGCACGTCGTGCACATGAGCACGGGCATTGGTGCGCTCATGATTGGCGAGGCCAAGAAGCGGGGTGTGGACGTCACCGCTGAGGTATGCCCCCACTATCTGACTCTAAATGCGCCCGAGCACATGGGCGAATATAAGCAATTCGCCAAGATTGCCCCCCCTCTGCGCACCAAAAAAGATAACGAGGTACTGTGGAATTGCCTGGCGGACGGGCGGGTTGACTTCGTTGCCACCGATCACGCTCCATACGAGATTGCCACGGAGAAACAGGATGACATCTGGACAGCCTTCCCCGGCATCCCCGGCGTGGAGACCATGGTGCCTGTTATTGTCAGCGAGGGCTACAACAAGGGACGCCTCTCTCTGAAACGCCTGGTTGAGGTGCTCTGTGAATTTCCTGCCCGTCACTATGGGCTCTATCCTAAGAAAGGCGCCATGCACATCGGCTCGGACGCGGATTTCTCAATCATCAATCTGTCGAAGGAGTGGACCATCGACAAGGATAAGATGTACTCTATGGCCAAGTACACGCCGTTTCATGGCTACAAGCTGAAGGGCAAGCCGTTCAAGACTATCGTGCGCGGCAAGGTCGTGTACGATGATGCAAAGGGCGTGACTGTAGCACAGGGCTATGGACAGTGGGTGAAGAGGCAGAGCATTCAGAAGCTGGACAAGACCATCTCGTACAAGCAGAAATATTCAGATCCGCTTGATCAGCACCTTAGCGAGTATCTTGACCTTGCCGAGATGCTAAGTAAAGCGCCAGGCTCCGTCACACAGAAAGTGTTGGTCGGGACTGGATCGCGCAAGTAACCCTTATCTGTCCTCGGACGGGCAGCGCGCGCTGAAGTAATGGCCCTTCCGGTTTCCCGGAGCAGGCTTTCAGCTACGTGTTCCCGTTCGAGGTCACCTGGGGGACAGGTCCCGGAACTCAAGGTTGCTCACGCGCCTGCCGTCAGGATGGCTGACACAAACATGACGATTGACCAAGAATGGACTCACGGTTGTCCAGAATTATCTTGGATCTTGGCAGGCGGCGCGCGGCATGTTGGAAGTATTACTGTACTAGGTGCCGTCGGCAAGCCAGCTCTTGCTGTATGTGACCTTCTTAGCAAAGCAACAATTGCCGCCGCTGGAGGAAAGGCAAAATGGCCCATTTGAGCAGCTTCCGGGAATACATTGAGTCCTTGCGTGGGCTGGGCGAGTTGCAGGAGATTGATGCCCTGGTCGACTGGAACCTCGAGATTGGAGGCATCATCAAACGCTCTTATGACCTGCGCGCCCCGGCTCCGCTTTTTAACCGCATCAAGGGTTGCGCCTCCGGGTGCCGGGTGCTGGGAGCGCCGGCAGGTTTGAGCCGCCAGCCGGGACTTACTTTTGCCCGCATTGCCCTGTCACTGGGCATGAGTCCTGATAGTACAGCCACAGAAATCGTCGAAACGCTTTCTTCCGCACACCGAAGACAAGTCTTGCCACCAGTGACAGTGACTGAGGCGCCCTGCCAGGAAAATATCCTCTGCGGCAGCGATGTCGACCTTGGTATGTTCCCGGTGCCGCTGATTCATAAGGGCGATGGTGGCAGGTATATCAACACCTGGGGCGTGGTTATCGTGCAAACGCCGGACCGGAAATGGACGAATTGGTCTGTAAATCGTGTCATGCTTACCGGAAAAAACACAATGACTGGAACTGGCTTTGGCGGACAACATCTGGGCATGATATACAGCCAGTGGAAAGCCCTGGGCCGCCCCATGCCTTTCGCGATTGCCATGGGATTGGCACCGGTAATTCCCTTCGTGGGCGGCATGCCCCTGGCGGAGAACATCTCGGAACCGGATTTCATCGGCGGGTTTCTGGGCGAGCCGCTCTCCGTTGTGCCTTGCCGGACCGTGGATCTCCTGGTCCCGGACACTGCAGAAATCGTGATTGAGGGCACCGTAGATCTGGAAGAAACTGCCCCCGAAGGACCCATGGGGGAGTATACAGGCTACATCGTCAGCAGCGCGCCTGCACCACAGCCTGTCTACAGGGTGTCGGCAGTCACGTACCGCAACCAGCCCATACTGCCGGTGGTGGCAGCTGGCGAGCCTGCTGAGGAGAATCATACATGCTGGGGCATTGCCGTTGCTGCCGAGGCCCTCGCCTGTCTGCGCGGGCACGGCTTCCCGGTATCCCGTTGCTTCATCCCCTTCGAGTCGGCCATGCACTGGCTGGTAGTCACTGTCGATGGCGACTACCGGGGGAAGACGACTGCAAGAGAACTGGTGGACAGGCTTGCGGCAATAGTTTTTGCCAGCAAAGCCGGCTTTATGCTGTCCAAGGTTCTGCTGGTCGATGACGACATCGATCCCAGCAATATCAACGAAGTTGTCTGGGCCTTCGCCAGCCGCTCGCATCCGAGCCAGGGGCAGTTCCTCTTCAAAGACCAGCCGCCTTTTCCTTTGCAATTGTTTGTGACTCCGGAGGAGAAAGCGACAGGAAAGTCCACCAAGGTCATATACAGCTGCCTCTATCCCGATTCCTGGCTCACCGAGCAAATACCCCGACGCCTCACTCTGTCTGAGACCTGTGGGGAACCAATGGCCAGTCATATTCTGGCAAAATGGCACGAATATGGCTACTGAACAGGTTGTCCTTAGTCTTTGCGAAATGGGACTGGTTGATCGGGTAATCGTAGACACCCAAAAACAAGCACCGACAGTCTACGGGAAATCCAATCGAATTCTCGGTGACATGTGCCGGTGCGTGATCTGGAGTATTACTTTTCCAGCTCTTTTTTCAGCGCTCCCAACCCCAGTCCGAGCGCTCCACCGACGGCAGCCGCCTCTGTCACTTTCTTGAATTTGTGCTCGCCTTTGGTGGTGGCTAGCCCGAGCCCGAGTCCGGCTACAGTTCCTTCGGCAAGGTCTTTGATGTAGGGGTGCTTTTTCAGGGTCTTGCTCGTTTGCAAGACTCCGACGCCGGCACCCGTGCCAGCGCCGATTGCCGCGCCTCTCAGGACGCCTTTGCCGGAGACAAGCCCGCTTACGGCGCCGGCTGCTGCTCCCACACCGGCGCCGACCGTTGCGCCTTTGACTTTCGGATGGCTTTGCAAGTAGCCTTTGACAGCGGATTTCTTGTTTGTGGCGACGTTACCCTGCAGCTGCGAGCTGTTTTCGCAGAGCGCTGGCGCGCTTATGCCGGACAAAGCTGCCAGGAGAGCTGCCGCGGCAATCTGTTTGTTTGCATTCATAAATCTTTCCCTGTTTCCACAATGGCAATCTGATTGAAAAGCTTTCCAAAAGCTACCTTTTGCCAATTATAGGGTCAAGTCCGCCTTGATGTAACGGAATCAGGCTGCGCCTTCTGTGCGATCATATAGGGCGTGTCAAAGGCTGTCGTTGGATTGCCGGTGGATATGGAATATCGGTTCGATCTATATGTAATTGTTCGCCAGGTGCTGCGGATTTGTTTAAACTAACAGCGTCTTGCCTGCTATTTGGGAGGATGAAATGTCAGCTGAAAAGGGACAGCCTAAGGGCGATCGACCTTCTGAGAAGCCGGCTGTCGATATCGCCAGGCTGTCCAAGGCACGTCCTACACGTATTCCCCGTGTCTCCAGGGATGCCCCGTCCGGGACTCCGGCTCAACCTGTCAGGTGGAAGCTGCTCTTCGCTCTGTCGGGCGCGCTTGCGGCAATAGTTCTTGCAGCATACTTGAATACCTTGTGGGGCGGGCTCGTTTTCAACGACAGATATACTCTCGGCTTTCTGTCCACCTTGACTAAACCGGAGGTTTTCTGGAATTCCATTTGGAAAGACTCGTTCACTCGCCCCTTGACCGAGCCCTGGCTGCGCGCATCTTACGCCATGGACTTCCACAACTATGGAGCGTCTTTTGGCTGGTATCATCTTGTCAATGTCTTTCTGCAGCTGTGTGCCTGTCTTTACTTCTTCCTGCTGGTTTTCAGAGTCTCATGGCGCTGGAGCAATGAGAAGCGGATTGCAGTCAGCCCTTATCACCTGGCTTTTGCGTCGGCGGCTCTGTTTGCTTGCCACCCTCTGGGCAGTCAATCGGTAGCTTATCTGTCAGCGCGCTGGGCCCCCTTGCTTGCCGCCAATTTCTTCTTGTGTCTCAATGGTTTTTTGCTTGGCTATCTTGCCCGGGGCTTTGCCGGGAGGTTCTGGGGTTACGGCTTTGCCCTTGCCGGTGCTTTTATGGCTTTGATAACAGGCGCCGGTGCCCTGGCGCTGCCTCTTACTGTTATCGGCTGCATATTTCTGTTGAAACCAAAGGAGCTGCACTGGAGCCAGTGTGTACTCGATCGCCCTTTTGTCATGGGGATTCTCGTCATCGTCTTGCTTGCGTCTCCGTACTTGCTTCTCACAGGCGTAGACGCCGCAGCAAGCCCTGATAATTTCGGGTTGCCGGCGCTCATGCCGCAGGCTTATCTGGCTACGCAGTTCAAGGCATTAGCTACTTATTACGTCCGCTGCTTCCTTGTTCCTCTGGGGGTAAGCATCGATCCGTCTTTTGTTCAGGCAACAAGCTTTGGAGATCTCTTTGTCATTCTGGGCGCAGCCATGGTAGCGGCTTGTTTTGCCGCTTTTTATTTCTTTCGGGATAAGCCGATTGTTTGTCTTGCGTCGGTGCTGATTCTTTCTGGATACTTGCCGCATCTTGTGATCATTCAGCAAGAAGCTGTGGCCGATCCAGTCATTTATCTTTCACTGTCTGGAATGTGCCTTCTGGCTGGCTGGGGCTTTGCCAGATATGCCGGCAGATCCTTCAAACAGGCAGCTGTTGCTCTGGGGGCGGTCATTATTCTTCTTTGTGGGCTGACGATATGGCGCAACAGTCAATGGTCTTCCGATATTGCTCTTTTTCAGGCGACACTTGCCACCGGCCATGGTAGCGCTCAAGCCCATGTCCTGCTTTCCGGGCAATTTCTTGCCCGGCGCGAGCTTGACAAGGCGCTCAAAGAGGCTGATGAAGCCCTGAAAATAGATCCCTCGATGTGTATTGCCTATATTGCCAGAGGCAATGCGCTGAATGCTGCCAAACAGTATGCCCAGGCTCTGGCTGCTTTCGATAGCGCCGTTGGGCTTGCGCGCAAACAGCTCTTGCCGGAGCGGACTTTTGCCGAAGCCAAGATCGGCCTGGCCGAAAGTTATGCCAGGCAGCACAGGAGCGCTCTGGCTATTCCGATTGTTTACGCCGTCATGGAGCTTCTCCCTGGCGATGCCAGAGCGGACTTTGTTCTCGGTCTGTCCAATTACGAGCTGCACCGCTATCAACAGGCTTTCTACTATTTGCAAAATGCGGTGACACGCGATCCGGCCTTGAGAGACGATTGTTGGGACTTGCTTTCCCGGGCGGCGCTCGAGCTCAAAATGTACGATATTGCTTACCGGTCGGCTGTAAATGCCGCAGCTATGGACAGCTCTCCTTCCGGACAGATTCTTCTTGCACGCGCTGCCCTGGCAAATGGCTTGACGCCCTTGTCCAGAGACATATTGAAAAGGCTGATCAAGAGCCACCCCCAGGAGGCAGAACCCTATGCTCTGATGAGCCGGCTGGAGGAACGCGAGGGCGACCGGCAACTGTCGGAAAGTTATCGCAAGGATGCTCTCAAGCTTGACCCCGGGGTATTTTCTAAACTGAGGCTGCCCGAGCTGGAAGCCAAAGAGGGCACCTCTCAGCCAGCCGGCAATGAGAAGAGTCAGGCAGGCTCTGGCAGAGCAGGGCGGCTTTAAGGATATGAGCGACTGGTATTGGTATGTGATTGTAGCGGCCCTCCTGGCGGTAGCTTTTGCGCCCAGCCTGTTGAAAGGCAGATGCCCGGGATGCGGCAAGCGCAGGCTGTGCTCCGTAGATCTCGACGAATCTCTTTCATCTTCGCTCGACGAGGATGACCGCAAGAACTTTCTCTCATTCTATCTTTGCGAAGCCTGTGGGCGCAGATGGCGCAGACAACGCAGCCAGCCGCTGGAAGATGCCTCGGGCAGCAAATGGGAACGCATTTTTCAGCGCGAGGGACTATGATCAAAGACGCTACTTAAGATTCGCTCAGGGCCGCAAGCGCGCTTGCCAGCTTTTCTGGATCGTTGATTGGTTGCTGGCAAGTAGAGTTCTGGCAGATATAGACGGTTGCTTTATTGTCGACAAGTCCGCGCCCGGACAATAAAGGTGATTGAGCGATCGGCTCGGGAGGCTCAGAGCCAGCCTTTCTGTCCTTGATGTCCTGGAGAATAATTACGCTGTTGGGCAGGTAATGGCTGTGAAGAGCAAAGAGCATTTCTTGCCAGGTTCCTCTTTGGCTGCTGTCTGCGACAAGAGCTATCTGAGCGCCAGGCGAAAGGTGGAAATCCAGGGCGCAGAGCATGTTCGAGAACTGATCAGGGACTCTGGCGAAGTAAGGGGAAAAAACTTTCATGGCTTCTTCAGCCATTTGCGTGTAGCTGCCGTTGCCGCTGAGCCGGCCGAGCCTGAGCAGGGCAAAGATTGCCGCCGATGTCGCCGAAGGAGTCGAGCCGTCGATAAAGTTTTTGGGGCGAGCGATGAGCTGTTCGTGATCGTTGCTCGTAAAAAAGAAGCAGTCTTCCTTCTTGTCAAAGAAGTAAGTGACCATGCTTTGCCCAAGCGAGCAGGCTGTGTTGTACCAGATGGGATCGAAGTCGACGCTGGCTAGATCTAACAGGGCTTGCACAAAATAAGCATAGTCGTCCAGGTAGCCGTTGAGTTTCGACTTGCCGCGCCCCCAGGTCCTGAGCAGACGCCCGTCAACGAGCAGGTTGTCCAGAATGAAGCGGGCAGCCTTTCTGGCGGTGGCAAGATAGCTCTCATCGGCAGCAACGCGGTAACCGTCAACGAAGGCTGATATCATCAGAGCGTTCCAGCTGGTGAGGACCTTTTCGTCGCGTCCGGGGCGAACTCTCTTTTGCCTCAGTTCAAGCAATCTGGCTTTCAGCGGATTGAGGCGCTGCCAGAACTCTTCGACTGTCATGGAAAATGTTTTGGCTAAGGCTTCCGGTGGTCCAGTCAGGCTAAGTACAGTGGCTCCACGCTCGAAATTGCCGCGCTCGCTCAGTCCAAAAATTTCGTTTACCCAGAGGGCATCTTCGGCACCGACTGCCTCGATGATCTCATGCTGGCGAAAAACGTAATATTTGCCTTCCTCCCCTTCGGAATCGGCATCGAGACTGGAATAAAAGGCTCCTTCCGGGGTTGTCAGCTCGCTTTGGACAAAGTCGAGAATCCCGCGCGCGACGGTGAGCCAGTATTGCCGATCAGTGAGAAGATAGCCGTCCAGGTAGTTGCGGCAGAGCAGGGCGTTGTCGTAGAGCATCTTTTCGAAATGAGGAATGAGCCACTGCTTGTCCACGGAGTAGCGGGCGAAGCCTCCGCCGATTTGATCGTGAATCCCGCCGTAAGCCATTTGATCCAGCGTAGTTCTGACGATATTCAAGCACTCTTCCTCCCGGCTGGCCCGTCCGGCTTGCCCGGACCGGCTGCGGCGCATTGCCAGGCTGAGGCTGCTTGTGTGGGGGAATTTGGGCGCATTGCCGAATCCGCCCCAGCGATAATCGAATACTTTGATGAGCGCATCGATTGCGTGATTGATGACCGAATTATCCAGCGGTCTTTGTTCTCCGAGCACCTTATCCAGCAAGGAAAGATGCTCGGCAATGTCGGCGGAGCTTTCAGTAATTTCGGCGCGGCGCTCATTCCAGGCTTCTTCAATGCCGAGAAGAAGGCGCTTGAAACTTGGCAAACCGTGCTTGTCGAAGGGAGGGAAATATGTGCCACCGTAAAAGGGCTTGAGGTCAGGGGTAAGGAAAACAGTCATGGGCCAGCCGCCGTGCCCTGTCAGCAACTGGACAGCTTTCATGTAAATTTCATCGATATCGGGACGCTCTTCCCTGTCCACTTTTATGTTGACGAAGAGCCTGTTCATCAAAGCGGCAGTCTCCGGGTCTTCAAAAGACTCGTGTGCCATGACGTGACACCAGTGGCAGGCGGAATAGCCCACAGAAAGAAGAATCGGCTTGTCAGACTGCCTGGCTTGCTCGATGGCTTCCTCGCCCCAGGGGAACCAGTCCACCGGATTGTGTGCGTGCTGCAGCAAGTAAGTGCTGGTCTCTCCGGCAAGCCTGTTTGGCCTGGTCGAGGTCGATGGGTCGTGCTGTCCGGTTTTTTCCACTGTTTTTCCTTGCAAAAATTTCCTGACCGGCTGCGTCTTTATTTTAGCGCTCCAGAGCGCTCTGCTTGCCGCATTGAAAGAGCTATTTCATAAGCGCGCAAAGTCTCCTCAACCGTTTGATGCCAGGTGACTCCTTTTGCCGTCCGGCTGGCTGTCTGGCTGAGGCTGGCTGTGAGGCGAGGATCATCCATCAGTCTTCTCATCAGCCTGGCAAGCCCCGCTGCATCGAGGTGATCATGGAGTATCAAAGAGTCGACACCGTCGGTGAGGACTTCTGCTACGCCTGAGACGGCTGAAACTATGGGCACAAGCCCCCATTGCATGGCTTGCAGAGCCGCCATGCCGAAAGGCTCCAGGCGCGAAGGAATAACAATAGCTCGGGCTCTTTCATAAACTGCAGCCATGTCCTTTTGAAAGCCGAGATATTCCACATGTTTCTCTATACCCCGGGTCTTGAGCCTGAAGACGTCTATCGGTTTTCGTGACAGCCCCGCAATTAGCAACTTGAAGTTCTGTCCTGAGGCAGCCAGATGGCCGCAAGCCGCAAGCAGCACGTCAAGCCCTTTTTTGCGGTAACCTCTGCCGACGAAAAGAAAGCAGAAGGGCTGCTCGGGCTCTAAGCCCAGTTGAGTGCCTGTGCTGAGCCCGGCAAGATGGCTGGTTGTCCTCTCACTGGCTGGCAGGGGTTGCCCCTGGCTATCTGCCGTAAATTTCTCAGGGGGGGCGTTTTGTCCTGATAGATCCGCTCCCGGATGTGCCACTATATATGGTGTATTGCCGTTTCGAAGAAACTCATAGGATGCGAAGAAATCGTCGTGCATGACTATGGACGGAAAGATGAGGCAGGAGGCTTTCAGGCAGAGGGTTCTGTCTAACTCCTGGCGCAGCCTGTAAGCTCTGACGAGGCGCGCCTTGGCGGCATTGAGAATTTTCTCCCAGCCCAGGCCCACTTGCAAGAGCCTGTTTACTGTGTGATTATGGAAAGTGACTATATCTGCCTGCGCTGAGGGAAAGTGTTGTGAATGGACCAGATCGAAAGGACCGTTTTCTGCCACTGCGGCGCTGGCGGCGGAAAACTGCTCCTGCAAGCGGCGCCATTTAGGGAGTTTCTTTGAGGGAGTATGCATGTAAACGAAGGACAGCTTCGGGTGGCGAAATTCGCTCGGGCTCTCCTGGCAGATGACGGTTACGCGCACTCCCTGCAAAAGAAGCCCTTCGACGAGCTTGTGCGCATACAGCTCGAGCCCGCCCGAGGAAGAAAAGGAGCCAACGATCATTGCTACATGCAATTGAGGCAGAGAGAGTTCTGGATCGTCGAATGGGTTTTTCAAGATTCTTGCAACGAGGTGTTTACCAGGGATAAAAGCGTTCCCTGGCGGCAAGGCCACCTTTGAGCCCGTCTGGATGGACACGGGTCATTCGTGCAGGGCAGCGGTCGCCCTTTCAGGACTAATCATCTCTCTTTTTTTTTCGGATTGGGCGGCTTCTTGCTTCTCGAGGAACCATTGAGCCTCGAGAGCGGCAGCGCAGCCTGTGCCAGCGGCAGTCACGGCTTGTTTGTAAAGCTCGTCTTGTACGTCGCCGGCAGCGAAAACACCGGGGATGCTGGTTTTTACCCCGTTCGTTGCGATATAGCCATTTTCTGTGAGATCAATCTGTCCGGTGAAAAGGGTTGTATTGGGCTGGTGCCCGATGGCGATAAAAATTCCGTCGGCAGGCAACTCTTCGACTTTGCCCGTTTTGCGG
>JAHFBI010000350.1 GCA_023250095.1 Candidatus Melainabacteria bacterium
GCCGGCTCGTCTCGCTGCACGCCATTGTCGGCGGCAGGTAAATAAGCCACTGAGGACTGACAGCAAAGCGGCTCATAACCTCGAGGGCGGCTGCAGCATTTTGTTCTTGCACAACGATATTGCGCTTCAGTAAAGTGGTGATGATGCGCTTGCCCGAGACATCCTCAATGTCCAGAATGTCACCGTCGAACTCCCGGCGGAGAGTCTCTTGCCCCTTGTTGAGAAAAGGTCTTACCGGCTCGTAATATTGTTTGAAGGATTCAACGCTGACAAGCTCATTCTCCGGGTATCGCAAGGCAGTGAGCTTGCCACCAAAGACACAGCCTGTATCGAGGCATATCGTGCGATTCAGCCATTGCGCCTGGGCAACTGGCGTGTGCCCGTATATGACCATCGCTTTGCCGCGGTACTCGCCTGCCCAGTCATGGCGGACAGGCAGACCATATTCATCTGTTTCGCCCGTTGTTTCACCATAGAGAGCAAAATCGCGCACGCGCGGCGAGCTGCGGCCCTGGAAAACCTCTTTCATGCCAGCGTGAGCGACGACTAAATTGCCACCATCAAGCACATAATGGCTTACAAGCCCGTCGATAAAGCCAGCGATTTCTTCTTTGAGCTCGGGGGGTTCAGCCTCCAACTGGGCAAGCGACTCGGCGAGTCCGTGCGTTATGCGCACATCCTTTCCTCTGAGTTTTCGCATGAGCTTTATGTCGTGATTGCCCGGCACGCAGAGTGCGTATCCAGCGCGCACCATGCTCATGACCAGACGCACGACAGCTGGAGTTGCCGGTCCGCGGTCAACGAGATCGCCAAGAAAGATCGCCTTGCGCCCGGGCGGCGGTACAGCCATGGTGGTCTTTATGCCATCGCCCTGCCTGACTTCATAGTTGAGGCGAGACAATAAGAGACAAAGCTCATCAAAACAGCCATGTATATCGCCAATTATGTCGAACGGTCCCTGCTCCTTTTTGAGATCGTTCCAGAGAGGCTGTCTCACCAGCGTTGCCGACTCCGCCTCAGCCTCGGAGCTAAGCACATAGATATAGCGAAAGCCCTCCTTCTTGAGAGAGCGCAAAGATGCTTTCAGCTTCTGGCGCTGGCGGCGAATGACATGCTCGCCGACCTGCCTGTCGCTGCGCGTCTGGTTGCGCGTCAGGCAGAGTCTTTCAGGCATGTCGAAAACAAGGGCTACAGGCAAACAATTGTGGTGCCGGGCAAGATCCACAAGGGGCTTGCGCGCCTCTTCCTGCACGCTTGTGGCATCCACTACGGCAAGCTTGCCGGCAGAAAGCCGCTTGCTGGCTATGAAGTGCACAAGCTCGAATGCCTCGGAAGTAACACTTTGATCGTTTTCATCATCGCCGATCAGTGCGCGGCAGAAGTCCGAAGAGATAATTTCCGTGGGCTTGAAGAACTTTCTGGCAAAAGTGGATTTGCCAGAGCCGGAAGCTCCGATGAGAACAACCAGGCAAAGCTCGGGGATGGTCAGCTGCACAGTGTAAACACTCCCATCTGTGTTGGCGGTCCCAAGAGCGGATCTTCGTCGCCGATACTAAGAAACTCTACGGTGTAGCCAAAGCGTTCTGCTACATCGGCGCTCCAGCGGCGAAATTCAGCGCGCGTCCATTCAAAGCGATGATCTTTGTGGCGCAACTTGCCAGCTGGCAGACTTGGAAAGTTAGCATTATATTCCACATTCGGCGTCGTCAGAATGAGAGTCCCGGGGCGCGCAAATTCAAAAACTACCCGCTCGAAAGCAGCAAGTCTATCCATATCCAGATGCTCAATTACTTCCATGCACACGCCAGCGTCAAACCCTGATATACGCCTGTCTCTGTAAATGAGAGAACCGTGGATGAGCTCAATTGCCTGCCGTCCTTTCTGCCCTTCGGCACCAAGCCTCAGGCATTGGACAGCTCTTTCCAGAGCAATATGGCTTACATCAAGACCGGTTATCTGTGAAAAGCCTCCCTCTTCCATAAGCACTTTGAGGAATTTGCCTTCGCCACAACCGAGATCGAGCACCTTGTTGGCACCGGATTCTTTGAGTTGGGCAAGGACAGCTTGCCAGCGCAGCTGATTCAGAGATATCTTCTCCTCCACGGCTTCCTCTTCGCTGGCATAACTTTCCACCCTGGCATCGGGATCGAGATCGTCTTCTTCCGAAAGACGATCAAGAGCCTGCCTTGTCAGGCTGGGTCTGTGCTTGAGGTAACGACTGACAATCAAATTACGCTCCGGATGACTGGACAGCCAGCCCTCGCCATGGCGCAAGAGCTTTTCCACTTCATCTTCCGCCACCCAGTAATGCTTCTTATTGTCCAGGACAGGAATCAACACATATAAATGGCTGAGCAAATCACTGAGGCGACAGGTGCCAGAGAGAGTGACTGTAAAATAATTGCTGGGTCCCCATCCTAACTCGCTTTCAAGCTCGTGCCGCCTGGCTTGGACATCGTATCCCAGCGGCTCAAAGAGCCGCTGGAGGAGGTTTTCGCCGCCGGACACCGAGACGACAGCAAGCTTTGCCGTAAGTGGCAGGGAAGTGTCCGCAAGCTCCGGACGCTCCTTGTTGGTCCCGGACAGCGCCGAGCCGAAGACCTGGGCAATGGCCACACTGAGAAAGGAAGAGGCGACATACGGTCGATCATTGACATATTGCTCCAGTCCGAAAGCCGAACTACTTCGCCCGGAGCCTCTGACCAGTGTCACCGGATCAACATCGAGAAGCAATGCTGCCGTAGCCAGGGCTTCTGAGGCTTGCGGATAAAAGACGTGCGCCTTGCCGAATGAAAGATCAAAGGTCTGGACCCGGGAAGGATTCTTGTAAAGAAGGTAACCTAGATCAGTGGCTGGCCGGTGCGTCGTCGAAATGGTCAGAAGCATGAGTCTCGCTCCCCTTAAGATTAGTTATTCTGCCATATCCACCCCTGGAGTCCCCAGACCAAAATTGAGAAGAGACACTGGCAGTCGAGCAACTGTTTATGTTCCCGGCTGTTGAGGAAAGATCCCAAGTGTAAGAAGACAGCTTTGGCACCCGGAAACCAACAATTAACGATCTTATGAGCAGTTTAGAGTCCATCTGTGAAATTTGCGGACGCCCTTATGTCGGATTCAAATGCGTCAAATGCACGCAGACATCGGTAAGTATGTCCGATTTCGGGGTCGACGCGCTCAATCCGACAACACGCGAGGGTGGCTCCGACGTGGAGGCTGACGCCCCCGGAATAGCCAAACTGAAAGTCACTGTAAGCGGGCGCCTGTACGCCGTGGGTAAGCCCATCTGCCGCATCGGGCATGACAGCACAAACGACATAGTCCTGTGCCTGGATGCTCAAGTCTCTCGCTTTCATGCCCAGATTCGTTTTGAAGATGGAGAATATGTACTCAGGGATCTGGGCACGAAAGAAGGTACCTGGCTGAACGGCGAACGTGTCAGCTCGGAGCAGATTCTGTTTCAAGGGGATCACATTCGCATTGGCTCCACACGATTTTATTTCATGGCTGAGCCGAAGCACCAGTTTTGATCGCGGGCTCCAGACAGGCTCCTCAGCAGTTTGTCGGGTCTAAAGAAAGCAAGGACAGTCACTGTATATCATGACAATCGCTCTGTCCTCAACTCATCTGCCATTTTCTTGATTCTAGAATCCGGCTTGTTCGGCAGCTTCCTGAACTTTCCTGTTAACGGCGCTGAGACGTAGCCGAGGATTCAACCGACGGCACCACCGGCTGTTCTCTCACATCTTTGGCGGCGTCAGAGGCATGCTTGGACATGGCTTCCACAAAGCCGACAAAGAGCGGGTGAGGATTGTCAGGACGGGACCTGAGTTCCGGATGGAACTGGCAGGCGACGAAATAAGGGTGATCGGGAAGCTCGATCATTTCCACCAATCGTCCATCAGGAGACAGTCCGGCAAAAATCAGCCCTGATTTTTGCAAAGCCTCGCGAAAGTCGTTGTTGACTTCGTAGCGGTGACGATGCCGTTCATGAATAACTTCCTGCCCGTAAACCGCTGATGCTCTCGTCCCTTGCTTGATATGGCAAGGAAACCGTCCGAGACGCATTGTACCGCCCTTATTGACGACATCGTGCTGATCGGGCATCAAATCAATCACCGGATATGGTGACTTGGGATCGAACTCGGTGGAGTGAGCGCCGGGCATACCCGCGACATTCCGAGCGAACTCGATGACTGCCGTCTGCATTCCGAGGCACAACCCCAGAAAGGGAATCTTATTTTCGCGCGCGTATTCTATAGCTTGAATCTTGCCCTGGATGCCGCGATCTCCAAAACCGCCGGGGACAAGAATCCCATCCACATCCTGCAGATACTCCTGGCAGCCATGCTTCTCGATATCCTCGGAAAGTACCCACTTTATCTGAACGGCAGCCCCGGTCTTGGCACCACCGTGTTTCAGCGATTCGACCACGGATATGTATGCATCGGAAAGCATGACGTACTTTCCAACTATTGCTACCTTGACCGTATGGCTTGGCTTCTTAATTCTTTCTACGAGATCTTTCCAGTCGTTGAGATCAGGAGGATCGTTGATTATGTGCAGCCTTTCCAGCACCCTTGCCGCCAGCCCTTCCTGTTCCATAAAGAGAGGCACTTCATAAAGGTACTGAGCATCCCGGCACTGGATAACTCCTTTAACATCCACGTCCGTGAACAGCGAAAGTTTTTCGCGAATAGAAGTAGACAGTTGTTTCTCAGTGCGGCATACCAGAATGTCCGGCTGAATACCGCGACTTCTCAAGGTGTCCACGCTGTGTTGAGTCGGCTTGGTTTTGAGCTCGTTGGTGGTGCGCAAATTGGGAATGAGGGTGACGTGTATATAACAGACACGATCGCGGCCCACCTCTTTGCGCATCTGGCGGATAGCTTCCAGAAAGATCAGGCTCTCGATGTCGCCGACAGTGCCGCCGACTTCCACGATCACAACTTCAGCCTGCGAGTGTTGGGCGGCCTTGCGAATGAAATTCTTGATTTCATTGGTAACGT
>JAHFBI010000351.1 GCA_023250095.1 Candidatus Melainabacteria bacterium
GAGCCGCAGCACCATTTGTTTCGGGCAGCTCGTACCGCTGGCTGAGGCGAGCGGCGACTATGGAAGCTTGCTGATTGCCGATAGCATTTTAATCAATCATCCTCTGGTCTCGCGACTCACGCAGGCGATGAATGCTGAGCCTTCACTGGCGCATGCAGTGTCGGACGAGGATATTGAGTCGCGGATCGATCCCCTGTCCAATGCGCTCGCCTGGTCGCTGACAGTATCTGTGGAACCAAATGCGGTGCCGTCTACTGTCCAGTCACTGCAGACGGAATTGAAAAAACTGGGCAGGGCAGGTGTGACTTCCGAAGAGCTGAGTGAAGTGAAGCGCTATCTTTCCGGCGCTTTGCCGGTGCGCAATCTCTCGAGTCTGTCGGCTGTCGGCAAAAGCGTTTTGGAAGTAGCCTTGCATGGCGAGGAGGAAGATCCTTTCACTTGCACTCTTGCCTCGGTCCGTGCTTCTAACTTGGAGTCAGTCAACCGCGTGATCAAGACTGCTTTCAAGCCTGACCTGAGCACGCTGGTCATTGCCGGCACAGGCCAATCCATCAGAGCTGTTCGCAACCAGGTCGTTTCGAAAAATGCTCCTCAAAGAGGAGGCGATCGAGGTTTGCCGGTTTCAGGGGGTGACAAAATTGAGATTTTAAGTGGCAGCCAGAAGAAGACTGTGCCGGCTGCCGAAGCCGGCGGAGGCGATGAGTCGGCGGACCGGGCGGCTGACCCAGCTGCCTCCGAGAAGCCAACGGTTATTGTTTCGCCTGAGCCGGCTGCGTCATCGTCTTCAACCTCCGCTGCGACTTTGGCAAAGACAAAGCCGCAAGGCGGCAGGGCGACTGGCACGACGGACAAAGCAAAGATGGTCGGCGGTGGTGGCAGCTCTAAGAGGGAGGAGACAGGGATCAAAGAGGGGTTAAAGAAGCCCGGGCAGGAAGAAAAAAAGAATCCCTTGCCGGCGCGCCCGGGTCCAGGCTCTCTCAAGAAGAAGGTTGAAGACAGTGCCGCTCACCTGTCCAAGGAAAGATTTGCTGCTCTCAAGACACATCAATCAGCCAGAAGCGGCAAAGGTGATTCACCCGGCAAGTCTTCAGCCGTCGAGCCGGGTGTAGGCAAAGAAAAGAAGAAGGCGGCAGGGGCTGGCGAAAGTTCAGCTTCTTTCGGGGCATTATCCGCCAGGCGCAGAAGCAAATGAGTCGACGAGGCTTACAAGGACTTCTTCGATAAGACTCTTGTCAGGTTACGTGAGTTTAATGCAGCAAAAAGACTCTTGCCAACCGACTTGTCAGGGGTTATATGCAGGTGCTAATCATTTGTGCTCCGGAGCGTATGTGATGGGGTGTGCAAAGTCCTATCAGCGAAACAGAGAGTCGATGCGCTTAACGAGGGAGACAACCCTGGCTCGGGGTTGTCAATTAATTAATCTCATGAGCTTAAATACTCAATCTCAGGCAATTTATAATGTAGTTCCACTGTGACAATTGACCCGAAAGCTAATTGCGATGCGGTTTACCGGGTTCACGACACGGGTTTGACTTTAAACTCAGGATGTCGATAATATCCCAGGCAGGAATTGTTCCCGATCAATTGGAAGCAGGAGTTTTCTGAATCAATTATGGTATCCAGCATTTCTCACGGGAGTACGGCATTGATAAGCGAGCGAGAGAAATTGGAGTTTGAATCGTTGCCAGAATTTGTGCGCGAACCGCGCTCCGCTTCGAAAGACTCTTACGTATCCAAGGCGGCTTATGTCGAGGACGAGGAAGTTTTGCCCAAGAGCGCGGAACTTGAGGCTCTCTGGCCGGGAGTGAACGCAGATTTTCTCCATAGCACAAAGAAAGGACCCAGCTTCTACCTGACTCTGGGCTTTCTCGGCGGAGCTGTCGTGTCCCTCGTCGGAGTATGGACATTCGCTTTTGTGAGCCACATGGCTGTGGCTCCGCCCCAGGCAAAGCAAATCGTTGTCGCTCACGGCAAGCAAGGAGTCTGCCCGACAGTAGCAGGCGGTTCAGCCACGGAATCGGCTACGGCACCAGGCGGTGCTGTCGTCACTACTCGTGTGTCGGCAGCCGGTGATGCGGAGGTTATTGTGCCGCTTGCTTCGGTGTATGAGGTGAAATCTGGAGATACGCTGGCTGGTATTGCAATCGCCAATTACAAACGGGCGACGCCGCGTTTGCTAGATGCCATCTGCAAAGCCAATGGGATGCGCAGCGCTAATGTCTTGAGTCTGGGGCAAAAGCTGAATCTGCCCGACTATCGTCCACAAAGGCAGATTGCAACAGGTGCCGGTTCAGTCCAACAGTAGTATCGCGGATATTTTTGCCAGACTGGCGGAAAAATTCGCCGGCTATGAATATCGTCCCCAGCAAATGGACTTCGCCGAGTCGATTGCCCATGCTTTCGCCAGCCACAAGACCGGAGTATTCGAAGCCGGGACAGGTACGGGCAAAAGCCTTGCGGCGCTGATACCCGCGGCGCTTTCCGGTAAGAAAGTGGTGGTATCTACTGCCACCATATCCTTGCAGGAGCAATACATCCACAAGGACATTCCTACGCTTCAGTCCGTTCTGCCTTTTGAGATTGAGGCAGCGCTCATGAAGGGGCGCGGGAATTATGTCGGACTGAGGCGTTACAGCGAGCACATCCTCCAGGAGGAAATAGATCCGCGGCTGGTTCAGTGGATTGAAAG
The DNA here is from genome assembly GCA_023250095.1 of Candidatus Melainabacteria bacterium. Taxonomy (GTDB): domain Bacteria; phylum Cyanobacteriota; class Vampirovibrionia; order Obscuribacterales; family Obscuribacteraceae; genus JAHFBI01. Next base: position 2,690 of record JAHFBI010000351.1, read on the forward strand.
CACTGAGTCCGGTGACATATCCGAATTCGGTTTCGCGCCTCCCTTAGATCAGTGGCTGGAGATAAACTCGGACTCTGATGATTGCCTGAGAAACAAGTGTAAGCAGTTCAATGACTGCTTTTATTTTCAAGCGCGCAGATGGGCTGAACAGGCAGACATCCTGGTCGTCAACCATGCGCTTCTTCTGGCTGACGCGGCCTCCGAAGGCAACATACTGCCACCCTACGAACTGCTAATTGTGGATGAGGCTCACCAGCTTCCGGAGATCGCATGCAAGGCTTTTTCCGTGTCCATCTCCAGCCGCGGTTTGCAAGTCCTGGCCGCAAGAGCCTTGAAGAACGTCCAGGCTCCGGCGCATCTGGTGCATAACATGGAAGAACTTGGCGCGGAATTCTTTCAGCGTCTCAACCGGGCTTGCCCTTACGGCAAGACGAGAATGAAAAAGACAATTGACGGAGCGCAAGACTTGATGCTTTCTTTGCACCAGCTGTCTGAGTGGCTTTCCTTGCAGGAATTCGATAGCGTTCTGGATGTGGAGAACGCCAGGGACAGGCTGAAACTCAAGGCTAAGGCGCTGATTTCCACGGCGAAAAGGTATATTCAGTGCCTGGATCTGCTCGGTCACCAGAACGGCGACTGGGTGCTGTGGACGGAAAAATCGGAAGCGCTCGGCGGGCGTATCGAGCTTGTGGCGGCACCCTTGAAGATATCCGGCTTTCTGGACGATCTCATTTTCTCCAGACCCGGGCTTTTATCTTCCATCTGGATGTCGGCTACTCTTGCCACTGCCGGCGATGACCCGTTTGCTTTCTTCAAACAACAGGTAGGCGCGCCGCGCGGGGTCATTCAGTTACAAGTCGCCAGTCCTTTCGATTACGCCAGGCAGGCGCTGCTGTATCTGCCATCGCATCTGCCCGAGCCGAATCATCCTGATTTTATCGTGGCTGCCTCCCAGGAAATCGAACAATTGCTCTGCGTCAGCGATGGACGAGCCTTTGTACTGTTTACAAGTTATGCTGCGATGAACAATGCATACGATCTGCTGGCAAATCGCCTTCCGTATGAGTGCAAGCGCCAGGGCGATATGTCAAGGCAGAAACTTATCGAATGGTTTCAGAACACGCCTTGCGCCGTGTTGTTTGGAACGTCCAGCTTCTGGGAGGGTGTGTCCATCGATGGCGATCAATTGAGCTGTGTCGTGATTGATCGTATCCCTTTTCAGGTCCCTGATGATCCGGTCTATGAGGCGCGTTGTGAGGCTCTCAAGGGGGATCCAGATGCCAGCTGGTTTAACGATCTGGCTCTGCCGCACGCAATCATGCGCCTCAAGCAAGGAGTGGGGCGCTTGATCCGGACACGCTCCGACCGGGGCATCGTCGCCATCTTGGATCCACGCGTTACCGGCAAACAATATGGTCGTGCCATTCTTGCTTGCCTGCCTCCAATGACGATCATAAAAAGCTTGCGCAGTGTCGAGTCGGTCGACCAGGTTCTGGATAGTTTGTAATTCGGGAAAGCTCGCTGCTCAAATTCGAATAAAATGTAGCCTACAATCAAAGCAGATTTACTTGTGAGGAATGTCCGGGCATTAGAGGCCTTGTATGGTCGTCCTCGGTCCGGAGGGAAGGCAGGTGTGGCAGGAGCGGGCTGAACATGAGTGAAAAATTCACAAGCTGGTTCTCTCAGGCGGTAGCAGTTGTGCTTCTCTATTGCCTCACCGGAGGTTTCCTGCTCTTTCCCGGAGCCGCCAGCGCTGCCGGGCGCCAATCTTCGCCGCTGCCGCCTGAGAGGACGGATGTCCCTTGCCTCTCCTGGATAGATCCTGCTCGTCCGCCGCGCGCGGCAGTGTTGTGCATCCACGGACTGGGCTTGCACAAAGGGACTTATGATGCCCTTGGAAAGAGCCTGGCCGGCTCCGGAATTGCCACTTATGCTATCGATATTCGAGGCTTCGGCGAGTGGATGAAAGCCAAGGGGAAGCAGCCGGTGGATTTTGAAGGCTGCCTTTCGGATGTGCACGCGGCTCTTAACCTCATTCACCGGGCATATCCCGGGCTGCCCGTCTTTTTGCTCGGTGAGTCGATGGGCGGCGCCATTGCTTTGAGGGCGACTGCCCTCTATCCAGACGAAATTGCTGGGCTTATATCTTCGGTGCCGGCAGGCGATCGTTTCCAGCAGAAACGCACTGAGCTGAAAGTATTCCTCCACGCCCTGACAAGTGGTATGGATTCGCCGCTGCCGCTGGACAAAATTGTGGTCGACCAGGCCACGCAGAAACCTGAGCTTCAGCAGGCCTGG
>JAHFBI010000352.1 GCA_023250095.1 Candidatus Melainabacteria bacterium
TCATCAAAGTCGACAGATCAAACCTCAGTCAGATCTGACTACAAAATCAATCTTATCAAGATTTCAGCCACATACATTGATCAAGAGCTATATCAAAAAAAGAGAGAAAAGATGGATGAACTGATGGCTGAAAAGAGGAAGACAGAACCACCCTGATTCTTGATCAGGGTGGTTCTGATTGGCAGGGATATTCGACTGTTTTCTACCCTGGACTAACCCTGAATGACAATCAGGGTTTATCCGCTGGTCAAGTGTCAGAGGTGGCTGCCCTACATGGGCATGCGCAGGTCTTCGGCTAGCTCTATCTTGAGCTCGTCGCCAGGACGGACATCCACTTTCTTGCCCTTCTTGATGCATAGGATGGCTACGCCAACTGCCGCACCCACGCCAGCACCGATCAAGGCGCCCCCGCCTCGGCCGATATGCGATTTGGAAGTGGAGCCGCCTTTAGCTCCTCCAGCCAGGACGCCGATGCCCAGACCGATTGCAGTGGGAGCCATGAAAGTACCCGTATCGATGGCAATGTCTTTAAGTCCTCGCCGGGCATGAACCACGCCGCCGTGGGCGACGAGTGTGGCCACAAGCGGAATTTGCCTGTTGTCCGGGGTCGTGACGGTATCAAACTTCAACGCCACTGAACCGGATCGCCCCATGTGCTTCGGAGCGTTCAGCTGAGCTATCCGTCCTTTGATTACCGACCCGGCCGGTATGACAGTATTGCCGTCTATGTTGAGATCCTCGCCTGTGCGAGCAGCGAACTCATCGCCTTCCTGACTTGTGTCGCTGTCCACGGCCGAGTCCATAATAATGGGAATTTTGGTGCCGGAAGGCACTACACGTATATAGCCTTGCAAGACTTTTCCGTTCATGTTGCTTGCTTTGCCGGCAGTATCTGATGTCTTGCCATCGAGGGCTGGCTCTGCCGGTGTGAGGCTTGTGGGGGCAGCAGGTGCCTCTGAAGCAGGCGTTGGTGTCTCGGCAGCAGTGGGGGAGGTGCTTCCTCCAGAATTTCCGGAAGAAGAAGAGCTGTCAGTCCACATCGAATCAACGGCACCAGAACCTGCAGCGGAATTTTCGGCAGGCTTGCCAGATTCAGCGCCGTCATTCTTCTGAGCGTCCGGCTCGGACGAAGCGCTCCCGGACGACGGTGCCGGGCTATAAATCTTGAAATTCAGGTCCGGCTGGGACTCGGCAGCCAGTGCGGCAGGCCCCATCTGTCCGGAGAGAAGCAGGCTGCATAGGACGTGAAATACACGACGGGTCATGTTGTTCTCCTGATAACCGCTGCGGCGGCGCCAGCTGCCTTGGCTGTTGTTGCTCGGAATCGGGCAGATTCGCCCTGCCTTGCCGGCTGTCTACTCGCCCTGACTGCCTGGCGGCGCGGCAGTGTCACCGGGCGCAGAAAGCTCCATCTTCGCCTGCTATCAGGCGGTACACCTCACAGGAGATTGACGGAGAGTTCGACGCGACAGTCTAACATGATCCTCTTGTCAAACAAATTAGGCGTTTTTGAGAAAGAGGAACTGTGTGTGAAGCCTTTCGGGAATAATACTTTTCAGACGGTACGGTGCGGAGCCCTGAAATTTGCCTCTGTCAAGCATAATAAGAATGTCATCGTTTAAAATTGGCTCATCCAGCCAGATTGCTGAATCGAGTTTTTATGAGCCTGTTCATATCAAGTCCCCTCCGGCAGAAATCCCCTCAACGACAGTTGAGATGATTCCTGCCGCTCAGTCCAGGATACAGCCAGAAAGCAAGCAAACCCGCCTTGATTAAGGAGCTACCCGTGATTGACTGCCCCATTTGCCATGTGAAGAACGAAGATGATGCGCGTTTTTGCGCTGAATGTGGGCAACGCTTGACCGGAGGTGCCGCACAGCAATCAATGCCGCCTGCCGGTAGCTCCCTGCCGAGACAACCGGAAAGTAGTCCCCCTGTCCCCGACCAGTCGGCTGGCAGACCACGCCTGCATTCTCCTTTGCTGGCATCTGGCGAGACACAGCCAGATGTTAAAGACTCTTCCTCCGGGGACGTGAACCGCTTGCGCCAGATGTCGGGTCGTGCCAATTCGGAGCGACCATCTCCATCACCTGCTGGTGCCGATACGCCCTACCGCAACCCCTTCGATCCTAGAAATAACTTGCCTCCAGAGGAGACTCAGCAAAGACCGGAAGGATCGATGCCACCCCGGCAACGGGGCAAGGGTCTGAGATCGCCGCTTCTTGCCTCTGAAGAATTCGACGAAGACGAATTCCCTCAAGAATCTGATACGCCCCCTCAAGGGCGAGGTGGTGGTCATTTGCGTTCGCCACTCCTAGGCGGAGGCAGCAGCTCTTCCTGGCAAGATGATCCCCCTTCCGAGAATCCCTCGGGACATACGCCTCATTTGAGATCACCCTTGCTTGGCAGCTCCGAAGGAGACTATTCAGGAGCCGATCGGCGAGGCAAGTCGACTTTCCCGCCAGAAAATTACACTGGGAGCGAGAGGAGGCGCAGCGGGCTCCGCTCGCCTATTCTCGGTGGCGGTGACGAGAGTGACTACGACCTGGACTCAGCCGGCGACGAGGATGAAGGCGATCCTTATGCCGACGAGGGCAATCCGAACATTTTGCGCTCGCCGTTGCTTGCTGCCAAGAGACCTCTTTCAGCCGATCGTGGACCTTCCCAGCCAAAGACACAGCAGACTCCCCAGACTCAGGGACCGCCAGATCAGCATTTATCTCAGGGGTACAACTTGGCGCGTCAGGAGATATCCCAGAGCTATCCAGGCAGAAATGTCGACTATCAGGGACAGCCCGGGTATCCGGCTGCTTCCATTCCATCGGGACAAAATGACACTGTCCCGGGCGCAGGCAAGGCTATGGGCGCAATCCCGCCGGCACCCGGCGGACAGCCCACGGGGCAGCAGCCGCCTTACGGACAAGCTGCCGGGCAAGCAACGCCTTACGGGCAAAGTCCCGGGCAAGCAACGCCTTACGGGCAAAGTCCCGGGCAAGCAACGCCTTACGGACAAAGTCCCGGGCAACCAGCTCCTCCGGCTAGTATTGCCCAGCCAGGACCTTATCCGCCCCAGGGAGCGGCCCAGCCGCCTTCAACTTACACTTCATCTCATCAGATACCGGGCAACTCCCAGCTCGCTCCAGCCGGCAGCTATGAAAGCCTGCCGCAAGAATATCAGCCATATTCAACCGGCTTTGATTCTCGAGGCAACCAGCAAGTACAAGCAAACGTTGCTGCCAGCTCGAGCGCGCCTCAGCAGTTTGCCTCTCAAGCTTACGGGCAGCAGGCAGGAGGCTCTTCGATTCCTGCTTCCTCCAGAGACTTTCCGGCAAAGAACCCTGCTTCCTCGACTCCTAGCGTCTCGCCTTCCTTCGGCAACTATTCCCAGGCTGCCGGTGAATCCGCCCCGTTGACGCCACCTTCGACACAGCCTGCCTCTGCTGCCCCTGCAGCGCATGGCTTTGCAAGGGAAAATCTTGAGCAGCCGGGTAACAAAGGGCGATCCCGTATGCTCTCAGGTTATGCCTCAGACGAAGGGGAAGATGACGATACCCCCAGCCTGCGCTCACCCGGGCGATTTGCTGCCGAGGCACAGGCGGCTCCAGCTTCTCCTGTTTTGAAGCTGATTGGTTGCGCTGCCATATTCTTTTTGCTGGTCAAACTATATGCCTTGATGGGCTTCATGCCTACCGACTGGTTTAAGTTCCAGCCCTTCGTCATCGATCAGCTGGCCGGCGTGGGCACGCTCATCTGTCTGGTAGTGGTTTGTTTTGCACCCCGAAATTGATACAGATGATGAAATAGTTATCCAGGGACAGGCAGAGCCTTTGGCGCTGTATTCCTGAGGCTTTTGCCCGAAATTGCCAAGCGCTGTCATGTGCTATAGTTTCCTGGCTATGGAAGTTGGCATGATGCAATTTGTCGATGGTTTATCAGCCTCTTCTTGCCGGATGAAATGTCTCAGCTGCTGTGCTAGAAACCTGAATCGATGATGGCTATTGTATCCAGGCGCAAGTGTGCAAAGGGTAGGTCTTGATGTTTTGCTTCAATTTCTACAGGCCGAAGAGCTTCTCATGCTCACGGATGACGGCACTGGTTCTTGCAAGCAGCTTTTTCCTTTCTTCGCCAGCCTGGTCCAGACATATGAATTTCGAGCTGCCGGCATACGACAAGCTGACAGACGGGGCCGGTCCGCAAACCAACGACATCAGGGAACATGGGCTGTCTCACCATGGCTCCAGGGATCTGAGTCCACTCAAGCTTGGCGACGAGAGCAATTCATATAGTGTCGGCAAAGACGGGCAGATGAAAGCTGGCGTCTCGGAGAACGTCAAGTCAACAGGCAACGGAGCTGCGGCGCTGACAGAGGGTATCAGCCAGTCTCTTGTCGGGGACAAATCCGGAAAGCTAGGCAGCAAAGTTCTCAAGGATGCCAGGAAAGTCGACGTCATGCCTCTTGCCCTCATCGAATCCGATGAGGAAGCTCAGAAGAAAAATGACACTGTTTCCGATGCTGAGCGCGAACAGTTGACAGACCTCTGGAACGCCACAATCAATCGTTCCCCCGATATCCAGTTCGTCATCAACAGGCTGCAGCCCAACTCGGATCCTAATCACGCAACTGCCACTGCTGTGAAAATGTTGAGCGGGGCGCTGTTTAGTGCCATGCAAGCCGTACCTTTCATGATGGGACCGGGAGTCAATCCGGCCATGTTCATGGGTACAGGAGTCGGCTCGAGCGCTCTGTCCAGTCTCATGCAGGGGCAGGAAGCCAAGAATGCCAAGAAACAAGCCATTTCGCAGGAGCAAGCCACGATGCTCTATAAAATGGTGCGTGACACTGCCGACCATCTTGTAGATAAATATCGCGGTTACAAGAAGCAGATGAACACTTATGCCCGGGCTCTCACCGACATGCAATATCTGCAGTCGGTTGTGGCCGAAACACGCCCGAGCCAGGATGCAGCCAAACAAATAGATAT
>JAHFBI010000058.1 GCA_023250095.1 Candidatus Melainabacteria bacterium
CATTCTGGCGCATACAGGCAACAGGACACGCTTCGACGAGTTCCAGCAATTGTCTGACGTAGCTCCCACCACACAGGAGAAGCTACGTTTCCTGGCAGCCCTGGGCGGCTTCCGCGACAGCCAGCTGTATTCCAGCGCCATTGCCCTGATGCTCTCCGACAAAGTACGCTCGCAAGATGCGCCCTTCCTGCTGGCTGGCATCATCGGCACCGAACATGCCGGGAAAGCTGCCTGGGATACCATGCGCACCGAAGTCACCTGGAAACAGATTGTCGAGACTTTCCCTGACAATGCCGTTCCGCGCATGATCGGATCCCTGTCAGCACTCGACACTCCGGAGTGTGAGGCGCAAATAATTGCCTTCTTCGACACACATACCGTAAAAGAAGGCGACATGGCTGTGGCTCAGATGAAAGAGCGCCTGCGCGTCAACGTCCTCCTGCGTGAGCAAGAAACAGCCAAACTGGCTGATTATCTAAGTCCTGTTGCCCTAGCAAGCTGCAGCAACTAACGCGCGCGCACGCGTCAGCCAGCGGAAAACACTGCAGCCGCCAGAGCCGACCGAGCAAAGAGGACCTTCTTCCCCCGTGGTAAGGAGGTCCTCTTCAAATCAGCAAAGAAAGTCTATCTGTACCACGTGCGCTGGACACACAGCCCGTGTCGCTCAGTCCTATCATCCAGACAAGCACGCCGGCTGTCGATCTCTGACTATCTCTTGCAGCCGGCGCTGCAGCTTTCATCGCCACCCCAGTGCTGTTTCACTCTATAATTTTGGGATGGCTCACTATATTTCTTCGTAGACAAAAAGCAGCCACATCAAAGCGAAATGACACATCCCTAAAATCCGATAAACCCGATGATGTCCGGATCGGATAGTCTGCTTCGCCACTGATTCGCCAGGCTGATGTCCTGAGGAAACCCGTGCGAGCCCTCGGCGTACGCGTCTGCCAAAAAATCAATTGCCCCCTCAAACTTTCCCTCAGCAGCCAGCCGGATAAACTGGAGTCCAAGTACAAAGTCCTTATCCAGCCCATTTCCGGACAGTAAATTCAAGCCATGAACCCATATTGGGCATGCGGAATCTGGCACTCGACCAACGGAACAAGCAATTTCTCTGCTTGCTCAACAAGACGATCATATTCGTCTGAGTCTGAGCAATTCCAGGCTGCCGCAAGAAGTTCCTCAGCTTCTTTTACTTGCTCAACATACTCTAGATCGCAATTCACTGAGCCCGCCTGGCTTAAACCCGGGGACAATCAATCATAGCGCGTGACTGTGTCAACGTTGCGGCAATTGCTTGAAGCAAGTATCTGAAAGATAGCTCGCCGTCACCGATCTAGTCTGTTGCTCTATCCAAGTGCATAAGCAACCAAGGCGATGGCTGAGACAGCCTCCTGCCTCCGGATTCCCATGACATTGCCATAACAGTTCAAGTCACCAGCCTAAGGCCTCTGCTATATCCGCTATCTCACTTTGCTCGAAACAACCCGATTACTGAGCGGACTCAAATTGCCAAGCTGAAACGCCGAGACGGAAGTTGGGCAGCCATGAGCATCTCGGACTTTGCGAAGAACCGTTAACCAGACAGCTTTGCACAAGCAATTGTCATAATCCTTTGGAGCGCAAAGCCACCTTTTGCTAAATGAGGATATGCCCCAAGCCCTCGAGGTAAAGAACATGCAAAAGACCAGACTGGAAACGGCTGTCCGAACCCTGCTCGACGAATCACAGAAAGGTGAGCAGATAGTACAAAAAATAAGGGACCAGCTCACTGGCCTGTCCTATCTGTCAGTTAACGGCAAAGCCTTCAACTCTTGCGAGGCTGAACGGCGCCTGTTCAACAAAGCCTTTGCGCGCACAAGAAAGTTTTTCACCGAGCAGTGCGTGACAGCTGAAGGAGAAACATTCCGCATCGCAGGAGGCGATGGGCTCGACGACCTACAAACCGAAGAAGCGATACTAAGAGTCCTCGCCAGAACAATATACAGGCGCAGAACAGCCCTGCGGTTATCACAACAAGACCTGGCAGGAAGAACAGGTTTCACCCGCACTTACATATCAGACATGGAACGCGGCGCAAGAAATATCTCCTTCCTTAATTTGAAGCGACTGGCAGACGCCCTGGAAATTCCGCTTGCTAGCCTCATTCACGAAGCCTATGAGAACACCAGCCAGTAGAATCCACTATCTGCCATACACTTTCGGCTAAGGCAGGTAGCAGGCGGACATTTTCCAGAGGGGCGAGGCTATGCCTTGCCCCTCTCTTTTTTCGGAAAATTACCGCAGGAGATGATTCCCTCACAAGGAGGGAATCATCTCCTGCCGGGCCACTTTCTTTCAATTACTACCAGACAGCGATAGCCCATCCACAGCCCACGGTCCACGAGAACCGGTCCAGGCAATGAGTACAGATTGCTGAGATACAAAATATCCATCCAGCTGCGCCTGCCCGATTGAAAGCCCGGGCCAACATCGGACAAAGTCCTCTCCTGTCACTCTGGCAGCCAGCTAACCGCCCTGTCGCTCCCTCGGCTTTTGCTTCTACTACCCTTCCTCGTAGTACAGACCAAAATACACAAACGCGCAGAAAGCACGATGGCATCCTGTTTTCTGCGCATCAACAAGCTCTTCGGCACCCACCACAACTCGCCATACTGCTCGAGACAGGGCAAAAAAGAGGTTCAGCGCCAGCAGTAAGCAACTGCCGGCGCTGAACCTCTTGCCTCAAGATCAGCGCGTCTTACCCTGTGTTGCCAGGTAAGCAAGCGCTGCTTGCAGCTGGCTATCACTGCCGCCGGCGCCGCCATTGGTTGGATCGGCTGCACGGACAGTGGGCTCGATGCCCTGTTGCACGGAATTGCCACCGTCGCCGAGCCAGGCGCCCCCGGGAGTGTAATACCTGCCGACAGTTATGTGCAGTCTCACAGAGCCTGGCAAATCGACATAACCCTGCCCTATGCCCTTGCCGAATGTTCGTGTTCCAATCACAGTGGCGCGCCCGTTGTCTTTGAGCGCACCTGTGAATAGCTCGGCAGCGCTGGCAGTATTGCCATTGACGAGAATGACCACGGGCTTGCCGGCTGACAGGTCCGGCTTGCGGGCGTATTGTCTTGCTTCGACTTTCGATGAGCCTGTTCCGGAGACCTCGGAAACCATGTGGTCTGGTGTCAACTTGACCGTTTCGGTTTCATAGCCCTGTCCAGGTACACGCATTTTGAAGGTAGCGACCGTTCCATGATCGAGAAAGAGCGAAGCAATATTGAAAGCGACATCGCCAATGCCTCCTGGATTGTCGCGCAGGTCAATGATGTAGGCGGAAGCGTTCTCATTTGCTGCCATAGCCTCCTGGAAGAGGTCAGCGGCATTGGACTGATCGAAACTATCGAGCCGGATGTAAGCAATGTTGCCTGAAAGCATCTTCACGGCAACGGGATTGGTGGCAATCTCCTGGCGAATGAGAGTGACACTGGAGCGCTGTCCGTCATGGCTGACGCCGAGAACGACTGTGCTCTTTGGCGCGCCGCGAAGCTCTATGACAAGCTGCCGCAAACTGTGCCCGCGCACGTCCTTACCATCAATGGATGTAATGACGAAGCGGGAAGCAAGACCCGCTCTTGCAGCAGGACTGCCGGCTGTAACTTGAACAATCACAGGATATCCCCGAGCATCACTTACCGGCATGGGTGAGCCGTCAGCTGCGGGAATCACATTGCCGGCTGCATCCAGGGCAGCACCAAGCGACATTCCCACGCCGACGAAATTGCCCTGCTCCTCTTGATCCTCGGCTGCCGTTTGCTGTCTGTCGAGCAACATCGTGTACTGGTCGTGCAGTGACGCCAACATTTCATTGGCATACTTCACCGCATCGGCTTGCGAGTGAATCCGGGAGTCATATCTATGTTCCCAGCTCTGCCAGTCTTTGAGTGCATCCTGGTCGAAGATATAGGCTGGAACAGCCTGCCAGGCAGCGTGGTATGTATCGACCGGTGAGGGCCCCTGGGGGCGGAAAAGAATTCCGAAGGCGAGGATGAAAGCAAGCAAGAACGCGGTCCAGCGCCACCGGCTGTGGTTTGAGAAACTGTCTGGATTCCCACGAAGACCTGTCGCCGTGGGAATATGGTCGAATAAAGACATATGGAACTCCAGGCGCGTCGCAATAAGGCAGCGCGCATAGCCGGCGTACAACGCCGACTGACGTTAAAAGGCCCGCGAGGACACTGCAGCTCAACTCATTGCGCTGAGTCTCCCTGCAAACACCTCGCCGGTGTTTTGTTTCAACAGAAGCCGGTATAAAGAGTGAGCCTGTTGGCGCACGAATCAGACAGGCTTAAAGATGTCATTGAACAAGCCGAAAAGCATGAGCAGCATCAACAATCCTATGAAGAGCATATTGATCCGCTCCTGCACTCCAACTGAAACCCGCTTGCCGGTCAGCGCCTCACAGGTGAGAAAACCCAGGTGTCCGCCATCCAGAACCGGAATTGGCAGTATGTTGAGAACCGCCAGGTTCAAGCTGATTAGTGCCACCATGCGCATAAAAGTGTACAGACTGTCGCTGAAAGCGGTGGCGCCAAGCTGGACAATCGCCACAAGCCCGTGCACGTCCGTAGCCCCATCCGGAAGTCCTGGAGGCGGTGGCACTATATGCGCCATCATACCTAACCCGACGAACATCTCCTTGCTCATGTGGTAAGTAAAATCGACAGACTGCCAGCCCGCATCGAACAGATTCATCTGTTTATATACGACGTCCCCTAGCACCCTGGCATTGATTCCAACACGCCCTTGACTGTCAGGAACAATCGTCGCCGTCACATTGGCTCCAGCACGATTGAGAACAAGCTGAGCGGCAGAACCGTCCTTGTGCCCTGATATTCCAGCGACAAAGTCCGCTGCCGTCTTGACCGGCCTGCCGTCGATGGAGACGATCAAATCGCCGACCTTGATGAGAGAGTCTGAGCCGCCAACCACTGGGCTGGAAACCTCAGTGACCACAAGAGCCTTCGGGACAAAGTGCGGCTGCCCGTAGGTCACGTACAAACCGAACATGATAATAAGAGCTGCCAGCATGTTCATTGCCACACCGGCAACAAGCACTGCGCCTCGTTTCCACGCAGCTTCCTTGCAGAAGCTTTCGTCGGCAGGGTTTATTTTCACATATCCGCCAAACAGCCAGGGAGTGAGCTGAAATTCCGTTCCCCAGAAGTTCCCCAGACGAATCCTCGGGCTTCGGCCAAAGCCGATGGAAAACACTGGCACAGCAATGCCCAGTGCTCTGGCCACTACCCAGTGCCCGAACTCATGCGCGATGATGAGGGCGATGATGGCGAGTAACATTGCCCAGTGTCCTGCTTTGAAGAACACGACAGCGAGCAATAGTGCTAAAGCGGTGATTAACCTTTTCATGACATGATTCCTGGAGCTGCTGGAAAGCAGCTCGAAGGCTCTGGTGGAAGTCGTTACCGTCGACCCAGCCAGCAAAAAGTTGGGGAAACCCCTGAAGAAGCCTGCTGCCCGGTAAAACACTGCAAGCTTGTCCAGCAGAGATCTGTGTATGTGACATCAAGCATGCTGATTCTCGTGTAGCCAGCCGCCGCGTGGCAGACCTGCCCCAGAGCAGGCCTGCCACGCTACGACGAAAGACTTTCAGAGCATCGAGCTCCCGTTGGACAGGAAGCAACGAGCTATCGCTGCCGCCCGTCAGCCTTTGCCGGTTTGCCTGCGTCGAAGCCCATGGCGAATGTGAGCACATAAGCCAGAATCAACTCGGCAACCGGCTCAATCACGCAAACGATGAGCGCGAGCGTGAGCAGCGTGTAGAAAACGACGCGAAAGAATCTGGCTGCCCTTGATTGACAGAGTCCGGGATCACAAAAGCGTTCCCGCAGGAACATGCCGGCGCTGAAAACCAGGAAGAAGACAACCAATGCGGCTGCAAGAGCCGCAAACATCACGGGAAATGAAAAGCCCATATAGGTAACCTCCCGCCAAAAGGCGAGTAATGTTGCGGCAAAAACGCCAGATTAGCGACTTCACTGTCAGGAGAAGGAGACCTCCATGTCTCCGTAAGCAGCTCTTCAAGATATCCTTATAAGAGCAGCCCAGACTGCAGGTTTAGCCGTTGGGGTCGACCTGCAACAGATCATGGAATTCCTTTTCATGTTTGGATTTGACTTCGTCACGTCTCCTGGCGACATCAGACTGCTTAGCGATCAGATCCATAAGCGTCTGTTTGGCGGCAGTCATTTGTGTATCGTTAGCGAGATTGCTCGGGTCATCCAGAAAGGTGTCCGACTGCGCTATTTCACGATCCGGAATGATGCCCACCCAGTTCATCGGATGTCCAGCCGGCAAGAACTCGAAGGACGTGACATGCATGTTGCGCATAAAAGGCAACTCGACGACCGCCTGTCCTACGCCCTTTCCGACGGTGGGAACACCGATGACTGGGGCACGATGATTGGACTGCAAGATACCTGCCAGAAGCTCGGCACCGCTGGCGCTCCCTTCATTCACGAGAACGACAATTGGTGTATCTTCCGGGGTAATGAGTTCAAGACGAGCCAGTGGTTTAGCCGTCATATCCTTGCCGTTAACGCTGTGCTCGCCGAGGACAAAGTCAGGCTCCAGGGTGAATCGCTCTTCAACCATGTTGTCGCCTTCACGACCTCTGGTCACGACTACCGGTCCCTCTTTCAGCATCATCTGCGCGATAAGCTCAACATAATCGAGCCGTCCGCCCGGGTTGTGACGCAAGTCCAAAATAAGCCCCTTAGCCCCGCGCGCCTTCGTCAGAGCTTCCTGCATTTCCTGCACGCTGAACTGTGAGACGAAATTGCCCAGCCTCACATAAGCAATACCATCGCCCAGATCCTTATATTTAGCCGCATGGGCGACTACTCTTGCGCGGCGCATTTCCACCGTCTGGACGCTTCTGCCACCCTGTCCGTCAGAGCGAGCGAAAGTGACAGTGACTGCCGTATCCGGCTTGCCACGAATTTCGGCAACGACCTGATTGATCGTTTTTCCGATAACAGACTTTCCATCGATTGCTGTGAGATAATCACCGGCGCGCAACCCGGCTTTGCCTGCCGGCGAGCCGTCCTCCGGAGCCTCGCCAATCACCAGCGGGTGTTCGGCTGTGATCTTCGTTGCTGCATCGACTTGCTCTCTGGTGGCATTTCTCGGCAGCGCCTTCAGTATCGGCGCAATGCCTTTCACCTGAACGGAAGCGCCGATGCCAACAAGAGTAGCGTCGGCAGCTTGCTGTTCTTCCTGAAAGCGGGCCGGAGGATTGTAATAGTCAAAGCGTTCGCCCAGGCTTAGCTTCATCTCTGTGATGGCTTTATCCGTACCTTCCTCGGTCTTGAGCATGCCGTCGCCGGCGTGCTTGTCTTCCCACTGTGCGACCCACTTGGCGCGCGCTGTGGCATCTTGCAGCTTGTAGTGTCCGTCGCGTAAGGTTTCAAATGCCTTGCGATAGAGCAGCTGCCCGTCGAATGGTCCTGAGACGACCTGTTGCGCCTGGGGCGGCGCCTTAGAATCTTGAGCGTGGGCTGGCCCACTCTGGTGTAGCGGAATGGCTAAAGCCAACAGTATGACCAGAGCAAGCCAAAGTCGCTGAACAACGTTTTTGTCGCGTATGTTCTTCATAGGATTTTCCTGAGTTTGGTTGATGACAGATCACCTGCTCGCTGTTGCGTCTTGAACCCTCTTCAAGAGCCTGCAACAGGAAGCAAGCAGCACTGAGGAAACCTGGCGGCAAAGCATGCCTGCCGCCAGGAGTTTGGTTTGCAACGTATTGTTCTTGCCTTTTACCAGGGCAAATCGCCGTCAATACAATCCGTTTGCGCCAAGCAAACACTCGGTCTTGCAGGACAGAAGTCCCCTGTCCTTTCCCTGACATTCCGCTTCAAGCAAGGTAAAGTTCTCGCTTATTTGGCTGGCTGAGGAAAGAGCATCACCTGAGAGAATCCCGGCATCCGCCAGAGCAACTACGGCTCCTTGATAGCCGGACATTACAGTGCGCCACTTATCGTCCCGGCTGGGTCGAAACTGGAGCGACCTCACACTTGTGATGCCAGGCCGGATGACAATGATCTCTTTGTCGTCAATGTCATGTTCACGGCTGGCTGGAAAACAGCGCCCGCCGCAAAGCAATTTCCAGAGGCGCTCGCCGACCTTCGAGCGCACGCGCTTCTCTTCGCCGACATCGCAAACGATAATGCGCTGGCGTTGAGCGCCGAAAAGGCGAACTGGAATACTTACGGGACAGCGCCCCTCGTAACCCAGTCCTCCATCGACGAGGACGAAATGACGCTCGCCGGCCTGACATTTCACGGCATCGATAACACCCGGCACAGCGCACGTAGCGCGAATAACCAGACCAAGCGGTGCCGGCTGTGAGGAGAGTCGCTCCATATCATCTTCAGACCTTGTAAGGTAAGCGCCTGCCAGGGTGAAGATGAGGCTGTCGTTTCCATCGACGGCGACAGTCCAGAAGCGTTCGGGCCAGGTCGGTATAAGCGTGTCGAAAAATTCTCCCAGCCCCTCTGAGCTGAGAACACCTCTGGCTGGCCTGGTTGTTTCATAAATTCTGCGCAACTGGTGAGCTACAAGAATCTGACCGATCGAACCGTGACGGGTGAGCAAGCTGCCAAAATCGGTTTCGATGGCGAACTTTACAACGGCACTTGCGCTGAAGCCCGCTGCCAGAAGGACAGTCGGAGTGGCTCCACCACTGTTGCCGCCAATTGTTTCCCATGCTATGCCAGCTTGTTGGCAGGCAAGAATTGCTCCTGCACTTGCAAGAATCGCTCGCGAGCCTCCGCTGCCGCACACCAGATGGAACAAAGGTGTCGGCTGGCTGCAAGCAGGGCAGTCTGAGTTTTGCATGTCCAAGTCTCCGGGGCGCAAGGCCCTTGCCGAGAGGGCGGTGCAATAACACCGCCCAAATAAGAAGTAGAAGGAGTGTCCTGCCAGGCTTTTGTGCCTATTCCTTCGGAGAGGACATCACCGGCAACGCCTTTTGATCGGACGGAACAGCTGCCGGTGCCTGCTCCATTTGAGCTGGTATCACCGGCAAGGCTTCTTCCTTAGCCGGAGAAGAGGCAGGTTTAACCGGCGCTATTCCCAGGAGTTTGTTCAGCTCTTCCCGGTTGTGCACAGGGTAAGCACTGAGATCGCTTGCATCAACAAGAACGCTCATGACCAGCGAATGACTGTCCGGATGCTCTACCGTGTCTTTAAGGAGCACGGCTACCAGCCAGTAGACTTTGCCTGTGGAGCTGACGACAGGACGTGGTTCGGCCAGATTTCTCTGTCCCCAGTCTGTTTCAGTATCAGCTTTATGGACGTTCTCCATAGCCTTGCGCGGGGCGTTCAACACAACTTCTTTCGGAACATAGTAAATGCGCGGATAGCCAGTTGTAGCGTCCTGGAAGAGTACGGCCTTAAGGGCAAAGCCGCTGTTGCCGGCAGGCTCCAGCGGAGTCACTTCCTGCAGCCCTAACCCATTGAAGGTCAAGAGATAGGGAGCCGGGTTGAAGCCTTGATCCTTGCTGTCAGTTTCGCTGACTTCCATGATGTTGGACTTGTTCACAGTCTTGGCGACGAAGCCGGCGTTCCATTCGGCATAGGCGTCGGCATAACGGCGAGCCAGAGCCGGCGGGTAAAGCGGTGCATTCGGGAAAAGCTCCGCCGCTGCCTTCGGGCCATGGTCAGCTATCCAACCATGACCGTCCACCTCCATGACGCCGGCAAGATATGGCACCATCGTGCCAGTGACTGTCGGGCGCACGGATGTGTAGGAGATGAGATAAACCCACTTACCGTCAGCTTTCTTCCAGTAAACAGCCTGTGAGGGCTGGCTGAACGGATGGCGGACCTTAAAAGCCGCCTCGGCGATCCAGCTCCTGTCTCCGAAGAGGAAGAAAGCTTCCTTACCGGCGGCGGGGCTGGCATGCATGTTGGTTTGGCTGGCGTCTATAGTCACGACCGTTTCGACCGAGCCGGCAACGTTGTACCAGAGGTCGCCTTTCCAGTACAGCGGGCTGCGCCAGAAAAGGTTCATGTCCTGGTCGAGCCCCAGGTGGGGATCTCCTGGAATGAGCGTATTGTCCTTATTGGCAAAGGAGATCATATCCCTGGCCGTCTGCCGAGGCAGCAAGCGGGGATGGTCATTGTTGGTCTGCGGCAGAGTCTGCATTACCTCCGGATCGAGAGAAGCAGCCATCTGCCACTTAACTACTGGCTGGTAATTATTGGCAAACCAGACACCTGCGCCAAGAGCAATCACGATAAGCCAGGTTGCCGAATAACTAAGCACCTGAGCCCATCGCGTGCCCCTGGAGCGCCGGTACATCCAGAATGTCACGATGACGCCCGAAAAAAGCACAGCCACATAGGGCACATAATTCCAAGCCGGCACGGTAAAGATGTGCAAAACCGGAATCACGAACATATACGCGCCTATGTATAGCGCCAGATAAGCTGTCAGCGCTCCGAAGAATACGCCGGCGGCCCGGGAGAATCGTCTGGTTGCCCTGAAGACCTTTGCCGACAGGATTGCGCCGACGACCATGCCGGCAGGGGCGGCAAACCAGGGTTCAATCAAAGACACAGATATCAAAGCAATCCAAAACAGGACCTTTGCCAGAGCTATCCGGCTTGATCCTGTCAGTATGCGCCAGATTTGCGTGAGTCTGTTCATAGTTTCCTCCAAAGGAAAGTTGGTTGACTACAACTACGCCTCATGAGAGCCTGCGCAGCGCGCAGTGCCCCACCAGAAGTCAGGTGGCATAAGACAAAAGAGTGCCGCCTGTGTAAAACGCAATCGCACAAAGGGCATGGAGAACACACGGACCAAGAACATTCCAGGTCACAGGATCTGATGAGGGCTATCGATTGACGATCTCTATCAGGTGTGTGCTGTCTCTTTTGAAGTACCTCGGCAAAACATGCGTGAAAGTAATATGGGAATACCGGCAACTTACTTGTATTGCCTCTGGTGGCGCAACAAAAAATTTAGCAAGCAGAAACCATGGCCAACTCCCTATTTCACCCGGCCCATTTGCTGCAAAGCGGCACTTGTAGCCTGTTTTCACAGTTTCTTAAACATCTTTGTCCAGGCCACCTTGCACCCGTTGCGGACCGGCCACTATCACATGGCGCATTCGAAACCATATATTGAGCTTGTTTCATTCCGGTTACACGTGACACCTCGTGCGCCTTGTGCAGCCGGGCCACTTATCCTTTACCGGGCAAGCCGCTATGAGCCAGCTCCGGCAGCGGTGGCACTATAGCTGCGCCCCTCTCAAAACAACCAGGCAAATGCATCCCCACAGGCGCACTTGTGTCCTACCCCGCAAATTACTCCATACCCGCCCCGGAGCAGTGATGTAAGCTATTCAACCGCGTCACCGCCCACGGTGTTACAAGATGTGAACCGCCCACGGTGTACTGAATTTTTGTTGACGCCTGCACGACTTTCTTGATAACAGAAGATACACATTTTCCGATCGCAGATACGCAAACAGACGGCTAACAGCAGATCAGCCAGCAATAGATACCTACAAAGCAGCAACGATGACTACCTATCGGGCAGTGACGCGTACCCTTTGCCTGCTATTGAGTGAAAACTCTTGCAAGACGAAAGAGCTCACGTCCTTGACGCGGCTTTCAATGTCTGCGTCATGCGACGGTGCCATCCTTTCAGCCTTTCCACAGGCGCTTATCCAGGAGAAAAACATCATGAGCTTCCTCTATCCACTCTGGCTAGTGCTGATTGGCGCACTGGTCCCGCTGTTCTGGTTTGAGGAGCACCGGCGGCAGGCCGTGGGCTTCTCCCAACTTTCAGTGCAAAAAACTCTGGACACTCACAGCCTGATTGCCCGGTTGCCGATGATCGCTCTCTGGCTTTTCTGGATTGGACTTTGCCTGGCAATGTCCCGCCCGCAGCTGGAACAAGCAATCGAGAAACCGGTCATTCAGACACGAGATTTCGTCATCGTAACGGACATTTCCGATTCCATGAACTGGGGCATAGTCGACCAGTCCGAAAAGAGCCTGTCCGCCGCGCCAGGCAACAACAAGGCAAATGCAAAGAGTCCTTCTGTCTCGCCTGTCCCGCCGATTCTCCTGAGCGGCCGACCAAACACAAAGGTGACCCGTCGAATCGAAGTAGCCGAGAAGTCCACAGCAGCTTTCATCGAACGCAGAAAAGCCGACCGCATAGGACTCATCCTGTTCGACCACAAAGCGTATTACAGCTGGCCGCTGACAACGGACCTGAAAGTAATCACTTTGAAAAATAGCGGTCTCAGCCGCTACATAGGACAAGGCACCAACTTCGACGGGCCAAGCGCGGCAAATCCGCTCTTAGGTCCCCTGCAAGCGGCTGTCGATCATTTCAAAGAAATGAGCACCGCCAGGGCCAAAGTACTAATTCTGGTCACCGACGGCGAAGAAAAGATTGCGCCTGAGAGATCTAAAGAACTCTCCTCACAGATCAAACAAGCTGGTATCAAGATGTACGTGCTGGGCATCGGCGCAGACTGGTCGAGCAATACTCTAACCGAGGACTTGCGGCGCTTCACCGATGATGTAGGTGGGCTTGTCATTCCGGTGAGCAATTCTCAAGAGATGAGCGCGGGTTTCGACCAGATCGACAGACTGGAGACGTCTGGGGTTCAAATTGAGACAGTCGTGAATAATGTCGAGATCTATCACTGGTTCCTCCTGTCAGCCACACTGTGCGGGCTTACCTATCTGTTTATCTCAGCGCTGACGGCCGAGGATGCCTGAAGACGCTGACTTTCCATCCGCTCGAAAGACGGAAGACAAACGATCAACCTTGAACGTTGACCGTTGACCGTTGACCGTTGATCGATGTCCTTCAACTACCAGGGAACAATAGCATGAGCAAATTACTCAGACCTTCGTACATGTTGCTGCTGGCTTCTTTCATTGCCGGCGCACTGTTGCTTGAATATGGCAATCATCTTGCCGGCTGGCGCTCCGACCAGTTCTATTACTACAACCTGGCTCTGGTGGCGTACAAAGCCGACAAGCAGAAAGACGCCACAGCTTATTTCGAGCTGTCGCTTGCCGCATATGACGGCGCACTGCACGGCGATCGGCTGCATAAACTCATCTTACCGGCACCTAGCAAAGAAGTGGCATCACTTGCCCATTTCTACAAGGGCAGATTGCTCTTGCAATCGGGGGAAGTGGAGCCAGCCGTGGAAGCTTTCAAAGATTCGCTCAGGCTCAATTCTGGACAGGATCTCGATGGGCTCGATGCAGCGGATCAAAAGCGACTCCTCGAACAAGCCATGGTCGTCAAATATGACCTGGAATTATTACTCAAAAAGCACCCTGAACTAACCGAGACAAAAGGTATGGGCAAGAGCAAGAGAGGCGACGACCAGGAGCACGAGCAGGTTCCGAAGATGGCGCCGGGAGCCCAACCAGGCCAAGGCGGACGGGACGATATCTAACCTGAGGAGACTCCCATGGATTCTATTCATTTTCTGCGCCCTCACATGCTGGGCTGGTTCTTGATCGTCATTCCCTCAATCGTCGCTGTGAGGTATCTCGCCTGGGTCATCAGGTACCAGGTCAGGCGGCTATATGGTGAGGAGCAACTGCTTATGCGCTTCACCAGTCCGCTGTCCTTGACGGAGGAGATACGGCTCTTGCTGACCTGGCTGATCGTCTTCAGCTTGATGCTGGTGGCTGCTGCCGGCCCGGTAAGACCGGACATGCCCGACAAAGTGAGAGCAGGCACAGTGCAAGTGATTACCGTGGTCGACGTCTCACCGAGCATGGCAGCCGAGGAGTACCGTCCTGTCTTGCTTGACGCGCAAAACAGCACGAAAACCTCGGCAATCGGTCCTGCCGGCAGCCGTCTCGATATGGTGCGGTCCATCATAATCAAGCGAATAATGCCAAGCCTCGATCACAACGAGCTTGGGGTTGTAACTTACTCCGGGACAGGCTTTTCTCTGGTAGAACTCACAGATGACTATAATGCTGCCGGATGGGTAATGAAGCACTGGATGAAAGTTGGCAGCGCTCCCGGCGGTGGCTCCGATTTTGCAGAGGGCTTCAAAGAAGCTCTGGCAATGTTTGCCCGCGAAGATGACCAGGCAAAGGAAAAGGTGATTGTTCTCTTTTCCGATGGCGGCTTCAGCGGACAGGAATACGAACTAAACAATGTGCTCAAGGAGCTTCAGAAACTGAAAATAAAGCTAGTCGTCGTCGCCGTCGGCTCCAGTGCCGGCGCCACAATACCAATTTACAACCAGTCCGGACTGCTCCAGGGATACAGGAGGGACGAAGCCGGTAACATCCTCACGACGTCCGCCGACGAAACTTTCCTGCGCAAACTTGCCAGACAGACGGCCGGGCAGTACATCCGCCTGAGCCCGGATGGCAAATTCAACATTGAGTGGGCGTCAACTCTCGAGAGCGCCCGGGTAGACAGAGGGCAAGCCAACCTTTACCAGTTACCACTTGGCGCAGCCCTTCTCCTGCTGAGTCTGCTCAGCCTGCGCGGCGCGCACAGGCGATAGGATCTGCCCCCTGGTTGAATAGGTGGCTGAGACAGGAGTTTGAGCTGATATCGAAACCTTGCCTGCCTCTCAATAGCGATCACTTCCAACTTGCAGCAGATAGGCTATACACACTGCACAAGCAGTCCGGCATGTGTATAGCCAGAACACAGATTTTTCACGCTCACGGCGGCCTGCCCGACCTGAGGCAAAGTGGCGTGAATGTCATCAACTCGCGCTGGCATGCTTGTTTCCAGTGACAGCTTACGCGAGCGTTGCCACCATATCAGCCTGCAGTCAGGTTGCAAAGAATTGCAAACAGACCGCAGGCTAATCCTGCAACAGCACACCCGGAATTCACGACGTAAATCCACTTGAGGGCTGCTGGGCGAACTGTCGCGCCACTTGTGAACGGGTGTAAAGGAAATGGCCGCAGGTAACGCTGCCCCTTCTTCTGTACCCTGTAAAAGTCTTAAGGTGGCAATACAAGCGGCAGATCCCGACCAACGCAGGTCAATCCACCTGGAGAATCATTCAGTCAATCATCCAAGACAAGCTCTTTGCCATAGCCATGCCACCTGCCGCGGCCTGCGCGCTTGCTCGCCTGTCTTGCCGATGGCTTATTCCCTAGATATCACCCGGGTGTTTTTCTGCAACACCAGTGCTCTGTCTGTCGACCTGGCAAATACTACGTCAACACCATGGCTGTCACACCGGTTGTCATCCCGACGACCAACCAGACCGTGGAATGGACGGAAGGGCAAACCAACGGCTCGTTCGACCCCTTTGAAGTCATCTCCAAAGACGGCTTCAAAATGAAACTGGAAGTGCGGGTCGTTTTCCGTGTTCGACCTGAAGACGCTGCGTTCATGGTGGCGAAGATCGGCGGCATCGACAATTTGAAAAACAATGTCATGCACCCAACAATCGACTCCATCTTCCGCAACCAGGCATCTGAATCCTCGGCAATGGCCTATCTGCAGAACCGGCATGACGAGCAGGTTAAGGCTGAGGCGAAAGTGCGAGCTCATCTAGTGAAATACCATGTTGACCTCGTCAACGTGCTCATCTGCCACATACACTTGCCCGATGAGTTGATGAAACCGCAGACCGAAAGAATTCTCGCCGAGCAGAACAAGAATATGTACACGGCACAGAAAGATGCTGAACAAGAACGCATCAACCTGGCCAACATCACTGCTCGCGCCGCCAACCTATTCAATTTCAGAGGAGTAACAGTCATGAGATACGGTAAAGAAGGCAAAATTGTTGTTGTCATCCAGCTAGCTTCCATCCTGCTTTTTGCCTTGGCAGGCGCGTTTCTGGGTGGCGCGAACCACAACATGCTCGGAGCATGTGTCGGCGGTTTCTTTGGTTGGTTGTTGCCCCAGATGACAGGCTATCTCTTATTAGTGGCAAACGGACAGGGCAGCCCTCTGATAAGGCTGCTTGCCACTCTTGCCGACAATGCCTGTGTCGCCGACTCAGACGACAGAGAGCTGGTCGAGACTCTGCGAGGCTTTAGCCTACTCGTTTGGTTCGGTCTGGCAGTGTCTGTTCTTCTCATCGGCTTTGGACTGGAGTCTCCCCTCTGGGCTCGCCTTGTTGGCGGCGGCAGCTGGGGTCTGCTCTTCGGGCTCCTTTATTTGCGCTGAGAAAAGGGCTTTCTGAAGCCTGTCCAACAGCCGTGAAAGAGCCAGGTACACCAATTACACCTCGCCGCCACCACATAAACCAGCGCATCAGCGCACCATGGGCGAGGCTTTTAACACACGAACAAGAGGAAACTCAAAATGCAATTGTTATGCGATAGTTGCAAGAAGCACGACATCACCCCGGATTGTGGACACTGCAGCTCCTGTGGCGTTCCCACTGCCAGCATGTCGTACAAGATCTGCGGCAAATGTGCCTTCATCAGGCAGCAGTGCCCGCTGTGCCTCACATCGCTGAAGCCGGTGACGCCACTGATCGTCTCCAGCGCCGGCGCTGCTGCCTGACGCCAGCGATATGCAGCGCGCTTTCTAAATCAACGGACCAGCAGTCAGCCAGGGATGGCCCCATCTTCAAGGACGGCAATTACTTGCATTTACAAAACCATTCTTACATTTTTTGGGGGAGTGTTGTGTTATCTCGTATAGTACTTTTGCTTAGAAAGAGAATGTCCAGAGGATGAGGCTTTGACCTCGCTCTGTCCCTTACAGACAGTCTGTAAGCGACGTTTGCCGTTGCCGGCAAACGTCATTAGTGCCGAGCGCCACGCTCTTTTCTTTTTCGATCTTCTTCGTTCTGTCGTTCAAAGGCAGACTGCAACTCATAGAATACGAATGTGAACAACATAAGCATGGTGATCACGTTACCGAGCACATCGCCTGCGCCAAAGGCAGTACCATGCGCAGCTGCCTGCGCCATAGTAAACGGCAGAGACACAAGAGTAAGAAACAGCGTAGTCACTACGCTATAACCGAATGAAGCCAATAGACGGTCCATGATAAACCTCCTTAAGCGTCCTCAGACACTTGCTGATTGAACAATTCATTGCTGCCGCCGGGATGGCAAGCAGCAATGAATTGGGAGAGTCTAACTGCTCTGCCTTATTAAAAAACTGCCTGAAACAAGAGGAGCGCGACCTCCCCTCTGGAAGCTGAGAGGTCGCGACCAACTGTCAAATACGCTCTAAGGCGTATCAGTCAGGTCTATTTCAAGTGGACGTCATTGCTGCTGCGACTTTTCAATGCGCCGGTCCGACCAGGCGCGAACTCCCATACCGCCGAGAGTGGCAAGCCAGATCCACATGATGGCACCCAGCCCGTAGGTGCTGGCCAGGAAACCAAGAATCACCGCATACAAGCCAATTATCGGCAAGGCAACCTTCCGAGTCGCTCGAATGCTCTCCCATTCCTTCTCGGTCAGCTCATGCTGGCTGGCAGCACCGAAAGAAATGACGCGTCGGAAGAAGGACATGTTGCTCGTATCCTTCTTCGGAGCCGGGTTAAGCTTCGGCAGGGTGTATTCCTTGAATGCGACGAATAAATAGCCACCAATCATCGCCAGGAAAATGATGACGTCGACGAATCCGCTGGCACCGCCAGTCGGGAAGATGATGTTCTGGTCCATAATAGTGTCCTCGATCGAGTTGAGGTTTGTGGTGAAAACGGGATCAAAGCGCCGAAGACGGCGCCTCGATCCCGCTGTGGCAGGGTATTCTGAGCCTTGCGGCCCCATAAACCGGGCGAATTGGCTCCAGGGGCCAACCAGGCAGCAAGCCTGAGCGGCAAGAACACCCAATGCCGTCCGGTCCAGTCCGTGTGTGTACTAGCTCAGGCAGCCTTGACCTGAAAAGCAAGAGCAGGCGGAACCCGCAGGCCCAGGCCAGGCAATGCTTTGGCTAGTTCGTTCTCGCTGAGTGTGTCCATGGAAACGACTGGCAGTCCGCCATGCGCAGCCATGTATTCATCCCAGATCTCGGCAAATTTCTCGCGCAGCATGGTCTCGTCCTCAATCAGCTTCGGCGCGATGTGGTGCATCAAGCCGGTCAGCGGTTCGAGGATCCTTTCAGCGCGCAAAGCGCAATCAGCGAGGATCATGAAGATCTCGTGATCTATCTGATTGCTGCTCTCCGGACCGAGCCCGTAACCGCCGCTCATCGCCAGAGTCTGCCCAAGGAACGGGTCACCGCCGTGCTTGCCGACGCAGATGGCTCCTAGCGGACTCATGCCAAGCTGAGTAACCATTTTCTTGGCGACGTCATAAGCCCGCTCGATGTCGTTGCCTGCACCGGTCGAAGTGGTGTTGAGGAACATTTTCTCAGACCGGTTGGCAGCCAGCAGTCCAGTTATCATGCCCAGAAGCTGTTCTTTGGTCTGGCAGAACGGATCTTCATCGCCGTGCATGAGAGTGTAACCTCCCGCGCCACCGGCACCGATGATGGTGATCTTGCGGACCTGATCGCCCCAGAGAGACTCCCAGCCCTGGTTCATGCGGAAAAGGAACTCGCCGACAAGAGCGTGTCCCAGCTCATGGTAAGCAAGAAGTTTCTTGACCGGCATGCTGAGCCGCTTGGACTTGCTGTCCGTCGCCGCGCCACCCATCTGAACCTCGGAAATACCCTTGTCCAGATCCTCCCTTGTGACCATGGTTGCCTTTTTGCCCAGTCCGAACAACTTGCGAGTACGCTTGATGGCGTACAGGGGCCCCTGAACCTTGATCAACTCAGCGATATCGGCTCCGCTGAAGCCGCTCGTAGCTCCGGCGAGATCCATCAGATCTATAGTGGGATCGAGCTTGACGCCTCTGGCGTGCACTTTGATGATCTCCAACCGTCCTTGCTTGTCCGGCTTGTTGACGATGACCCTCTTGCCGAAACGACCAGGGCGCACGATGGCCGGATCAAGAACGTCCGGACGGTTAGTCATGGCGAAAGCCACGAGGCCATCACTTGTCTCGAAGCCGTCAAGCTCCGCCAGCAACTGAGTGATGGTCTGCTCGCGCTCGTCGTTGCCGCCACCGATGCCGGTGCCGCGCTGTTTGGCCACAGCGTCCAGCTCATCAATAGCCAGAATGCAGGGCAAGTGAGCACGAACCTGCTCGAAAAGGTCACGAACACGCGCCGCACCAACGCCAACGAACATCTCGACAAACTCGGGAGCATTGACATAAAAGAACGGCACGTTGGCCTCGCCTGCTACAGCCTTGGCAAGCAAAGTCTTACCGGTTCCAGGAGGTCCGACAAGCAGAACGCCTTTGGCCATCTTGCCGCCTAGATCCTTGATCTCGCTCGGGTCCTTCAGGAACTCGACCAGCATCTTCACGTCCTCAATCGCTTCGTCGCAACCAGCGACATCAGCGAAAGTGACTTTCGGACCTTTGTCCGGCTCGAACTTCTTGTGTTTCGACTTGGCAAAAGCGCCAGCGCTACCGCCACCCTGCATCGCCTTCGAGCCCTTCCAGGCAAAATAGACCACCGCGCCCATGAGCACCAGAGGCAACATGCCAAAGAGAGTCCCTACCAGGTTGCCGCCGGCTGGCCCGGTTTCTTCGGTCGGTCCCATCGTATATTCCTGCCGCGCATCTTTCCCACTCATAGGTAAGGACTGTTTGGCCACATTCTGCTTATCGGCTTCGGAGGCAAGAATGTTGTAGTCGAATTCTCCCGGTACATCGGCGACCACATCGGCTTTGCTGCCGGTGTAGTCAACAATCACCTTGTCCGGGAAGGGCCTGAGCCCTTTTACAAAAACAAGCTTCTCGACAGAAGTCGGTTCGGTCCGTACGGCTTTGAGCACATCGCTG
>JAHFBI010000353.1 GCA_023250095.1 Candidatus Melainabacteria bacterium
TCCAGGCCAGCCCGGCATAAATGAAGGCATAGAGGCGATCGGCAGCATCATAGCGAAATTGCGCCCAGTTGCCGCAGGCAAATCTTGCACGAGTGACTCGTTCCTTGTAGTCACGCTCAACGACGCAACCGTCGACATTGTCGCTGCGCAAACCAGGACAAGCAACCGAGGTGTCATCGGACAATTCCGCCACAGTTGCTTCATCATGATGAAGATCACTCATGAAGACCTCACAAATGGTAAGCTCCACACGGACTGGATACCCCTTCTCCAGAACCCTGACAGGAGATGGCACCACATTACCTGCGCCCGGAGCGGATTTCAAGAGCGCCTCCCAGGCAAATTCTCCCGCCGACTGGCAAGCAGCAAAAAAAGACCTTTCAACCAGACAGGAAGCCGGTTTCAGACACAATTAAAGTTCACAAATTTTGGTTACGCAACGCAACACATTTAAGCAAGAAAAAGCAGGCTCCCTGCGGGCTTTCTTGAGGCACAAAAGAGAAACTTTAAGCCCGCGAGTGAGCGCGTGAGCGTGTCAACGTGTCAACGTGAAACGTGTAAACGTGTAAACGCGTGAAACTAGAGCGTGTGAATGTGAAAACGCTGCTGCCATCACGCCTTTACTTTGCTTGTTCCTGGCTTGACGATAGCAATGCCCTCTTTGCACATTGGGCATTGAGAAGCTTCATGACTTTCAATTGACAGGTTAACCAGAGACACAAAAGGCACATCAAATTTCACAGTGCCGCCGCTGCGATCGATAATGGCCCCGACACCAATCGGCACCCCGCCCAGGCTGCGTACAAGCTCCACTACCTGCCGGGCCGAGCCACCGGTTGTGGTCACATCCTCGACAACAAGCACCTTTTCTCCAGCAGAGATCTCCACACCGCGCCTGATTTCGAATTTCCCATCGGGGCGCTCAGCAAAGATTCCCCTTACCGGCTCTCCCCCGACTGCCCGGTCGAATGCCAGAGCCACCAGAAGCTCCCAGTGGACGGCACCCAGCGCCGGACCGACTACTGACTGGGGCTGCAGCCCGGCTGCCAGCAAACGCTGAACCAGCCCCTCGGCGAAGATCAACCCGAGACGCGGATACTGGAGTAGCTTCTGGCATTGTACGTACTGACTGCTATGCAAACCGCTCGCCAGCAAAAAGTGTCCGCTCTGCCAGGCGCCGACGTCTCTGAGCAGGTTTTCAAATTCCACGACTCTGCTTTCCAAAAGACACTCCTTATTTACACAAGGGCATGATTGCGCCCAAGTATAGCAGGCAAGAACACTGCCTAGCCTCAGGAGGCAGTCGGGGCTTGCCTTCAATCGTCTTTCAGAGGTTGCCCTTTGAGAGCAGCCAGCCTCCTTTCGATCCTGGCTGCCTTGTCGCGCTTGTGCGCGCTTTTCAGCATGATCACATAGTCCTCCAGAGTCTTGAGAAATTCGGGATTTGTTGCCCCCAGAACCTTCTCTCTTATATCGGCGGCTCTTACAAAGAGACTTTCGGACTTCTCGAAATCAAGCTGCTTTTGATAAAAGACATTGTAGTGATCCAGAAGATTAGCCACAGACAAATCGTTTGCTCCAGAGGCGCTCTCGAGGATGCCCAGAGCGCGCTTGTAAAGCTCGTCAGCCTGAGGATACTGTCGATCATCGCGCAAGCAATCGGCCAGGCTGACCAGGTAAGGCACGAGATCAACGCTATCCTTGCCCAGGGCCTTTTCCTCAAGGACAACAGCCTCGCCGAAATATTTCTGCGCCTGTCTATACTGAGTCTGGCAGGCATAAAACTGTCCTAGCTTGTTTAAAATCGGCGTCAACTCTTTTGCCTCAGGACCAGGGATTTTCCTCCTGTGAGAAAGCACGCGCAAATACAGAGGCTCTGCCTGATCGTATTGCCCCTGACTGCGATAGAGGTCGCCTAGCTCATCGGCGTGCTTGATGACCTGCGGGTCGTCCGGACCGAACATTTTCTCGCCCAGAGGAAAAGCCTTCTTCAGAGTTTCCAGAGCGCGCACAAAGTCGCCAGCCTTCAGATAGAAATGTCCGAGTGCTGTCAGTGTGATTGCCTCCGGCATTTGATCCAGAGTGTATCTTTGGGCTTCGGCAAGCGCCTTTTCCCATTCGCTCTTCGCCTCGGCAAAACGACCTGCCGCCTCAGCATTTTCGGCTGCATGAAAATGCTGTTCCCAGGGGCAAAGAGTCACCTGGGCGGCGCGACCTCTCTCAATCACTGCCTGCTCGAGCCTGGCTGCTTCAACTTGATGATTCGTCTTGCGCAGGAGGTCGGTGTACATACCAAGAGCATTGAGAAAGAGCTGATGATTTGGCCCTAATTGCCGCTCGAGCATATCGACTCCCTGTTTGAGCAATATCTTGGCCTGAGCATACTTGCCCTCATCGACATACATCGAGGACAGGTTGACGAGCACAGTCGCCTTATAGGGCTCTCCGGCCGCGCCTAGTTTTTCGGCAATGCCTAGAGCCCGGCGCAAGAGCGGTTCGGCATACTTGTACTGTCTGGAGCGCACGTAAACCTGACCAAGATTGTTGAGCGAAGCTGCCACTTGCAAGCTGTTGGCGCCAAAAGCCTTTTCTTTGATCTGCAAAGCCCGGTTCAAGAAAGCAAGAGCATAACTGGTATTGCCCTCAGCCTGGTAAACCTCGCCAAGATTGCCGTAAATCCTGCCCATGCGAGCATCCATGGCCCCGTATTTCTTGGTCAGTTCATTCATCAGTTGCAAGAAAACGGTCTCGGCGTCAGTAAGCTTGTTCTGGTTGTATAGCTTGACGCCCTGCTCGATCCTTTTCTCGAAGCCCGCATCGACCGCCTTGTCCTGTGCCTTTGCCGGCAGCCCGGTAGACAGAAGGCTCAAGGCAAACAGAAATGAATTGATTTTGTAAAAGTTGATTTTGCCTTGCATGACTCTCTAATTGGCAGGCTTTTCCGCTGCCAGCTTACCTCAAGAGTCTATTGCCCGCCCGGGACAAAAGCCAAACGAGCCCATTCCCTTTCACAACTTGCAACAGTGAATTGGCTCCCGGGCGCCAGAGGAGCGATTCTGCTGGCTTCAGACTATAATACTCAAGACTTCTAACCTTCTCTTTCTTTTCATTCAACCGGCCTGGGGTATTCTTTATGTTCTTGAGGAGTCCAGGCAATGAAACCACTGATTGGCATCAATGTCGACATCGAGGCAGGCCCGCCTCGGGCGGCGACAGTGCAAGCAAATTATTTCGAGTCGCTACAGCAGGCTGGCGCTATTCCTCTGCTCTTGCCGCCCATGAGCAAGCAGGATCTCTGCGAATTGCTGGAGCAGCTGGACGGGGTAATGCTGATTGGCGGCTATGATTACTGCCCTTCGCTTTATGGCGAAACTGCTTGCGACAAAGTGGAGTTGACGACAAGAGAAAGACAGGATTTCGATCTGACTCTGGTGCGCCTGGCTGTCGATCGAGCTGACCTGCCCCTTCTAGGTATCTGCGCGGGCTGCCAGCTCTTGAACATTGCCCTGGGCGGCTCATTAATTCAGGATATTCCCAGCCACCTGCCTGCATCTCCTGTTGAGCACTCAAGCCACAACGGCTGGCAAGACGGCTTTGCCCGGCATACTGTCAGAGTTGAGCCAGGCAGCAAGCTGGGCAAAATTTTTGGACAGCAGCCGGTGAGCGTACCGACGTCGCATCACCAGGCAGTCAAGGATCTCGGCTCAGGCTTGAGGTCCGTAGCCTTCGCCGAGGATGGGATAATCGAAGCTGTTGAACTTGCCGATAGACCCTTTGCCATAGGCGTACAGTGGCATCCGGAACGCGACTTTCCCGGCAACCAGAGGCTGTTTACCGAGTTTGTCGCTCAGTCCGCCCACATAAGAAAGGCTCGCAAAGGACAATACCGGTGAGTGCACATGACTGACAGATCAAACCGTAAGATACTGGTCACAGGCGGAGCAGGATTCATCGGCAGCCACCTGGTCGACGCCTTGCTTGCGCGAGGCGATCGCGTAGTCACCCTGGACAACTTCAACAATTTCTACAATCCAGCTTTGAAGCGACAGAACATCGCCAGACACTTGTCGCAGGAAGCCTACACTCTCATCGAAGGAGATCTCAGGCATCAAGGCTCGCTGGATAAAGCATTTGAAGGAACTCCCTTTGACGCGGTCGTGCATCTGGCAGCCATGGCTGGAGTCAGGCCATCTCTTTCGGACCCGGTGCTCTATATGGACGTCAACGTCACAGGGACCCAGAAGCTTATCGAAAAAATTGTCGCTACAGACCCCAGGACGCGCCTGGTTTTTGGCTCTTCAAGCTCTGTCTACGGCAATCGCTCCGGTGAATGTTTTCTCGAAACCGACTCGATCGATCAGCCGCTTTCTCCGTATGCCGCCTCGAAAGTGGCTGGCGAGGTGCTTTGCTATGCCGCCCATCACACAACCGGACTGCCTGTCGTTTGCTTGAGATTTTTCACCGTTTTCGGTCCGCGTCAGCGCCCGGACCTGGCTATTCACAAATTCTGCAAACTGATCGACTGCGGCCAGCCCCTGGAAGTTTTTGGGGACGGCACCAGCAAGCGCGACTACACTTACGTTCAGGACATCGTCAGCGGTATTGAACGCTCGATTCAATTTCCTTTTTCCGGATACGAGATCATCAATCTCGGTCGCTCCGAACCACTGGTCTTGAGCGACATGATTGCCTGCCTGGAAAGGGCTCTTGGCAAAAAAGCCAAACTGGTCTTCAAGCCAATAGCAATCGGTGATATGCCTTATACATACGCCAGCATCGACAAGGCGCGAGAGCTGCTCGGCTTTGCGCCGTCGACTTCCTTCGAGCAAGGCGTCAATCAATTCATCGCCTGGTATCGCGCAGCCCAGGCAGTTGCTCCACCTGCTTGAGTGAACCCTGGCACAAGCAACCAGGCCAAATGG
>JAHFBI010000059.1:0-13296 GCA_023250095.1 Candidatus Melainabacteria bacterium
CTGAGGCATGGCAGAACTATGTTGAGCCAGCCGGAATCCCTGCGTTCTTGATCCTGAAGCCTGCTATCCGTGTTCTCGATGCTTGTTTCGGACTGGGATACAACAGCTTCGTAGCTCTGGAAAAGATCCTCGAGTCGACGATTGCTGAAGGCTCAGTCCATGTGCTTGGTCTGGAGATCAATGAGGACGTTCTGGCGTTTCTGCCGGTTGTGCTCGCGGACAAGCGATTCAGGCTGCTTGCCTCTTGTCTCGAGCAGATCCCTGCCGGACCCGGCTTTTTCATACTGAAAGTGCCTGGCAGGGAAAGGCTGCACCTGAGTTTGGAGATACGTCGGTCCGATTTGAGGCAGGACGTACCCCGGCTGGATGAAAGTTTTGACTTGATTTTTCACGACCCATTTTCGCCATTGAAAATGCCGGAGCTCTGGAGCGTCGATTTGTTTCAGGAATATTTCAGACTGGAGTCAGCATGCGGAGGGAAAGTTCTGACCTACAGCTCGGCTGCCGCAGTGCGCGGAGGGTTCATGGAAGCCGGTTTCCATGTCTTCAGAACAACCGCCGTCGGTGGGAAATCGGGAGGAACGATGGCTGCTACTAAGGCGTCTGACCGACTTCCTCCAGGTGTGTTTTTCCTTTCGCCTGAAGAAAGGGCTCGCATCGAGTCTGTTTCCGGTGTCCCCTACCGCGATAAAGGCTTTGCAGCGCAACGCAAAACCATCCTCCGGAAGCGCGAACTGGAACAGGCGTCTGAGAAAAGGGATTAGTCCCGCGGCTACTCGGGTAATAGTGTCCTAGGAGTTGGCACCCTGAGGGGCTGGCAGTAACGGTTTTCGTGTCTGGAACATTGCCTGCCGGTCGGCTCTTTCGAAATGTCATAGCTTGCTCTTCTTTGTTGAAGAGGCTTTGCGTGAGTCCAGCCAGAATAGCAGTCCGACAGGGAGATCACCTAGATGGAAGCCATGTTGCCCGGGATCGTTACAGGGATATTTACTCTGCTTGCGGCAGTCGTCCTTGGCTTGATGTTGAATGTTGCCCGCGCCAGGCAGCTTGAGCAAATGCACGAGCAGATGCTGGATTTGGTTGAGCAGTTCAAAGAAGGGCAACTCGAGGCTATCAAGGCTGAACATTTGCAGCTCATCGAAGTGCAGCAGAATCAGTTTGCCAGGGAGCAAGAACTGCGGCAGGGCCAATTTGAGCAGCAAAAACAGTTTCAGAAGGCGCAGGGGGATCTCCAGCTTGAATTGCAGATGGAGGCGCTGAGGTCTCAAGTTGAGCAGCAAGTAAGGGCCCAGGAAGCACAGATTGTCGCTCTACTGATTCCGATGCTGAGCGATGCCCGAGCGGCAAAGGAGGCTGCTATCCTGGCCATCGGAGCTTTGCCGCCCTCAGATGTGACGGCAAAGTTTACCAAGCTGTTGAGTACATCGGAATTTTTCGCCTCTCTGCAGAAGACAGTGGCTGAGGCGCCGAGAAGCCCTGAAAGCGCTCTAAAAGATGTCATGAGTGCAATGGCAAGCGACACTCCCCTGGAGGCGCCAGCAGCAACGCCCTTTGACGAGGCTCTCCAGCAAGGCGAGCAAGCGCGGCAGGCAGCCGAGGAAGCTGAGGCACAGTGGCAAACGCAAGAATCCGAAGCAATGCGGCAGGCACAGTGGCAAGCCGAGCAAGCCGAAGCAGTGCGGCAGGCTGAGCAAGCGGCTGAAGCGCTGCTTCAGGCTGAGCAAGAGGCTGAAGCAATGCGGCAGGCTGTGCAAGAGGCCGAAGCACTGCTACGGGCTGAGCAAGAGGCTGAAGCATTGCTGCAAGCGCAATGGCAAGCCGAGCAAGCCGAAGCGCAGCGACAGGCCGAGCAAGCCGAAGCGGTGCGACAAGCTGAGCAAGCCGAAGCGCAGCGACAGGCACAAGAAGCCGAAGCGGTGCGACAAGCTGAGCAAGCCGAAGCGCAGCGACAGGCACAAGAAGCCGAAGCGCAGCGACAAGCTGAGCAAGCCGAAGCGCAGCGACAAGCACAAGAAGCCGAAGCGGTGCGACAGGCCGAGCAAGCCGAAGCGGTGCGACAGGCCGAGCAAGCCGAAGCGCAGCGACAGGCACAAGAAGCCGAAGCGGTGCGGCAGGCCGAGCAAGCCGAGGACAGGAGGAAGGCACAAGAAGCCGAAGCAATGCGATTGGCACAGGAGGCCCAAGCAAAATGGCTGGCAGACCAGGCTGCAAGGAAGCAGCGGGCAGAGGAAGCTCAGGCAAAATGGCTGGCCGAGCAAGCCGAAGCGAGGCGCCAGGCTCAAGAGGCTCAGACCAGGCGGTTGGCGGAAGAAGCTGAGGTGCAGCGGCAGGCTGAGCAAGCTGAAGCCAGGCGATTGGCGGAAGAAGTTGAGGCGCAACAGCAGGCTGAGCAAGCTGAAGCCAGGCGATTGGCGGAAGAAGTTGAGGCGCAACGGCAGGCTGAGCAAGCTGAAGCACAGCGTCTGTCCGATGAAGTCGAAGCCAGGCGGCTCCTGGAGAAGGCCGAAGCACGACGAGCATCCAAGGAAGCTGCGGCTCTGAAGCAAGCCGAAGATTTGGCCAGGCAGGCGGAAGAAGCTGAAGCAAAGCGGGAAGCCGAAGCAAGGGAATTATTGGCCAAGAGTGCGCCGCCGCCGGAAGAAGAGGGCGTGTCGAAAGAGGTTAGAGAATTCCAGAAACCGATTATTGCACCGGACATGCGTGCGACTGTCGAACAGCCGTTTTCGGAGGCTTTCGTCACCGAGGGGGATGCTTTGTTCGCGCAGGGCAAGTATGTGGAGGCGGAAAAGCATTACCGCAAGGCCTTGCCTACGCTCGAAGAGGTCATCGGCAGGGACCACCTGGCTGTGGTGGAGATGATTCACAAACTGGCTATTATCTGCGCCAAGCGGGGCAAGTTTGCGGACGCCGAGGACAGCTTCCGGCAGGTTCTTGCAAGGCGGCTGACGCAACTCGGTCCGGAGCATGCCGACACAGCACAGACACTTAATGATCTCGGGCAGCTCAATATCCGGCGCGGCAACTATCGCGAGGCTAAGGACCTTCTCAATCAGGCTCTGGAAATAAGGGAGAAAGTCCTTGGTCAGAACCATAGATTTACTGCACAAACCTTGCATGACATCGGACAGATGTATGCAGCCATGGGAAATTTTGCCGAGGCGCGAAGCTATATGGAAAGGGCGCGGGCCGTGCGGCGGCAAGCGCTGGGCGACGATCATCAAGATACAGTTCAGAGCACCCACGACCTTGGCTTTCTCTCAATTTGCGAAGATAATCTCCTGCAAGCGGAACCGCTCTTGCAGCAAGCCTTAGACGTTCGCACCCGCCTGCTGGGAGAAGAGCATCCCGACGTGGCATATTGCTTGAATTCTCTCGGGGTGCTTTATACGCGTATGGGGCGCTATGACGACGCCAAAGCTTTGCTGGAGCGCGCGCTGGGAATCAGGCGGCGATTGCTCGGAGACAGACATCCCGACACGGCGCAGAGCATGAACGACCTCGGCTTGCTGCATCTGTCTCAGAACCATTTTGCCGAAGCCAGGCAGTTTTTCGTGCAGGCTCATTTTATTCGACGCACCGTTTTCGGCGAGGCACATCCGGAAACAGCGCAAAGTATGCATAATGTCGGTTTGCTTTGTGCCAGGCAGGGGGACTTCGCTGAAGCTCGTCCGCTCATCGAGCGCTCACTGGCAATTAGAAAGGATATGCTCGGGGGAGATCATCCCGATACGGCGCAGAGCCTGAACAATCTGGGCGATGTGCATACCGGACAGGGACATTACCAGGAAGCAGCTCCTTTGCTCGAGAAGGCTCTGTCCATTCGAACGAAAGTGCTGGGTGAGGCTCACCCTGAAACGGCCCAGAGCAAAAACAGTCTTGGGGCCCTCTTGACTTATCAGGGGCAATTCGGGGAAGCCGAACCGTTCTTGCAAAATGCTCTTGACGTCAGGCGCAAGTTCCTGGGTGACAGCCATCTGGATACGGCGCAGAGCCTGTACGATCTGGGCACGCATTATGCCAGGCAAGGATATTACGATAAAGCCAAGCCATTGCTCGAGGAATCACTGGTCATCCGGGGGCGTGTCCTGGGAGAGGACAATCCAGTGGTGGCGGAAGCTCGAAAACATTACGAGGCGCTGATGTCGGCTTTTCGTTAGACAATGCCGGCGCGCAAGAGATCTTTGAGATGGATCAAGCCGGTCGGGTTCATCTCATCATCAACTATCAAGAGATCCGAGATTGAATGGTTTTCCATCAGCTTCAGGGCTTCTACCGCCAGGCAGGAAGGAGAAATAGTTTTCGGATGTGGTGTCATTATTTCGCCTGCCAGGCGCATGAAGGCTGCAGGACCGAATCTGACCTGAGCGCGGCGGATGTCGCCATCGGTAATAATTCCCTCAAGATGCCCGTCGGAATTGCAGACAGCAGTAAAACCGAGCTTCTTCGACGTGACTTCGGCCAGGACATTTTCGTATGCACTGTCGAGTGCGACTGAGGGAACTTCCACGCCGCTGCGCATGATATCGCCTACGGTGACGAGCTGTTTGCCGAGGGTGCCGCCAGGATGAGAACGGGCAAAATCTTCCGCTTTGAAACCCTTCTGGCTCATGAGAACGACAGCAAGCGCGTCTCCCATCGCCAGCGCCACGGTCGTCGAGGATGTTGGCGCCAGATTGAGAGGGCAGGCTTCGCGTTCTATGCTAACGTCAAGGACTGCCTGGCTGTACCTGGCCAAGGTTGATTCCAGGTTGCCGGTGAGGGCAATGATGGGCAGACCCAGGCGCTTTATTGGCTCAAGGGCAAGTTTGAGCTCCTGCGTTTCACCGGAGCCCGACAAGGCCACTAGCACGTCGCGCTCGTCCAGCATGCCGAAATCACCATGATGAAGCTCGGCCGGGTGAACGAAGAAGGCTGGTGTGCCGGTCGAGGCCAAAGTGGCGGCAATTTTGCAAGCAATGTGCCCCGACTTGCCCATACCAGTTACAACC
The DNA here is from genome assembly GCA_023250095.1 of Candidatus Melainabacteria bacterium. Taxonomy (GTDB): domain Bacteria; phylum Cyanobacteriota; class Vampirovibrionia; order Obscuribacterales; family Obscuribacteraceae; genus JAHFBI01. The sequence continues at coordinate 4,989 of JAHFBI010000059.1, forward strand.
ACTTTTCCCGAGCAAGAAAGAAGGAGTTTGACGGCTCGCTCAAACGATTCGTTGAGCCGGTCTCTCACTCTAACAATGGCGCGGGCCTCCATTTCCAGAACCTGTCGCGCCTGAGCCACAAGCTGTGATTCAATAAGATTGGTGGCTGGCACCTGCATGTTGCTATTTGTCAGCAACGCTCCGCCGGTTGGAACAGGCGTCGTGGTGGTGGGCATGGATTCCGGGAAAGTGGCCATGGTATTTTTGTCTGTGTACGAATTACGGATACGTGGATTGATTGGTCGGTTGGTTTCAAGGAGCCGGGTTCATTCTACAGTTTTTAGGTGTGCCTTATCTTGAAACAACTTTAGGCGAAAGCCTGTAACATAAGAGCCGACTAATCTGAGCAAAGGGACGAGCCATTTTCACACCAGGCGACAAGCTCGAATACGGGCACTATACGGTACTGAGGGAACTTGGTGCTGGCGGCATGGGGGTGGTCTATCACTGCCGTGACGAGTTCTTGCAACGCGAAATTGCCATCAAGATGTTGCTGCCTGAGTTGATGGCCGACGACGACACTGTCGAAGTATTTCGCCAGGAAGCGAGACTGGCTGCTCAACTGGAACACCCGAACATAGTCACCATCCACAATATTGGCATGGAGAATCGCGAGGGCAAAGTACACCACTATATTGCCATGGAGTTCCTTCCAGGTGGCTCTCTCAAAGGACGTATCGGCAAGGATACGCCTTCTCTTGAGCAATATCTGGAGTGGATGAAGCAGATGGCCACAGGGCTCAATTACGCCCACAAACGCGGTGTTGTCCATCAGGACATCAAACCGGACAATATTTTCATCACACATGACGGCAACTTGAAAATTGGTGACTTCGGTCTGGCCCTTATTGCCACGGGCGTGGCTGTGGAGAGGGCTGTGGCTGGCAAAGGTACGCCAGCTTATATGTCGCCGGAGCTATGCCGGGGGGACCCGCAGGATCACCGGTCTGACATTTATTCTCTTGGGGCTGTATTTTTCGAGCTTCTGACCAAGGAGAAACCTTTCAAGGCCTCTGGCATGATCGAGATGGCTATGAAGCATGCCACAGCGCCGATTCCATCAGCTCGTAAGCTGAATAGTGACGTGCCAGAGGTCCTCGACAAGGCCATTAAGAAGATGATGGCTAAGGATCCTGATGACCGTTTTCAGTCGCTTTCCGAGCTCCTGACAATTCTGGAGAAGCTCTTGCTGGAAGTGCAAGTCGCAAGACTTGGGGTAGGCACCGTTGCTCCTGTCATCCCTCTCGCCGAGGCGCCACCTTCTCCGAAGAAAGAGCCCGCCCCGCCCCTTCCGGCTGCTGCCAATTATGCTCAGGATTGGGAGAACTTTCTGGCGCAGCAGGACGCCAAGGCCCTCCCCCCGCCAAAGCCTGTTGCGTCTGCAATTGATCCGCTCGACGATTTGCTGGACCAGCTTCTTCCTGACAAACCGGTGGCAAAGGCTGAGCCTGCTTTGCCAGCCAACAAAGTGGAGGCAGCACGGACTGAGAAGAAAAGTGAGGCACCGCCTGAGAGGAAGTTCGAGGAAGACACGATCGGCGATCTTGACAGGGTTTTCAAGGAGATTGTTCGTAGCGATTCTTCGGAGGCTCAGCCGACGGCGACTGGCTCCAGCGACGTTACGTTATCGCCTGAGGTTTCCGACGGGGCGACAGCGGCAAAATTCCTGCTGTCTGAAGCTCCGGCTACCCTGGCGGGACAATCTTCTGCAGGTGGTGGGCCAAAGCCAACTGGCACACCTGGCGACAAGCCGTCAGTTAATGAACCGCTGCTTGCCTCTGCCAACCCTGTCTCGCCGGGCTCTCAAGCTACCCGGTCGTCGGCTGAGAGCATATCTTCTAAGACCGGCACAAACGGCGGGGCTGTCCCCGGGGCGAAGACGGCTGCCGCTGCCGCTCAGCCAGCCAAGCCCGGTTCTGTCGACAAGAAGCTGGAGCTACTCTGGATTTTCAAGACCGCCGGACCCATTGGCTGGGCGTCAATGCCGGTTGTAAGCAGAGATCGCAAGATTGTCTATGTGGGATCGAGTGACGGCGCGCTCTATGCCCTTGACGCCGCCAAGGGACACAATCTCTGGAAGTTCGAGACCGGCGGGGCGATTGTCGCCAGCCCGGTTTTGAGCGGCGACAAGATTTTAATTGCCAGTGCCGATGGTGCTCTCTATTCGCTGACTTCTGCCGGCGGGCAGCACTGGAAATATGTAGGCGCTGCTCCGATTGTGGCCACCCCGCTTGTACACAATGAAAGTATCTTGCTTTCATCCATGGACGGAAACGTCAGGCTGCTGAATTCATCGGACGGCGCTGTTCAGTGGTCCTATCGCACCGACGGTCCCGTGGTTTCGACACCGCAGGTTCTGGAGAATCTTGTTTTCTTCGGCAGCAAGGATAAATGCCTGCATGCTGTGTCACTCGATAAGGGATGGCGCAGCTGGATCTTTCAGACGCAAGGCGAGATCGTATCAAGCCCGCTTGCGTCGACGGATAGCGTCTATATAGGCTCGCTGGACGGAAATCTATATTGCCTGGCTGCCGAGACAGGGCGTCTGGTCTGGAAGTATGCCACCGACCAGCCGATTGTTTCCAGGGGGACCTTGGAATTTACTGCGCTGACCGTGTGCAGCGAAGATAAGTGGATTCATTGCATCGAGAAATATAAGGGCGGGCTCGTGTGGAAGGCGAGAGTCCACGGGCAAGTGATGACCAATCTCATTTCGAATACGGGCAATCTATATGTCTCCACGCGCGAGGGCTGGCTGCAGTGCTTCAATTTGCGCTCGGGGGAATTGCGCTGGCAGATGAATTGTGAAAAGCGCCTGGAGTCTTCTCCCCTGATTGCAGCACGCACCATATATGTTGGTGCTGTATCCGGCGAATTATGTGCTTATGCTCTGCCGCAACAGAACTGATGCACCAGGATAACTCCAGACGGACGGCTCTGCGCGCAGAACACAGCAGAGCAGATGATTTTCGAAGGTTGTCGTGGCAGACCACTTGCGCCATACTGCCGGGCTCAAGCCTTTGAGACAGTACGGTGGGACTCCTGAGCCATGAGCCTGATTCCTGAGAACGCCCCATCACCGCGGGCTGTGCAGTGAGGGTTTGAGGTCCGGCTAATTCAGGCGATCAGAACTAGCGAAGGATTTTGTCGAGAAAAATGGATCCAAGTTGGGCGATGCTGACAAGCCCATTAGTCGTGAAAAAAGCCGCATTGACGGAAGAGAGGTCTTTAGCGCTCACCAGGCTGTGCTCGAAAACGAGAGTCAGGGCAACAAGCATGATGCCGGCAAAATAGATTGGTCCCAGAGTCAGGCTCGATCCAAGCCCGAGCAGCGACAATACAGTGACTACATGCAGCCCTGCGGAGACATTGAGGGCGAAGGCAATGCCGAAGGACGCAGGAAGGCTGAACAGGCGTTTGTCCCGATCGAAGTCGACATCCTGGCAGGCATAAATTATGTCGAAGCCTGTTACCCAGGTGGACACTGCCAGGGCAAGAAGCCATGGAGCCCATCCGGTAAGCCCGCCAGAGGCCGCGATCCAGCCGCCGAGGGCAGCGCCCCCCAGAGCGATTCCGAGAACGAGGTGGCACATCCAGGTGAAGCGTTTGGTATAGGAGTAGAAGCTTAACCAGGCAATGGCCACAGGTGAAAGCCACAGGCAAAGTGGTGGCAGATTTGAGGCTGCAAGAAGCATGAGAGCGAAAGAGAGGAAGACGAAAAACGCAGCCTCAACACGCTTGATGCGCCCGGTCGGGATGGCGCGAGTATTTGTGCGTGGATTCAAGGCATCGATTTCGGCGTCAATCAGGCGATTCAGGGTCATGGCTGCCGCTCTGGCTCCGGTAAAAGCGAGGATAGTCCAGCAGACCGTGCTCGCTGAAGGCAGGGAGGCCGCAGCCAGCAGTAAGCCTGAGAGGGCGAAGGGCAGAGCAAAGATCGTGTGCTCGAACTTGATCATCTCGGCCCATTCGCGCAAGCTCGTCATACCTCTTTTTGAGGCATGCTCACTCTGAGCACTCGAAAGAGCGGGCTGGGATTTGTGATGGGCGGCTTTATCCAGGGAGCCTTTCATGGTCTTACGTTTACGCGGGCAGCAAAGGGAATTACAATATTTTAGATGCAGGCAGCTTTCAACAGTCTCTATTCAAAGTTAGATAGTGGTTAAACGGGCTTTCTTGCACACCCATGGGCAAACTCACTTGAAACTTATCGTGCGAACTGGCATGATAAGCCATTGTGGCGGACCAGCGTCGTTTGTCGGACTCGGACAGGTTTTAAAACCAACACTGTGAAGAGGGTTTTCAACAGACCATGATGTCGAACGAAGATAGAATTAATCCGAAGGGGCATCTCGGCGGCGGCGGTCAGGAAGGTAAGACGATTGATCTTCAAGGGGTGGCGGCTTTTGTCGGGTTGGTCGAATTACTCGCCCAAGAGCTGGGTACCTCGCCTGGAAGAATTCAGGGAATGCTGCCCAACGGCACTTCCTTCGACGAGCTGGTCGGTGAGATTTCGGTCATGAGCCAGGGTTTCCAGCGCACCATCACTCTTTTTGCCAAGCCGAAAACCTCTCTCAAAATGTCGTTTCATTGCGCCTGGCTGGGTGGACAGGGGCTCGAGCCGGATGAACATGCGGTCATAAGCGGTGTGGAAGCACATTTCTTGCTCGATGCTACCGTCGAGCAAATCTTGCCGCAGGGCAGGGCTCTGGCGCGGCACGTGGAAGACTGTTTCGGACTCATGGATCGCATGGTAACTCTGGGGCAGTCTGGACGGCTTTCATCCATGTCCATCCCGACTGCCGAGCTGGAAGCTTTCGAGCAAAGTGAAGGCGGCAACCTGGTCAAAAACTACTGGCCTAAAACCGGTCCTGTTGCCTGACGCGAACTGCCTATTTCCAGATATCTTTGCGCGGCGGTGGATTCAGTTGGCGCACTGAAAGCAAGAGTCCAATGGCCGACAGGTCGATGATCAAAGCTGTGCCGCCATAGCTCAGGAAAGGCAGGGGCACGCCTGCGACAGGCATGATTCCCATGGTCATGCCGATATTCAGGAATACATGGAAGAGGAACATGTTCATGATCCCGATGGACATCAGAGAGCCGCATGGCTCTTCACGGCACTGATAAGCGATGATCACGGCGCGGGCGCAAATGATCGCGTAGGCGAGTATGACCAGCACGGCAGTGCGAAATCCCAGCTCTTCGCCGACCACGGCAAAAATAAAGTCAGTATGCCGCTCCGGAATAAATGCTCCCTGGCTCTGGTTCCCCTTCCCGAGCCCCTGTCCCTGTATGCCACCGCTGCCGATCGCGATCAGGCTTTGCAATATGTGATAGCCAGAGCCGCGGGGGTCCTCGTATGGATTGAGAAAGCTCGTAAGGCGCTTTTGCTGGTATTCCTTGAGGACTCCCCAGAGATGCGGGCGCATCTGTCCGGCGCCAAGATTTGCCGCCATCACGGCAACAGCCAGCGCGATACGCACGAGCGTCGACCAGTTGCTCTTGCGCCAAGCGACAGCCAGCCAGGCTCCCAGAGCCACGACAAAAATGACCCAGGCATTGACGCTGAGCGCATTGAGGATAAGACTTATCAGCGGGCTGATAAGAACGAGGAGATCCGTGAGAGTTGCTCCGGCCCAGAAAATCATGCCGAAATAAACAGCGGCGAAAGTAAGGGATGTTCCCAGGTCGGGTTGCTTGAAAACGAGAATCGCTGGCACGGCGATCAAAGCCACTGCTTTGAAGCAATCCCAAAAGCTGCGCACAGGCCAGCGCCCCAACCAGGCGGACAGGGTGAAGATTACAACGAGCTTGGCTATTTCAGAGGGCTGAAGCGTGAGCGGTCCCAGCGCGAGCCAGCGCTGAGCGCCAAGGGCTGAGTGTCCCTTGAACATGACTGCCAGCAAGAGGCCTATATTGATTAGATAGATGGCAGGCAGGACGAACTTGTGAGTCCAGAATATATAGGGAACACGCCAGAACACGACGGCTGTGGCAATTCCTGCCAGAAGAAAATCGAATTGCTTTTCGTGAAAGCCGTTGCCCTGAAATTGCAGCGTGTTGAGCCCTGTTACAAGCAGGAAGGCGGTGGCCAGGATTAGCCACCAGTCCATGCCGCCGAACAATTGCATAAGACTGCGCCAGACGACTGATCTGCCCTGAGTATGGCAGTGTCTGTCCGCATTTAAGCTCGACATTTTGAGGGTGACTACGACTTAGATCTCAAAAGAGGGAAGTTGGCGATCAAGGCCGCCCTTCGCTCATATTGTTGCAGATCGAAGCGCGTGGTTTGCCTGTCGATTTCAAAATACCGCGAGACCACAGCAATCAATTCTTCTTCCAGGCTAGCGAGGCGATCGGGCGGCAGCTCAAGCCGGTCGTGAATGAGCATGAGACGCATACGATCTTTCGCGCGCGAGCGGACGTTTTCATCCTTGTTGCGGAAAAACCAGTTGAGAACTTGCACCTTGAACCCCTCCGTCTCTATGCGCGAACCGGTGTGAAGATTTTAACAATTTTATCGAACCAGGTGACGTTGAAGGAGTTGAGGTCGATGAAGGGAACTTCCTCGCCTCTCAAGCGCCGGGCTATATTACGGTAGGCCAGTCCTGCGCGAGGATTCTCCGTGCCGGCGACCGGCTCACCTTTGTTGGTGGAAATGATGATCTCGTCGTCTTCAGGGACTACCCCTAGAAGTTTGACGGAGAGGATCTCCAGAACGTCTTCGACGCTCATCATGTCATTTGTCTTGACCATTTGCGGGCGGATGCGATTAATCACCAGCCGGTATTGCCCGATTTCTTCCTTGCGGGCCTCGAGCAGCCCGATAACCCGGTCTGCATCGCGCACGGCGGACATTTCCGGAGTGGTGATCACGACTGCCTCTTCGGCGCCAGCAATGGAGTTCTGGAATCCGCCTTCGATGCCGGCCGGGCTGTCGACCAGGACAAAATCGAACAAGCCCTTGAGTTCTGTACAAAGCTTTTGCATTTGCTCAGCATTGACGGCTGTCTTGTCTCTTGTTTGCGCCGCAGGCAGCAGGCAAAGGTTAGGCAGTCTCTTGTCCTTGACGAGAGCCTGGCGCAGCTTGCACTTCTCTTCGACAACGTCGACAAGGTTGTAAACGACGCGGTTTTCGAGACCCATGAGAATATCGAGATTGCGCAGCCCGATATCCATGTCCACCAGCGCGACGGACGCGCCTGATGCGGCCAGTGCCGTGCCGATGTTGGCCGAGGCTGTTGTCTTACCGACACCCCCCTTGCCCGATGTTACTACTATTACGCGACCGCTCATTCTGTTTACCTTTGTTTGCTTGAAAAAGTGGACGGATGCTCTGATGAACTGGTGGAACCTGGGCTGCCGGAGTTATTCCGGATGTGGCAAATGATTTATTCTGGTGCGCTGCTCGTTATCCTGATGGTGCCGTTAACGATACGAGCCGTCTCCGGAGCCGACGAACGAGCGGCAAAAGTCTGCGGACGGTCGGGGGATCGGGCGATGGCGTGCGCTATCCGCAACTGGATCGGCTGTAGCTTCAGGGCCCTAATTTCGGCGCTAGTGTTGCCGGCGATGCCGGCATGCGCCATGCCCCGCAGTGCGCCCCATATTGTGATGTCCCCTTCGGCCATTACTTCGGCGCCCGGATTCACGTCGCCGATGATCACGAGGTGACCTCCGTGACTCACAGCCTGCCCCGACCGCAAGGTCTGGCGCAGGCAAAGGACAGCCGGCGCGGTAACCTGGCGGGCAGCTTCGCTTGGCGCAGGAAGGGGAAGGGCACTATCAATGGTGCTTTCCACTGCGACGACAATAGTCTCACGGGATTCGGATGCCGCTGCAGGCGAAGCCTCGCCCGGAGAAAGCGCACTTTGCACCGTATCCGGTGCAAAGTCCTCCAGAGCCTCAACAGACGACTGCCTGTCCGAGCTGCCTGAAGGCAGCAGATTCATGGGACTGCCTGCGGCCGCGGCAATATTGTGGGCATTCAGAGAGGCTCTCGTTATCTCCAGTTGAGCATATATATGTCTGGGCTCAACTCCAACTTCGGCGACTATGGACATTATCTGGGAGATCTCTTCCTTGCTGAGAGCAAGATCTCCAAGATTCAGGTCTACATGCATATTCTCCCAGAACTGGCTCGACACCTGAAGCGTGGAAGTGAGATGCTGCGTGGCTTCCTGCAAGGTGCTGCAGCCACCGATGTCGATGAGAACACCCTGCTCCGGCTGGCTGATAATGGCGATTTTTGTCATTGAGAGGAGGA
>JAHFBI010000059.1:13306-19657 GCA_023250095.1 Candidatus Melainabacteria bacterium
AGAAGGTTACATTTGTAAATCCTATGGTCCTGTAATCCGCATGTCAAGCCAGTGAACGCTGCTTTTGTATATACATTTGATGACAATACAGTAAGGTTAGATATAGTTTTGATAGCGTGTATTTCGTTGACAATATCTGAGATCGTCCTCCGCCGGCTCAGGGGGCTGGTTGCCCGGCAACGGCATGGAAAGCCCGGTTCGGTGCAGTATTATCTTCGGTGCAGGCAAGCGATCACTTTGCGATCGAAGGAGATTTTATGGAGGGGATGACCGCGCTTGTTACCGGGGGCGGCTCTGGGATAGGACTTGCGACAGCGAAGCTCCTACTCTCTCACGGCGCAAATGTCCTTATCGCCGGACGTGACGGCGAGAAGTTGAGAAGTGCCGCGGCCTCGATGACCGATGGGGCAGAGAGGATCAGTTGGCTGACCGGCGACGTTTCCAGTGAAGGGCACGCCCGCAAGCTCGTCGCCGAAACGGTTCGTCTGTTTGGTGGCATCAATATTCTCGTCAACAACGCCGGCGTGTTTCGAGGAGGCAGCATCATGCAGGCTGAGGAGGAGGATTTCGATTACAACATCGACGTTAATCTCAAGGGCAGCTGGCTTATGTGCAAGTATGCCGCCCGTCCCATGAAAGACGCAGGCGGAGGGTCCATCGTCAACGTCTCCTCCTTTCTGGCCATTCGCGCGCATTTAGCGACTCCATCCAGCGCTTATGCAGCCGCAAAAGGCGGCGTCCTTTCTTTAACCAGAGCCCTCGCCGTGGAGCTGGCTCCTCACAAGATTCGGGTGAACGCCGTGTTGCCCGCCGTTGTGAACACGAACATGCTAGCTTCCCTCGTGAGGTCCGATGATGTCTCCAAACTTAAGGAAGCCAGCTGTAAAGCGCACCCGCTCGGACGCATTGGCGAGCCAGAAGATATAGCGCGAGCAATTTTCTTCCTTTGCCAGAAGGAAAATGACTGGATAACAGGCGTAGAAATTCCGGTCGACGGCGGACGTGCTCTTGTCTAGTAGTGTCAGCCCGGGGTGGCGGCGCGAAATTCAATAGGGCATTTGCAAATGAATGACAGGTTCGATTTTCTCGTCGAACATCAACCTGGCAGGATTGAAGCGACTGCTGTCGAAAACAGCGGCCATGTGGCGCGGGCAGCTCAGGCACACCGGCGGGGAGGGCAGCGGGGAAGAGGCTTTGAGTGCCAGGAGCGCCAGGCGGTCGGCTGCAGCCCGGCCGCTGCTGTGGCGCAGCTTGAGGTGCTTCAGCTTTCCTTGGGCATCGAGATCAAATGTGATGACGGCAGCAAGGTAAGGCTGCCCGTAGTCGAAGACTCGGCTATTTTGAGTGAGCCAGCCGTCTGCCAGGCAAGCTTCGCACTTTCTCAGGTAGCTCTCGACAGTACCTTTTTTTTCGCTTGCCAGGGCAAGGCTTGCGCTGCTGGCAAACAAGAGCAGAAGAGCCGCAACGAACAACAGGGTTGCAGCCAGCCCTGTTGCAAGAAGCGTTGGGCCAGGAGCTGATTTCTCTTGCATTTCGCACCGCCTATTTAGAAGAAAAGAGTTCAGGCTTGGCAGGCGGAAGAGCGTGACTCGTGTTGAACAGGGCCTTTATTACTTCTTGAGCAGCCGAATGGGGATCGAGTTCCTGATTGAGCAGCTTGCAAAGCAGATCTTGGACCTGGGGAGAAGTCTCAAGGGAACTCTCCAGGTTCGAGCGAGCGATATCGGCTACGAGTTCGGACAATTCCGCCTGCACTTTCATTTTGCGGCGTTCTTTCAACTGACCGGAGGCTATAAGAAAGCTCTTGTGCTGGAGAATGTCCGTCCAGACTTTGGACACCCCCGTATTTTCTTCGGCGCAGGTGATCTCCACCGGCGGTGTCCATGCCCGTGATTGCCCGTTCAATTCGAAAGTGGCGAGAATTTCGGAGGCGGTCTTATTTGCGCCCGGAAGGTCGCCCTTGTTGACGACGAATATATCTCCAATTTCCATGATGCCAGACTTGATTGCCTGGATATCATCGCCTGATCCTGGCATCAAGACGAGCACGGTTGTGTCGGCTGTCCGGGCAATGGATAGCTCAGACTGCCCAACGCCCACAGTCTCGATGATCACCACATCGTAGCCAGCGGCTTCGAGCATGCGCACGGCATCGTAAGTTGCCAGCGCAGTGCCGCCGGCATGACAGCGATTGGCCATAGAGCGTATAAAAACGTTCTTATCCATGGTGTGATCTTGCATGCGAATCCGGTCACCGAGAATTGCGCCGCCTGTGAAAGGACTTGTCGGATCGACGGCCAGAACACCTACTTTCAGCCCGGAGGCACGAATCTCCGAGATCAGCGCATCGACCAGCGTGGATTTACCGACACCCGGCGAGCCGGTAATCCCAATGAGATGAGCATTGCCGCTGAAGCCAATAAGCTTGCGCACGAGCCACGAAGACTCGGGCCCACCGTCCTCGACAATACTGATTGCCCTGGCCAGGCTACGCCTGTCACCTTTCTCAATGTCTCTTGCAATTGTTTCGAGCGTGAATTTCACAGTTGTAATGCCCAGAAAACTTTATCGTCCGCTTGATTTTAACAGGCTGAGTGTGCGGGGAACAAAAACGGCTACACTTAGTCTTCACCTTCAAGAAACCTTTTGACAGGATGGTGGTTATGACTCGCTTAAATTCCCACAGCGCCCTTCTTGCGCTCACTCTGGCCTTGCTCGCTGGTCAATGCCCGGCAGCGCTCTCCAACGACGTCACTATAAAGGATGGCTTCGGAGAGGAAGTGACCTGGCGCAGCGGCTGGTTCGGTCATAAGAGCACCGGCGTCAAGGATCGGCTCGGTGATTCCGTCCTGCAGAGCAAGGGAAGTTTCGGCGGCAAAGAGACGCAAGTCAATATTCTCGGCAATACTTTCAAGAGAAAGAAAGGCTTGTTCGGCGGGACTGATGTACAGGCCAGCACCATATTTGGTGACAAGGTGACGACGAAGAAAGGCCTTTTCGGCCGCAGGAAAACAACCGTCGACGTAAGCGGCATATCATCGTGTGTGCACGATCTCTTCGCTAGAAAAGGCGGACAAGGCGTGCAACCCGCCCCGGGTGGCGTCTATTCCTCTAAATCAGGTCTTCTGCCTGCCTTCCAGCCGCCAGCTTCTGCCTCCGGAGCTTCGGCAGCCGGTGGCAATCAGGAAGGCAATGGCTCCCCCGACTATTCTCCGGGCACTGTCATGCCCGGCGGCAGCTCGGGGACGACACCGTAGTTCGTGGCTGTTGCTCTTTCTGTCAAAGCTGTGGCAATGCCTGGCAGCACAGGGGTGCGTCCTCCGGCATACATAAATTGGATCTCCTTCCCCAAAGGCGCACTCTGCCAGCTCCGGCAGCAATCCCCTGGCGTTTGCAGGCTCAGGGCTGCTTCCCTTTCAGGTACTTGATCCAGTTGGATTGCGGGTCTTTAGCCGCGGCCTCAGCCGTGCGTGCCGCCTGTCCCTGGCGAGCGGCATTTTCAGCTTCAGTCAGCATGATAGCCAGAAGATCCCTTTCAGACTGGCAGGTTTTCAGTTGATGCTGTATGTCTGTAATCTGTGCTCTCAACTCCTCGACTTCGAGCAATTTGCTGCTGAGAACACCGCTCATACGCGACAATTCTTGATGCAAGTATTTGTTTTCCCGGGTCTTGTCAGCCAGAAGTGCCGCCTGATTGTCCAGATCGGCACGCGTGTCTTCATGGTCGCGCGAAAGCCTCTCCAGCTCACGTGCCTGGGCAGTAAGGGTAATGTTGCGCTCCTGGGACGCCAGCAGGGCTTCTTGAAGCTCGAGGAGCTTCTCGATCAGGGAGTTCAAGTCCCACTGCCGCCCGGTGACCGGGTTTACTAGTCGATTAGTCTCTACCATAGCCACCAGGGCTTGTTCGCCACGCCATACCACCCCTTAATATTCCCTGCTTTCTGCCATTTAATCCATTAATATGAAAAATTGCCGTTGTCGGGTCAAGGAGAACATGAGAAATCTGCTGATTGAAGGCGGTCATCTTGTAACGCCCCTGGAGGAAAGATTCGCCCCCCTCTGGATCGAGGATGCTCGGTTGCATGAGCCGGGAGTGCTGCCGGGTGAGACTTTAGCTTGTGAGCGCCTGGATGCCTCCGGCTGCTATGTCTGCCCGGGGCTTATCGACCTGCAAGTAAACGGCGCAGAGCAGGTGAATTTCTGGGCTGACCCCACAGCTGACCAGGTGCTCTCTTTCATGCAAACGCTTCTTCGCGCCGGAGTGACTACAATTACCCCGACCCTGATTACCGACTCGTTGGACCATCTCAATGAGAACCTGGATTTTCTTGCAGGGACACTTGCCGCTGGAGCCGGACAGGTTGAGCTGTCGTGCGACTTCTTCGAGCAGGCCAACAAGATTTTTTCGGCACAATGCGCGTCAGAGCGCCTTCCGGGTGAGGGATATGTGCGTATGCCGGGAATTCACCTGGAAGGACCGTGCCTGTCGCCAGAGAGACCCGGCGTCCATCCAGCCAGGTTTTTGCAGGCACTGACTGTCGAGACTCTGGATAAGATTGTGCGCAAATCAGTCATCTTGATGACCGTTGCCCCGGAGCTTGACCCGTCAGGGCAGTGCCTGGCTTACTTGCAGCACAAGGGTGTGACAGTATCGCTCGGGCATTCCAATGCCACCTTTGCCGAGGCAAACACAGCATTCTCGAGCGGCATTGCTTTGACTACACATACTTTCAATGCCATGCCGCCGCTCAACCATCGTGCTCTGGGCGCGGCAGGTGCTGCTCTTCTGGATAAGAACGTCTCTTGTTGTTTGATTGCGGATGGGCTGCATCTCAGTCCGTCAACTGTCGAGCTTGTTGTCAGGCTCAAAGGCATTGAACGCGTCGTCCTCGTTACCGACGTTGCTCAGATTGGCACCAGTCAGGGGGGGCTGGCAGGCTCCTCCATTATGCTGAGCCAGGCTGTCCGGAACCTGGTTGGCTGGGGAGTGTGCGATTTCAGGGAAGCTGTGCAAATGGCTTCATACAATGCCGCTTGCGCCGTCGGGCTGGATGGCTGCCTGGGGCATCTTGCGCAAGGCAGCCATGCAGACGTCGTTCTCTGGGATAAACGGACTCTCGAGATCAAGCATGTGATCGTCGCCGGGCATCAGGTTTTTTAGCGGCAGCCAATTAGAGGACTGCAGCACCTTCAGCTTCCCGGGCGGCATCCAGGACGAGATCGGCAGCCCCGACCATGCCGGCGGCTTCGCCCAAGATGGAAGGGTGTATCTCCAGCTTTTCGCTGACTCTGGGCAAAGTGCGATCTGCCAGCATGTCGCGCAGAGTGGAATAATCGATGAACTTGCTCATGCCGCCTGTTATCACGAATGCGTCCGGGTCGAGCGTGTGGCAGAGCGACACCAGTCCACATGCCACATGCTCGTGCCATTTCTCGAGCGCCTGCCTGGCGACTGAGTCGCCTTCGGCAGCAGCTTCCAGTATATCTTTCGTAGTCAGATTGTCTCTTTTGTCGACAAGAGACGATTGCCCGGGGCTCAGTCCCTCAAGCAATTTCCAGCCAGTTGCCTGCAGCCCGCGCCCCGAGCCGTAAGCTTCCCAGCAGTCCCAGAGATTGCACGTGCAGCGCCTGCGGTTGTCCATGGATATCTTGATGTGCCCGCATTCTCCAGCTGCAAAATGCGCTCCACGATACAGCTTGCCGTTCAAGACGATGCCAACGCCGATGCCGGTGCCCAGAGTGACGGTGACAGTGCAGATTCTGTCTTCCAGGTGTGCGGCATGGAACTCTCCGTATGCCGCAGCATTAGCGTCATTCTCCACATGACAGCGCAAAGCTGTGCGGCTCTGGATCAATTTTTTGATCGGCGTTCCCTCCCAGCCAGGCAGGTTGCCGGTCGAGCCTATCACCTCGCCTGTCTCTGGATTGACGATGCCGGCAGTGGCGATACCCACGCCCATGATGAAATTGGTTTCCTGAAAGTGCCTTATCAGCTCGAGCAGGGCCTTGGTGATATTGTCCGCGCCCTGCGGTGTGGGTATCCTTCTCGTTTCGCCCGTCAGAGTATGATTAATGACGAGCCCGGCACAGATTTTCGTGCCGCCCAGGTCTATCCCCAGGGCTGGAATTTGTGATTTGTCCACCTTACTTAAATGCCACCAAGTTGTCCGGCGTCAGAGTTACCTTTGAGGACGAGCTTGCTATAGGGAATTGGTTGCCCGTATAACAGGTCGAAACCGAAACGGTTAATGCCGCGTATGGTATCACGAGACAACAACACCTTAAAGTCGTCCGGCCCGATTGCTGCCGTGAGGGTTCTTCCGTAGAGCATCTTGGCGTCCAGGTTGTATC
>JAHFBI010000060.1 GCA_023250095.1 Candidatus Melainabacteria bacterium
GAACGGATCGGGCTTGCCGATGCCGGCGCGGGTGGCGCGGGGCAGACCCATGCCGTAGACCACCAGGTCGACGAAGTGCTTCACCTGGGGAATCGCGGCCAGACCCTTGGAGTCACGGCTGATGCCGTAGCGGTCGACGACTTCCTTGACGGCCGGGAGATCCCAGTCGATGAGCTCGACCAGACCCAGGCTGTCGATGATCCGGGCGGCCTCGATGCGCGTGGCTTCGGCCTTGCCGTTGGCGCGCTGACGGGCAACGCGGTGGACCATGAAGAGGAGAGACATCGGGTTGGCGTGGACCGGGCTGCCTTCGAGGTAGGGGATCGGCTCGGAGGTGCGGTACAGGTCCTTGATCGACTCGACGATGTCGGACTTGCCGGCGCCCGGAGGGCCAATCAGGGTGAGAGCCTGCTTGTCGGCCTCGTGACCCATCATGGCGGCATACAGGTAGTTCACCATGATGCCCTGGACGGACGGCTCGACACCGTAGAACTTGTCGAACGCCTTGTAGTTGAGGAGAGAATCGATCCCGTAAATCCGCTGAATCTCGGCGGAGCGCAGGTCGTTGAGGCCCTGGCGCAGTGCCAGGCGCAGGAAACGCGCCTTGGACGGCTCAACGTACGCGGGATACTGCTTCAGGACCTGCAGGAGGTCCTTGAACGTGCCCTCAAAGGGGTCTTGGGGCAGAGTCAACACGGAATTGGTGTTCATTGTTTACCTTCCTTTCGATGACTTAGCTCTGGGAGATCCAGAGTTTGTGGTCTTTCGAGTAGTTGAGCGCCTGTTCGAGACAGACATCGCAGTAACCGAGGTCACGGAAGCGCTGCATGGACTCGCTGCGCAGCTTCTTCTCATCCTCAGCAAGATCTGCAACCTGGACAGTTAGGATGCGTTCCACCTTCTTGGCGATCTCGGCATCCAGCTTGGAGCTGATTGCCTTCGCCAGCTCGGGGATGGTCCGCCAGTCGATGACGATCTGGTTGGCCTCTTCCTCGCCTGCCTGTTGCGCCTGAGCCCGGACGATCTGGTTGAACTTGGCGTCCACCGATCCCCGGAACCGCTCGCGGTCTTCGCGAGAATAGAGCCCCTGTGCGGAGTCCATCTCGTCGAGGAACTTGACGTTAACGTCAATCTCAGCCCTGTGCCGGGGGTCAAAGACCTTCGACTTGCCACCTGCGAACGCGCGAGCGTGCAGGACGTAAGTGTCGAAGTCTTCGGCGGCGCGCTGCTCGTAAGTCGGGGCGAACACTTGCAGGAGCTGAGCTCTGAGCAAGCGCCGGTATTCCTTTTCTACGAGAGCCGGGGTCGAGCTCAAGGATTCGATCTCCTTGAGGTAGGACAAGCAGCGTTCGATGACCTTCTCTTCCTGCTTGGTGACGCCGACGGTTTTCGCCGTCTGCGCCCAGCTGCCGATGCGCTGGCGCAAGAAGTTGAGCATCGTGAGCGCAGAGACGCACTTGGGCTTGTGGGGCGGGCCCATGGTCAGACCAACGTCTACGACCTGGCTGATGAAAGACAGCATGAAGCCCATGTTGAGCCCATACGTGCCTTCCTGCTCTCCGGCCGCCTTCCAGAGGTCGGACACGTTCACCTTCTCGGCGTCAGCCGGCTTGGGCTGGCTACCGTAGGTGCCGTAACCGCCACCGTAAGGGGTGGGCGCTGGCTTCTTGGTGACCGAGATCCTCTCGCCTTCGTACATCCTCATGCGAGTGATGAGGTCAGGCTCCACGGATGTGTCGTCGCCCATCCGGCTGGCAACGGCAAGCGTTGCGGCAACCTTGAGAGCAAGCGGATCCATATGAGGTACGGCGTGCAGGTTCTTCATGAAGTCCGTGTAAGCCTGGACTTCCTCGGTCCGCACGGTGTTGTAGGTCACCGTCATGATGCGGTTGCGACGCGTGAAAGCGTCAGGGTCCGGCTGGGCAGCGATGAACGCGTCCCAGGAGCCCTTGTTGGTTTCGGCCACGATCACGCCGTCGAAGGGGCTGTAGCTCTTGGCCTCATTGCTGTGACCATCGCTGACGCCGCCCGGAATCCGACGACCTTCGGTGGCTTCCAAAAGGATCTGCAGTTCGCTGACTTCACCGGGCTTGATTCCCTTGGCCGAGAAAGCCTCAACCAGACGAACCAGACCGCGGCTGCCGTCCTGGAGGGCGGTCTTGAGCGAGTTGCCCTGCGTGGACGGGCTCCAGACGCTGACGCCCGCGTTACGGGAAGACAGCCTGAGAGCGTTGACTGTGATGTTGCTCAGGTTCGGCGTCTCACGCGGCGTTTCGCCGTCGAACATCAGCTGGCGGAAGCAGTGAGCACAAGGCTCCAGCGTCGCCTTCATCAGTTCGTTGATGTGAGGGCCGAGATGGGCGGCAAGCTTCTCCAGCTGTTCCTGCTTGAGCAACCGCAGAAGATTCAGCGGGTTCTCGTGCAGGGGGCAACCGGCGACGGTATAGACGATCTGCCCTTCCAGGACAGCCGCCAGCGCGTCAACAAGGAAGGACTTGCCAGAACCGGGGCCGCCGATGAGGGTGAGCATCTGCCGAAGCTGGTAGCCGTTACCGGCCGCTGCTTCGAAGTGCTTCATGATACCGGCGACAACGCGTTGGCTGCCACGTACGTGGTCGAAAGCCTTGTACGCGGGGATGCGCATCATCTGCAGCATCTCCAGGTACGGAATCCGCTCGGGAGCGGTCTTGGTGAGGTCAACCAAACCTTTGGACTTGACGGCGCGCACCAGCGATCCGGCAGCGGTGTCGGCGTACTCCGGGTGTTCCTTCAGAACCTGAAGGAAATCGGGGTAGTTCATGCTGCCGGCGTGGAGTGCATCGAGTCCGAGGAGTTCGATGAGCTCGTTGCCGTGATTGGACATGCTTTACCTCCTTCTTAAGGAAGCTAGTGTCGTTTCCGGTTTCCCGGCGACGACGTGGAAAAGCGCAGCAACACTTGCGTGCAGCTGTTAGCGGGAGAACCTCTGACGAGAAAACCGGACTGCATTGGCTGCTTGCGACGGCGACTGGTAAGACCCGCTAACGCAAACCCTTATAACTAGCCCCCCTTATGAAGCTCTCCGTTGAAGACACGGTGATAAATCGGCGGTGGGTCGCATGCAGTTTTTGGTTGGAGTATTTGTCCGGGGGTTCTCGTGAGAGAGGGGTGTATAAGAAGATAAGTCCACCGTAGCAAAAGCTCTGTGCCGCTCAAAATTGGCAGGATAAGGTTTTCGAGGTTATCAAGAAGAATGTTAAAGGAAAACCTAACCGGGTGACTAGTTGCAGTGAAGCAAAGGGATGACCTGCGTAGAAATCCCCCACGGGGCGCTCGATTTAATGTGATTGCAACACCCAAAATTTGCCTCGGTTCTCAAGGAATTTTGGGGGTATATATCAGCAAGGGCGACACCCTTGGCAAGGCTTGCAAACAGACAGTCTTAGCCAAATGTAATTCTAAAGAAATGCTTTAACAGCTAGCGCGAGTAAGAGTGGTCTCTCTCCGGCCAACACGGTGAGCTCACGCGAAAGAAGCCACAGGCGCTACTCTGTTGCATGATTGGCCAATTCAAGCCTGGTTGAAAGCTGGAGGATTTGCCTCGTTAACAGGAATGAATTTCTGTTGAGACATTTTGCAATGGCTGATATCAGGTGGTTTGCGCGGCTATCATACGCAACGCATAGTCTGCAGGCAGGGGCTGTCTGTGAAACTTTAGCTACAAAGAGAATGTACAGCCCCTGCCTGTTCGGTTTGCACTATTGCGCTAGCTGTTGCGACCCTGAACCAGTGCCTTCTGCCTAAGGTAAGCTTCGACAAATTCATCAAGGGCGCCGTCTAGAACAGCCTCGACCTGCGGCGTCTCGACCTTCGTGCGATTGTCCTTGACCAGGCGATCATCAAGAACATAAGAACGGATGGCATTACCAAAGGTGGCAGCCACATTTTCACCTTTGAGGCGTGCTAGTTCCTCTTCGCGCTCAGCTTGCTTGATTGCCAGGAGTTTCGAGCGCAGAAGCTCGAGGGCCAGAGCTTTGTTTTGCAGCTGGCTGCGCTCCTGCTGGCACTTGACCATAATGCCTGTAGGCTTGTGCACAATGCGCACAGCCGTCTCCACTTTGTTCACGTTCTGCCCGCCTGCACCGCCGGAGCGCATTGTGTCCACTTCGATGTCGTCGTCCTTGATTTCTACCAGGGAATCGATGTCGCTCATCATAGGGCTGACCTCGACGGCAGCAAAGCTCGTCTGCCTGGAGTCGTTGCCAGCTTTGAAAGGAGACTTGCGCACGAGCCTGTGGACACCTTTCTCACAGACAAGATAGCCGAAGGCGAAAGGACCGTCGGCGCGAAAAGTGGCGCTCTTGAGCCCGGCTTCTTCTCCCGGGGACTGATCAAGGATTGTTGTCGTGAAACCGCGTTGCTGGCACCAGCGCAGGTACATGCGCAAGAGCATCTCGGCCCAGTCCTGTGCATCGGTGCCGCCGGCTCCAGCGTTTATGGTCACAATTGCCGAGGAGTCGTCGTACTCGCCGCTCAACAAACGCGTGAACTCGAATCGATCCAGCTCCCTGGTCAAGCGCTTGTAATCTGACTCTACTTCAGCTGCCACGGAGTCATCGGACTCCTCAAGCCCGACTTCAACGAGCACACCAAGATCGCTTGTCCGCCGCAGCCAGTTCTCGAACTGTTCGATGGAAGATTTGAGGCGGCTCATCTTTTGGGTCACGGTTTGAGCATGCCTTTGATCTTGCCAGAAGTCTGGGGCCAGCGTCTCTTCTTCCAGTTCTTTCAATTGCCCTTGCAGCCGGTCCGGCTCAAAGATAGTCCCTGACTTTCGTCAGGCGTTCCTCTAATGCTTCTATTTCGCGCTTGAGTTCTGAGAGGCTTAACATCTGTTTCTCCGCATAAGCTGCCCGGCGAACTTCTTTGCCCAGCGCAGCCGAAGTTAATTGTAGCAACGTATATAATTCTCGTTTCAGTCCTAAGGTTCAGTTTCGTTTTGGACGGAAAGATGACCCTCTCTTACTGGTTGGATGCTCACAACGAGAAGGTATCCGGGGAAGTCGATATAGCCATCGTCGGCGGTGGCATAATGGGTGCCTCTGCTGCCTTCTGGCTTGGCAAAAGGAAGGATCTAAAAGTAGCTCTTCTGGAAGGGCAAGATGTTGGATGCGGCGCATCCGGCCGCTCAGGCGGACTGGTTCTCAGAGGAATCGTCGCTTATTACAATCAAGCAGTGAGGGTTTACGGGCGGCAGACAACCAGAGAAATCTTCCAATTAAACGAAGAGACACTCAGGCATCTGAGCGAGCTGGTGCGCTTGCATGGGAATACTTTTCAATATGAACAGTGCGGCTCCTATCTTTTGGCTTGCTCGCTTGAAGAGTTGCAGAGCCTGGAAGAGTCTGCTCAATTGATGAGCGAGGACGGGTTCGAGGCTGAGTATCTCAGACAGGACCCGATACGCAGGGACTATTATGGCGCTCTTTTCAATCCTTCCGATGCCGGAGTACATCCGGTGCTTTTGATTAAGACATTGCTCGATTTAAGCCGTGTGAGCGTCTTTGAAAGAGAGTCCGTCTACCGGCTCGAGCCATTGTCCTCAGGCGGCGTGCTTGTACATACTCCTTGCCGTGTGCTTAAGTGCGGTCTGGTCCTCCTGGCGACAAATGCTTATGCCCCCTTGCTCGAGCCCTGGTTCCTGCCAAAATTGCAGGCTGTGCGCGGGCAGATTCTTGTGACCAGACCGCTCAAGAAGCGCATCCTCGACAGGTTGTGCTATGCCAATTACGGCTTTGAATATTTCCGGCAATTAGCTGATAACAGGCTTCTTTTGGGAGGTTGCCGCCAGCCTTTCCGCCTGGAGGAAGTGGGTTATGCCGACATGGTGACGCAGCCGGTCCAAAGCGCTCTGAAGCATTATTTGAAAGACCGTTTTCCAGATGTGGCCGGCATTGCTTTCGACTATCGCTGGTCTGGCACGATGGCGTTTACCTCCGACGGACTACCCCTTATCGGACAGCTGCCCGAGCTGCCGGATGTTTATTTTGCCGTGGGCTGCAACGGTCATGGACTGGGATACAGCCTCTCCATAGCCGATCTGCTTGTGCGTGTGGCGCTCGATAGCGCCGACCCCGGCGTTTTTGCCGTCAATCGCTCGTCGTCTTTTCAGGAACATGTAGCTGACTCATCCGCCGAGAAAAGCAGTTTTCCGTAAGCCGTATCAGTTGCCTGTTCCACCTTGAAGCTAGAATCCCGGCCCCAGTTGCGGCGTGTCAGGTCCACCCTTCAAGCCTGGATCCTGGAACATTTGAGGACCTACTTGCACAGGCAAAGTGTTCTTGGAGGCTATCTTGCCCACCTGCACTTTCACATTGGAAGGACCATGGGTACCCATCTCGTACGGGATAAAAGGCACGACAACAGTCAGCGTTTCGGTGTTGCCTGAGACGACTTCGGCGGACGTGTCGCCGAAGAAAACCTTGTTCTCGCCAGTTTCTTTGGAGAAATTCTTGCCATATATGATCAGCTGCTGACCTGGAGGAACACCTTGCAGATTGGTAGAGGTTAGCTCAGGTATGCCGCGTATCTTCATGGTAAGCGCATTTGATTCGACACCGTTTATCTTGGCTGTGACCTTGTTCTGGCCGATATCGGCTGTTTTAGGAATTTTGACTTTCAGTTCTTTCTCGCTTGCCGACTCGACTTTGCCTTCCACTTTGTTGAAAAAGACGTGGTCCATTGTGGGATTGGTATCGAAATTGGAGCCTTTCACTTTGATAGTGTCTTCTAGCAGAGCTTCGTCAGGATCGACTTTGTCCAGCTTGCAAGTGGCGATAGTTGTCATTTTCCAGGAAATCTGCGCGCCGACAGGACCAGCGCCTTCAATCACAAGTTGATTCGAGCCGGACTGAATTGCTCCTGTCATGTCAATCTTGCCCTCGGAAGCCTTTCCGAGATTCTTTTCCGTAGCCATCAACCTGTTGGCCACAAACAAGCGGAACCAGGCAAGTCCGGCTGTCTTGTCACCGCCGTTGGTTATGGTCAGAGTAAGTGGGGCGTTTTCCTGTCCTGGCTTTATTTCCACATAATCAGCAAATCTTTGCTTCTTGACGGTTTTGGCAGTATAAGGACCTGCTAAGCCGAGAGTGACAATCTTTTTGTCCTGTGGTTTAGGAGAAGCAGGTACCACGGCTTCAGGCGGCTTGGCTGGAGCGGAGGCAGGTATAGCAGGCGGCGGCGGGATCATCCCTGTCTTTCTAGTACTCCTGGCCACAGTGGCTTGAGCAGCCGGTTTGTCGTTTGTCGCTCCTGCAGCTCTCCCGGAAGCACTGAGCGCCTCTTGCGTTGCGCAATTAAGGAGCAAGAGCGCCGATGACAGAAGTAGTAAGTTGCGTTTCATCCGCCGGAATTCTCCCTGGGTTGTAATGAGCAAAAGCGTCTCAGTGACGAAATCCCTGTCCATAGACCAGCCTCATTATAGATTCTTGCTGACCAAAATGTGAGCCGGGTTACGAAGAGGTCTGAGCTGTCCTGGCAGCGAGGAATTGTTCAATTTCTTCCTGGCGCGGCAAGGCTGGTATGGCGCCAGCGCGCGTGCAGGCCAGGGCTCCAATAGCGTTGGCGCGCCTGGCGACTTGGGCCAGGACGTCAACAGGCAGATCAATCAATGCCTGCCGACGGTCTGAGGACAGCCGGATATGTTCGATGAGTCCAGCGAGAATTCCCGAGACAAAGCCGTCGCCTGCTCCGGTGGCTTCCACCAGCTCTACCTTGAAGCCGGGCACGGTCCTTGCGCCGGATGCAGCGCTGAAGAAGCAGCCCTGGCTGTCCAGCGTAATGATGATAAGCGGCAGCTTGTACTTGCGCCGCAGCGCTTCTGCTGCCTGAAAGTCCCGCCTGCCCGTGAGAAATTCCAGCTCGTCCAGGTTGATTTTCACTATGTCGGCAAAATGTAATGTATCGAGAATTGTCTCTCGACATTGCTCGGGCGAGGGCCACAACCCAATGCGCACGTTCGGGTCGTATGAAACAAGGAGCCCGTTGTCTTTTGCCAGCTCGATCGCCCTTCTGGTAGCGGTGGCAGCTGGTTCGGCTATGAGTGATATGGAGCCGAAGTGCAAAACGAAGGCAGAAGAAAACTGGGCGTGATCCAGGTCTGACTGGCATAGCTGGGCGTCAGCGCAGGCTATGCGAGAAAATTCGGCCAGCTTGCGATCCCCTGATGAAGTAGTGACGACATACGCCATGCGTGTAGCTGCCATCGGATCTAAGACAGTGCTCCGCGTATCGATGCCTTCCTTCTCGAGAATGTCTTTGAGCCACAGCCCGAACAGGTCGTTAGAAACGCGCCCGATGAAACCGGTGCTGACGCCTTGCCTGGACAGCCCGACCGCCACATTGGCCGGTGCCCCGCCTGCTGCTTTCGTGAAACTCCTGGCCTCATCAAGCTCGGCGCCGGCGGTGGTGCACACCCAGTCGACGAGGATTTCGCCCAGACACAAGACATCGGTCATTACACGAGCTCCTGTTCGATCTGCACCAGTCAGCCAAGAATAAGCAGCGCGCCGCCATGTACGGTATGGACAGGACACAATCGACGATTATATCTGACGGTGACTGGGCTTTGTGCGGTCCTTTACTTCTTCGTCCTGGTGCAAGATTTCCTGTCAGGCTCCCATCCAGTCGGATTGCCTCAATGTTCGCCTAGCCAGCCCCTTTGTCGGCAGGTTATAATTGCCCTGCTTTGCAACTGTTTGAGGTGAGATGATAACCAGGCAGCTGATTTTGGCCGGTTCAGCAGTGGCTATCTCAGCCGCTCTTCTTATGAGCAGCGGCAAGGGCGACTGCAAGAACCGCTCCTGGTCCTGTCTTAGCGGCAAGTGCAGCCCGAAGTCCGCCGAGACATTTGATGAAACGACAAAATCCCTCATCTTCAGGCTTTCGCATCAGCCGGAGCTGATGAATGTTGAGTACTTGAAATATTTCATCGGGCGCCCGGCTAACGAAAAGACGCAACAAGGAACCCTGTCCAAGACGTATTTCTGGTATGACGGGCACCGTCAGGTACAGTATGAGCTCGTGCTGAGGGAATCTGCCCCTGCTCAGGTAACGGACGCAACAATGGTTGCCCATCTTGCGGGGCAGGGCGTGACTTTCGAGCAAGTGCACGCTACCTATGGGGCCATGTCCCGGCGTTTCTTTGATTACAACGGGCACCCCAGCGAATTGTTTTCTTTTGCTCCGGACACATATCTTTCGTTCAGCTCGCCCCCTGGCACTTTCCGCGTCAGCCAGGCCAAGATCACTTATCGAGGGCAGATCCTCAAGCAACCGGATTCCATAGATATGCACGCTGCAGAAGACGATCTTCTCAGGCGCGCCGAGAGCGTCTCCAGCTCTGAGACCGCCTCGGCGGAAATCATTCCACTTTTGCGCGCCCGGGTGAAATGCCGGCCCCTCGACGCTGAGTCTCATTTGCTTCTGGCCAGGGCTCTGGCTCGCCAGAGTCTCATTCACGAAGCTATCGGCGAATACAAAATAGCTCTGGCAATGTCTTCCGGTAACAATGAAGTGAAAGAGCAGTCGCTGGCTGCGCTCAAACAGATGAAATTAATTCGCATTGAGCCGGACCAGTCTGCGCGCCGCAATATGGAAATTGTAGACAACGGACAACATATCCACGTGCGCGGGCTCGAAAAGAAATCGCACAAGAAACCAAACTCAGACAATGATGGAAAGGACAAGGACTCATTTTGAACAGGGCGGCTGTGCCGCAAGGGATATTTTCGGATGGACCTTGCTTGAAACGGGGTGACTGGGTCCTTATGGTTTGCCCTGACAGCTCGAGTCTATAAAGAAGGCTCACAAGAGGCAGCTAAGAAGAAAGCAAAGGCTGAAAACCCCCGACAGGTGGCGCTTGAGAACTCCACACCGGGAGGCGGGTGCGACCTTAAAAAGTGCTTGACATTGGACATAGATGTGGTCTAATAAACCTACTGCTAGAAAAAATTTCCATTTATTCCCTTCAATTACCAGGCAACTAAAGTGGCAGAAAACAGACCAGATGGCGGAATAATTCAAGCGGGCGACAGTCACGCTAATCAAGTCAGCGACGCCTGTACGGCGCGGCTTGCCAGCGAAGCCTGGACCTCGATGCTTGAATTCAGCAATCCGAAGCACAATCCTGTTTTCCAGAGCGAATCAGCTTTCAACAACAAACTTTGCGGTGAAGGAAAGTTCCCCAAAGCAGATCAAGTAATAGATGTGGCGACAGTAGCTGCGCTCAATAAGAAAGGCGTATCCAGCGAAGCCCAGGATATAGCTCTGGACAATTTGGAAAAAGGCAAGCTCATGACAGGCATCCGGCTGCAAGATCGCCGCAGCGCCTGACAGAGTTCGTCCAGAATCTAATGCGGTCCGGATGAGGTTTCGGACCTTTTCTGTCACGAGCTGGTAATTTCCTGCCTCTGTTAGCTGAGAAAGAAAGATTCAGCTAGCAGCCTTTATTAGGCAGGGGCGGCGGGCTGATTCATTTGCTGGCAGGAGTTTTCTCCAGGCTGAGGATTGAGGCGGCAATCTCCCGGGCCATCAAGGCGTGCCCGGAGGAAGAGAAGTGATATTTGAAAAAGAGGGACATGGGGTCCGGATGCCAGCGAAACACCGGGGTCAGGTCCTTGAGGCTGAAACCCCAGGTGCTCTTGAGTTTTTGGAGATCTTTCAACTGCCTGTCAAATTCTCGATCTTGCACCATATTAGGAAAACCAAGTACAAGCAGCCGACAATTGTGGGACTGGCAATCCCCATTCAGTCTCTTGATGATCTGGCGTGTCACTTTCCAGCCATCCTGAGGAGCGTACGGAAGAGTCACTCCGTTGGCAGTCGGCGACTGTCGCCTGTTTGTGAAGGGGGCAAGCACCCAGCCGCGCAGTTTGCGATAGAGCGGTTCGTTAAGGCTGAAAGTGAGATTGGCGTGACTGAAAATACCCCAGATACGGCTGTAGCGACGCAGAAAATCTAGAGTGGTGTTATGCGACAGCCTCTCCGACGGGAGGATGGCTTTATCCAGCATCAGCTCTCCCTTGTCGTTCAAGTAGAAATAAGGGCGTGGCTCAGCTTTAAGGTCCCACGGCTTGCGAATATTTTCCAGAGCGTCCCCGCTTGAGTAGAGCAAAACAGTGATATCGGGGCTATAAACTGTGACGTCCCTTTCAAATTGCCTCAGCTCCTGCCCGGTAGAATAGCTGGAACAGCCAAAATTGAGAACTTCATAACGCTTGCTGCCTTCCTTGTCGAGGATTGCCTGGAGCCGGCGAGCATAAGTATCTTTCATCGGAACTTGCAGCCCCTCGCAAGCCGAGTCGCCCAGAAGAGCTACGCGCGTCACGCCTGCCTGTTTGCTAAGACTGTGCTCCACGTCCCGGAACCCTGCCTGGCTGAGGCGGTCACTGGAATAGCCTTCCATGCGCCATACCACCTTTTTTCCTGGTATGTGTTTACAGCCAAGATTTAAGTCGGGCTGAAGAAATTCTTCCATGCCAACGCCACAGAAGTTGAAAAAACACTCGAGGACGGCTGCGGCTGCAACGAGAAGAAGGGCCGCTTCAAAAGGTGTATGCCACCGCCAGCGCGCCTTGACCGGAGCTCCGGGGGCGGTGGCGCTGGCTTGTTTGCTGGCTGCTGTTTGTGTTGCGGTGGTCATACGTGTCTCAGAACTGGAAATAAATAAAGGGGGCAACATCTTCGGGGGCAAAGCCTAAAATTATCAAGGCTAAACAGGCATAGCCAGTCGCCCTGGCGCAAAACGAAGTTTGCCACCATCTGGAAAGCCAGGAAACGAGCCTGATATCCGGCTCGTTTTTCCCCAGCTCCCTGCGCCTGCTTGCCCACAAGAACATGGCATAGATGCTGCCGGACACAGGTAAAGTAGAGTTGAGCAGGGCTTGCCAGACAGCACCGGGCAAGGCTGGTTGAAACATGCGCTGCATGATCAGCCCGGCTTGCGGCAGGTCTTGCGCCCGGAAAAGAATACACGCGTACGCCACGAAGAGAAATGTGAGCGCAACTCCGCTCCAGTGCCAGAGGAAATGGCCCTGGCAGCGTTTGAGGACAGGCGTCTTCTCCACGAGATCCAGCCAGTCCTTGGTGAGCACGAGTCCCGTGCCGTGAAAAATTCCCCAGATAACATAGTGCCAGGCGGCACCATGCCAGAGTCCTCCCAGGGACATGGTGATAAAGAGATTGCGCTTCACTTTCCAGGAGCTGACGCGAGAGCCGCCCAGAGGAATAAAGAGATAATCGCGCAGCCAGGTGGAAAGAGAGATATGCCAGCGGCGCCAGAATTCGTTGAGATTAGCCGACAGGAAGGGCCAGTTGAAGTTCTCAGGTAGTTTGTAGCCCAGCAGCAAGGCAGAACCCCGCCCGACGTCCGTATAGCCTGAAAAATCCAGGAAAATCTGCAGTGTAAAGCCAGCAGCTGAAACCCAGGCGTCGATGGCTCCCATTTGTGCAGGATGAGCGAAGCCGATGCCGACGACACGCCCGAGGTTGTCCGAGAGGACCATTTTCTTGAAGAGCCCCAGAAAGATCAAAGAAAGCCCCTGCTGGAATTTCTCTTTGCTGAAGTCGACGTTCTGATGCAACTGGCAATTGAAATCCTGGAATCGCTTGATCGGCCCGGCTATTTGTGAGGGAAAGAATGCGGCAAACAAAGAAAAATGCCAGAAATTGGTGAGCGGTTTGCTGCCTCGATAAACATCGACGATGTAATGAATGAATTCGAAAGTGAAAAAGGAGATACCCAGAGGAAGGATGATATTCAGAGTGGGGCTGGTGCTCACAAGGTCAGGTGGCCAGTGGATGGCTTTGTGCGACCAGCCAGCAGCCAGCCAGAGCGAATTGAGCAGGAAATTGGTGTATTTAAAAAAGCAAAGGCTGCCCAGGTTAAAAACGAGACCGGCAATGAGAATGGGTTTGCGTTGGCTGGTGAAATGAGCAATTGCCAGAGCAAAAAAATAGTTGGCAACAGTAAGTCCAAAGATCAAGAGCCCGTAGGCGGGCATCCAACTCATATAGAAAAAGTAACTGGCCAGAAGCAGGAGCCCCCGGCGAAAGGCTCTGGGCAGGAGCCAGTGCAAAGCCACCACTATCGGCAGGAAAAGCAGGTACGTGAAGCTGTTAAAGAGCATTAAGTGCCGCCCGATGCCGCTAGACGGAAATCAAGGGTCAAGATGATAGCACGGGGTAATGCCCCCTTACCTTTGGCGGATCACATCTTAAAAAATGTGCCCAGGCAGGCGCCACAGCCCTGTCCTCGTCAACGGGCTCCTGCGACATGAGGCAGAAGCTCGAAAGCCTGCCGGCGGCCAGCACGCCGACACATCCGCCATCGAGGAGTTGTCAACCGTGGATTACTGTGCAGTAAGGAAGTGCTTTTTCAAGCTGAAGGACACCGTGGCGTGTGATTGCCGTGTTATCCAGATTGACATGGACAAGGGCAGGAAATTGCCTCAGGTGTTGCACGCAAGAATCAGTCACTCTCGTGCCGTTGAGGTTAAGCTTCTGGAGCGACTTCAGGGGCTTGAGGAACTCCAGCCCGGCATCGGTGACCGGCGTGTTGATCAAAGAAAGAGTCTGCAGGCTGGAAAGTCTCTGCAAATGCTGCATCCCAGCATCAGCTACTCCGCTGTCGTTGAGTGAGAGTTCGATCAGCCCGGTAAGCACGGACAAAAATTCCAGACCAGCATCGGTTATCTGCCCGCCAGCAAGCCAGAGACGGCTCAGTCCTGTAAGACTGCTCAGCTGCTTCAAGCCTGAGTCCGTAAGTTTGATGTCGCAGAGGCAGAGGTCTTTGAGGTTGGAGAGTCCTTTAAGATGTACAAGTCCCCTGTCTGTCACAAGAGTCTCGGAAAGACACAGAGCTTTGAGCGCTTTCAGAGGCTTGAGGTGCACCAGATGCTGATCGTCGACCTGCGTGGCTTCAAGGTGCAGACGGCTCAGCAAAGGAAGTTCAGCCAGAACAGGCAATCGGCAACCGTTTATCTTCTTGTTAATATCGAGGATCAGGCTTTCCAGCGCGACAAGCTTTTTTAGATGTGTCAGTCCTTCGTCAGTCACTTTCGTGTCAGCAATATCCAGTGCCGTCAGGGCTATATTTTCCGAGAGGCGCGAGAGCCCCTTGTTTGTGACGGCTGTATCGGTCAGGCGCAAGTCGCGCAGACTCCGGCAAGCAGCCAGATGCACGAGACCCTGATCGCTTGTCAAGGTGGATGTGAGATCAAGACGAACCAGCCCGGGGAGTTCCTTGAGATGGATCAGCCCTTTGTCGCTCACCTGTGTGCTGAGCAAAAGAAGTGACTTCAGTTGTCTCAGGTGTTTGACAAACTTCAAGCCGGAATCCGTGACCTGCGTGCAGGACAAGTTGAGCGATTGCAGGCTATCAGGATCAAGCGACAGAAGCGGCGACAGATCCCTGGAAGCGTCAAAGCTGACCATGAGTCCCACCGGCTTGCCAGCCGGAATTGTCACTGGTCCGCGCGCTTCGGCTATGCGCTCTTCAAAACCGTTGTCCCTTTCTACAAAAACGTATCCCAGGCTCAAGTCCTGCGGAAAGTTGAGCAATCTGGATTGCTTGATGGAGGATGTTGTTTGGGTTTTAGAATCGCGCTTGTCGAGCATGAAAGACCTTCGATGTCTCCTTTGTGATGGACTCTTGCGGCAGCTCCCAGCAGGGGCGAGACGATTCAGGGAAGGTGTTATCTTCGGCCGTGCCAACGCACCTTTATAATGGACAAATGAGAAGCTTTGCTTCATTCGAGTATGTCATAGTTTCTGCCAATATTCTCTGGCAGCAGTCTTATTTTGCAGGGGACAACCCCCCCTTTCTTCTGCTTGAAACTGCGTAAGGCAGCTATTAGCTGGCCGTTCGCTCAAAGAGCCTAACGTCAAGCAGGCGGCGGGCGTTAGTCGAGGCTACAGAGACGAATTCGCGCGGGCTGAGAGCCTGCCGCAGCTCCGAAAGAGCCGTCGATTGTTTGAAGAGGGGGAAATCCGACCCGAAAAGAACACGCTGCGCTCCAAGTTTATCCACGGCGCGCCGGATGATGCGCGCCGGCTGCCAGGATGTTTCAACCATGATATTGGGATATTTTTCTGCCAGGTGCAAAATGCGACGCCAGGACTCCCAGCCGATGTGCGCAAGGACGAATCTGGCTTGCGGGAAAGCGGCAATCAGAGGCTCGATGGCGTTGACTTCGGTGCAACCGGCAGCCAGACCGCGTATCGCCTCGACAGGGATGTGGCCGGTGTGAATGAGGACCGGCAAACCGTGCTGCGTTGCCAGGTCAACAATATCTTTCGTTCGGTGGTAGAGCTCGCCACAAGCGTAGCCACCAACCACTGGATGAATTTTCAGTCCGGAAATTTCGCCTGATTCGATATGCTGTGCCAGGTAGCCAGTGGGATCAGCTTCATTGCGCCCGACTGAAGCAAAAATCGAAAGACGTCTCCTGTGTGGAGCAATAGCCTCCAGAATTTCGTGGGTTGTGATGAACGGCTCGAGGGAGCAAACTACAGCGTGGTCCAGTCCATGTCTGTCCATACTGCGCAGAAGTTGATCGACGTCGTAATTTTTGAACAGCCGGATAGCTTCCATCAGCCCGAACTGTCCGACGCTGGCATAAAGCAATCTGCTCAGTCCATCGCGGAAATTGAGCGCCAGGTAGCGCGTGAATGCGTCATGAAGCGGCTCACTGAAGTTAGCCAGTCCCTCGAAAAAAGGAGTTGTGCTTCGAAAGAAAGAAGTGTGCTGGTCTTCCGGGCAGAAGTTGTGTAGAGTCCCGGGTCCTTTAAGGTGAGCATGAAAATCGATCAGATACAGTCCTTCGCGCATAAATCCGGAACCCCCAGTTGCATATTCAAGTTATACCCTCCCTTGAGGTAAATTTCTGTCGCATGTGTTGTGCTAAGAGCGATAGACAACACTCGCGCAAGCTGTGTGTTCCTTTAACCATAGCTTCAAAAGAAGAACTGAGCTGGGCTTGGCTGTCTTGCCGCTGAGCGCCAGAGCAGTCGGAGCAAGCCCCCTGCCGGGTTGCAAGGGGGTGGCAGTTTTGCTACGTTTGAATCAGACATATCTCAACTTATTTTGTTTAGCCGGTGCAACGAGCAGACGTGCATACCCACATCTGAAAAGGCTCAGCCTGAAATAAACACCTTCTGCAAGGAAGGGGACACAAAATCGATTCTCCCCAAAGCGACAGTGTCAGCTCTGCCTCTGGTTCTACCGGCTACCGCTGACACAGGTTAGTGAAAATGCTCTTCCGGAAACAGGGTGTCCGGGGATCATTCAGGACCGCTGTAACATCTCGCCACCAAGGTGGCGAGAGCCTGTTTTACCCGGTTGTCCAGCTGCCCCAGCGCTCTGGAGCAAACCCCCGGGTGCGGTGCCGCGGAAGCCCGCGTTCAAGAACGTTAGACGGCGCCTGAGGCGTCATATTAACCGCTTACAGCGAGGTTATCGTATGAAACCAAAATCCCTGATTTGGTATTTACCGATTGCTGCTCTGATTCTTCTTATGGTCATGATGGCTTACCTTACAGCCCATCTCGATCATACAGACAAAGTGTGGACTGGCCCGGATCTTACAGTGGCTGCAGAAGTCCAGCCGTTTGTACAAGAAGAATACGCAGTAATGGATTATTCGGCCCTTGTGGCCAGGCTTCAGGCGGAGCCAGCAACTGTTGCTCATATAACAGTCGTCAACGGCGCCAATGAAGTGCTTGTGGAATTC
Source organism: Candidatus Melainabacteria bacterium (assembly GCA_023250095.1). Classification (GTDB taxonomy): domain Bacteria; phylum Cyanobacteriota; class Vampirovibrionia; order Obscuribacterales; family Obscuribacteraceae; genus JAHFBI01. The sequence continues at coordinate 16,770 of JAHFBI010000060.1, forward strand.
AGCTCCGGCAAACCAGCCAGAGTGGTTGTTCCTGAAAACATTGGGCTTAAAAGAATCGACGATCTTGCACAAAGCCGGAACGTCAAAATCTCAGCCCAGAATCCCGCCGGCGGCAGCCCGTCTTCGCTGGCGCTGAGCTTCCTGCCGCTTCTGATTGTCGGTGTCATAATGTTTGTCCTCTTCCGCAAACAAGGTGGCGGCTTCGGCCCACCCACAAAAAGCGGAATGCAGAATTCTGGCGCCAGGCAGCACGGAGCCGAAGACGAGAAAGTGACATTCGATGACGTTGCCGGCTGTGAAGAAGCCAAACAGGAGCTGATGGAAGTCGTGGAATATCTGCGCGATCCCGAATCCTTTCAGGAGTCAGGCGCGAGCATGGCCAAAGGCTTCCTGCTCATGGGCGATCCCGGCAATGGCAAGACTCTTCTGGCCAGGGCAGTGGCTGGTGAGGCTGGTGTGGCGTTCTTCTCCATTTCCGGCTCGCAATTCACAGAAATGTATGTTGGTGTAGGCGCCTCGCGCGTGCGCAGCCTTTTTGCCCAGGCAAGGGCAAAAGAAAGAGCGATCATCTTCATCGATGAAATCGACGCAATTGGTCGCCAGCGTTCTGCTCACGATCTTGGCGGCAACAGCGAGCGCGAGCAGACGCTCAACGAGATCCTGGTGCAAATGGACGGTTTTACCAGGGACAGGGCAATCATCGTTATGGCGGCAACTAACCGTCCGGATATCCTGGATGCAGCTCTCTTGCGCCCGGGCCGTTTCGATCGCCACATCGGAGTGGATCATCCCGACCGCTTCGGGCGGGAAGCCATCTTTGCCGTACACCTGCGCAATCGCCCTCTGGCTGCTGACGTGCAACTGGCGACACTGGCTGCCTTGACGCCTGGATTCTCAGGCGCCGAGATAGCCTCCGCCGCCAACGAGGCTGCCACGGTTGCCCGCCGGCGCCGTTTTGCCGAGGCCAGAGAAAAATCTGGCTGCGACCGCCCGAGCAAAAGTCAGCTTGCCGAAATTCCGCCGGACATTACAATGTCCGACTTCAGCGAAGGCATTGACCGTGTGATCATGGGACCGGCGCGCACTACAAGAGCCGTTGCCATGAGCGCTCAGGACAAGCTCAATACTGCCGTGCATGAAGTAGGACACGCCGCAGTCGGGCACGCCCTCAAAGGAGACCCGATCCGTAAGATAACCATCATGCCGCGCGCTCGGGCTCTGGGCTTTACTTTGTCCCTGCCAGAAGGCGACCGCTTCAGCCAGACAAGGCAGAACATCCTCACCGAAATAGCCATGCTCATGGGCGGCCGTGCCGCTCAGGAAGTTCTGCTCTCCACGGAAGATTCCGGGGCTGCCAATGACTTCATGAAAGCTACTCAGCTGGCAAGGCGAATGGTAACCGTTTTCGGTATGTCGCCTCTCGGACACATATCCATTGACGGTGCCCCTGGCTTGAGAGCTGGCGATACAGGCAGCGGGCAAGGCGAGTATGGCAGCGACGTCATCAATGAAGTCGACGCGCACATGCGGCTCATTCTGGAAGAGTGCTATCAAAGCGCGCGCCGGGTAATAGAGGAAAACAGTGAACGCATCGGACGTATTGTCGAACGGCTTGTAGAAGTCGAGACAATGCTGGGCGATGAGTTCGAGAAGCTGTGGGAGGAGCCGTCGATGACACCCGTTATTTAAAGGTGCCAGAGCGCTTTTCTTTGTCCGCATTCGAAAGCAGCTTGCCCTGTCGGGTGAGCTGCTTTCTCAGGCGGCACTCTCCAAGTCATTCTTGTTTGTGAGAACTCGTACTATACCGCCTAGCAGAAGATACAGCCCGGAAGTGAACGGCGATGGTAAAATCACCGATGGTTTGTCCGGCACCCAGAGATGGCGCTTGTCAATTCCGGGTGCATCAATGTTGTTCCTTGCGGCAAACGTGTCTTCATTTCATCTAGTGGGCGCCCTTTTATGATGCAGCGTGGTTGGCAACAGTCAAGACAACACAACCGGCGCTTGCCGCAGCAATCGAAGATTCCAGGTGTGCCAGATCTGGAGTTTTTGTTTACCGAAGCAATGAATAGCCGCGGGCAGAGTGTTGAGCTGCCCTTTACTTGTGGCGAGCCAAGGAAGTCCTTCTGTCTGGTCGTACAAACCGGGCGGCGGGACAGCGATCAGGAGTTGACCTGGACTCTGCACCGTGGTGAGACGTCAGGCGGGTCGGCTGAATGGAGCTATGAATCGAAAGATCTGCTCATGATTCACGGACTCATCTTGCTTGTCCTGAGCGACGGTGGCGTACCGGCACCGGCTAAAGCTTCCGGCAGTGCGTCTGCTTTGCCGGCAAGTCCCACTTCAGAGGGGCAGTTAACTGCCGCCAGTCAGAAAACAGCCCCGGAGGATTACATCAAGTATCTCGATGAAGCCGGCGTGAAACTTGAATCCTGCCTTATACGCAATCATCCTTCTTTGAGCGAGCAAGAGTTTGAAAAAATGGTTGCCCGGGGAATTCCCGGCGAGCTCAAGCGGCAGAAACAGTTTTATCAGGCTGTCGATGGCAAGAGTGTTCTCTCTGAGATTATCGAAAAGCTATCACTGTCCGAGGTTGAGTGGGTCCCTGTGATGTTCAACATGTTGAGCTGCGGGCTGCTCACCTTTGAGACAGGAAATAAGGAAGTGCAGGCTGCCGGTCCCGAAGCTACATCCCCTCCGAGCGCAGTGGGGGCGGCTTCTGTTCTGGCGGCCCTGGTTAAGCCGGAGACTGGTTTATATACTCATGCTGCCTTTCTCTATTTCGTCGAGCAGGAACGT